>DATIXW010000071.1:0-9859 GCA_035518135.1 Steroidobacteraceae bacterium
ATGGGTGAACGTGGCGCCCCTGGCGATGTTTGTCGCCTTCGCCGCGACGTTCTTGGTGTACTGGATCGCGCTCGTGGTTGCGCTGCCGACGCTCGGCGGCGCGCGCCGCGGCGCGTAAGCGACGGACGGATCGGTAACAGGTCATGGCAGAACCAGAACAGGCGCCGGGCGCAACCGACTACATCCTGCATCACCAGCACTTCCTGTCGAATAAGGCGCCGCACGGCATCGTCGACTTCTCGGTGATCAATTACGACACCGTATTCTTCTCGGTGGCACTGGCGCTGGTGTTCTTCGGACTGTTTTGGTTGGTTGCGCGCAAAGCGACCTCCGGTGTCCCGGGCGTTACGCAGAGCATCATTGAATGGATCGTGGAGAAGGTCGACGAGCAGGTGCGCGACAGTTTCCACGGTACCAGCCGACTCATCGCCCCCTTGGCCCTCACGATCTTTTGCTGGGTCTTTCTCTTCAACTTCATGGATCTGGTACCGGTCGATCTGCTGCCCGCGGCCGCCCGCGGTGCCGGACTGGAGCACCTGAAGGTCGTGCCGAGCACTGACCTGAACGCGACCTTCGCTCTGTCGCTCACCGTTTTCGCACTCATCATCTTCTACAGCATCAGGATGAAGGGACTGGGCGGCTTCATTGGCGAGCTTACGCTGCATCCCTTTCAGGCCAAGAACTGGTTCGTGCAGGCGCTGCTGGTGCCGGTGAACTTCATCCTGGAATCGGTGACGTTCCTGGCGCGCCCGATCTCGCTGTCGCTGCGTCTGTACGGCAACCTCTACGCCGGCGAGATGATCTTCCTGCTGATCGCAGTGCTGACGCTTTCGCATGGTCTCGGCAGCCTTCTGACCGTGGGGGGCTGGCTGGGAATCATCGGACAGTTCGTTCTCGGGACGATCTGGACGGGGTTCCACATACTGATCATTACGATCCAGGCTTTTATCTTCGCGGTGCTGACGGTCGTATACCTGTCCATGGCTTCCGAACACCATTGATCGGCTACCAGGCGCCCCCACTTTTGTACTTGTTTCTTTCGAGGAGAGATTGAATGGAAAACGTTGCACACATCCAGGCCATGACCGTGCTGGCCGTCGGCATCATCTTCGGCATGGGTGCACTCGGCACCGCCATCGGCTTCGGCATTCTCGGTGGCCGTTTCATCGAAGGCTCGGCGCGCCAGCCGGAACTGCTGCCGACCCTGCGCGTGCAGATGTTCCTGGTCGCAGGTCTGCTGGACGCCGTGGCGATGATCGGCATCGGCTTTGCGCTGTTCTTCACCTTCGCCAATCCGTTCGTGAGCGCGCTGCAGGCCGCACACTGATTCACGCTTCAGGCGTGATGGCTCGAGGCAGGAGATAGGACCGTGAACATCAATCTCACGCTCATCGTGCAGATGATCGTGTTCGCCTTGCTCGTGTTTGGCACGATGAAGTGGATCTGGCCGGCGATACTCGGCGCTATGGAAGAGCGCCGGCGCAAGATCGCACAGGGTCTTGCGGCAGCCGAGAAGGGCGAACAGGCGCTGGCCGAGGCGCGCGGCAATGCGGAAGCCATCATCCGCGAGGCACGCGAGCGGGCCACACAGATCATCGACCAGGCGCAGCACCGCGCCAACGAGATCGTCGAGGCAGCCAAGGGCACAGCCAACACTGAAGGCGCACGGCTCGTGGCGGCGGCCCACCAGCAGATCGAGCTCGAGACGAGCCGCGCGCGCGAGAGCCTGCGGCGTGAAGTGGCCGGCATCGCCGTTGGTGCGGCCGCGAAGCTCCTCGGTCGCGAGATCGATGCGCGCGCGCACGCGGATCTTCTCGACCAGCTCGCCACGCAGATCTAGAGGGATACACAGGTCAATGGCGGACAAGCTCACGGTGGCGCGACCCTATGCACGCGCAGCCTTCGCCGAGGCCCGCGGTGAGGACCGGCTTACCCCCTGGTCACAGGCGCTCAAGGTCGCCGCCCAGGTGGTGCAGGATCGGCGCGTGGCGAGCCTGCTGGATAACCCACGCATGACGCCGCCGCAGCTGGCCGAGCTGGTCATCGGCATCGCCGGCCCGGAACTGGGCGAGCACGGGCAGAACTTCGTGCGCACGCTCGCGGCCAACCATCGCCTCGCCTACCTGCCGGAGATTTCCGCGCGCTTCGAGGCGCTGAAGGATGCCGCCCAGGGCGTCGCGGATGTCACGGTGACCTCGGCCGCCGTGCTCGATGCGACGCGTCAGCAGAAACTCACCGCGGCTCTGGAGAGGAGACTGAAGCGCAAGATCCGTCTGCACTGCGAGGTCGACCCCGGCCTGATCGGCGGGGCGGTGGTGCGCGCCGGCGACCTCGTCATCGACGGCTCCCTCAGCACGCGCCTTGCGCGCATCGCTTACGAACTGACTGCTTAGAACCTGCAACGAATTCGCTTTTCGAGAGAGAACGCATATGGCCATCAAGGCAACCGAGATCAGCGATCTGATCAAGCAACGGATCGAGAGCTTCAAATCCGTCACCGAGGCGCGCAATGTCGGCACGATCGTCTCCGTCACCGACGGTATCACCCGCATCCACGGACTCGCCGACGTGCGCTACGGCGAGATGGTCGAGTTCCCCGGAAATACCTTCGGGCTGGCGCTGAACCTCGAGCAGGACTCGGTGGGCGCGGTCGTGCTGGGTGAATACAAGCACCTGAGCGAGGGCGACACCGTGAAGACCACGGGCCGCATCCTCGAAGTGCCGGTGGGACCGGAGCTCCTGGGGCGCGTGGTGGACGCGCTCGGTGCGCCCATCGATGGCAAGGGTCCGATCAAGGCCGTCCGCACCGCCCCGATCGAGCGCGTGGCGCCGGGCGTCATTTACCGCAAGTCCGTGAGTCAGCCGGTGCAGACCGGCTACAAGGCGATCGACTCGATGGTGCCGATCGGCCGCGGCCAACGCGAGCTCATCATCGGTGACCGCCAGACCGGCAAGACCGCGCTCGCGGTCGACACGATCATCAACCAGAAGTCCTCGGGCATTAAGTGCGTCTACGTCGCCATCGGCCAGAAGCAGTCGACGATCGCCAACGTGGTGCGCAAGCTCGAGGAGCACGACGCCATGGGGCACACCATCGTCGTGGCCGCCTCGGCCTCCACCGCGCCCGCCCTGCAGTACATCGCCGCCTACTCCGGCGTCACCATGGGCGAGTACTTCATGGACAACGGCGAGGATGCACTCATTATCTATGACGACCTCTCCAAGCAGGCCGTCGCGTACCGCCAGATCTCGCTCCTGCTGCGCCGCCCGCCGGGCCGCGAGGCATTCCCGGGCGACGTGTTCTATCTGCACTCGCGCCTGCTTGAGCGCAGCGCCCGCGTCAACGAGGAATACGTGGCAATGGTCAGCAAGGGCAAGGTCACCGGCAAGACCGGCTCGCTCACGGGGCTGCCCATCATCGAGACGCAGGCGGGCGATGTCACCGCCTTCGTGCCCACCAACGTCATCTCGATCACCGACGGGCAGATCTTCCTCGAGACCGACCTGTTCAACGCCGGCATCCGCCCAGCCATGAACGCCGGCATCTCGGTGTCACGCGTCGGTGGCGCGGCCCAGACCGACATCATCAAGAAGCTCGGCGGTGGCATCCGCCTCGCGCTCGCGCAGTACCGCGAGCTCGCGGCGTTCTCGCAGTTCGCCTCCGACCTGGATGAGGCCACCCGCCGCCAGCTCGAGCGCGGCCAGCGCGTCACCGAGGTGATGAAGCAGAAGCAGTACGCGCCGATGTCGGTGGCGGAGATGGCGCTGTCGATCTACGCGGTCAACAACGGCTACATGGACAAGGTGGATCTGAAGAAGATCGTGGCGTTCGAGGCGGCGCTGCAGGCGTTCGCGCACTCGAACTACCAGGCGATGCTCGATGGCATCAACGCGACCCCGAAGCTGTCGAAGGAGAACGAGGCGCTCATGAAGAAGTGCATCGAGGACTTCGTCGCGACGGGTACCTATTAACGGCCGCAGCAGCGGGCTCACACGACATGCCGGGCACCAAGGAAATCCGCTCCAAGATCGCGAGTGTGAAGAGCACTCAGAAGATCACCAAGGCCATGCAGATGGTGGCCACGAGCAAGATGCGCCGCGCGCAGGAGCGTATGCGCCTGGCGCGGCCCTACGCGGTGAAGATGCGCAACGTCATCGGGCACCTGACGCAGGCCAACCCCGATTACCGCCATCCGTTCCTCTCCACGCGCGAGCCCAAGGCGATCGGCCTCATCGTCATCTCCACCGATCGCGGGCTCGCCGGGGCGCTCAACGCCAACGTCTTCAAGCAGGCGCTCCTCCTTGCGCGCGAGTGGCAGGGCAAGGGTGCGCAGGTGAGCCTGTGCGTGCTCGGCACCAAGGGGCTCAATTTCTTCCGGCGCCTGTCGCTGCCGATCCTCGCCAGTGTTTCCGGCCTGGGCGACCGGCCGCACGTGAAGGACCTGATCGGCGCGGTCAAGGTGATGCTGGATGCGTACAGCGAGGGCAAGATCGACCGGCTGTACCTGGTGAACGCGCAGTTCGTGAACACCATGACCCAGAAGCCCGACGTGCTGCAGCTGCTGCCCGTGGAGTCCATCGACACCGAGGGCCTGCAGGAGCACTGGGACTACATCTACGAGCCCGATGCCGCCGGCATCCTCGACGGACTTCTCATGCGCTACATCGAATCCCAGGTGTATCGCGGCGCGGTGGAGAACGTCGCCTCCGAGATGGCGGCGCGCATGGTCGCCATGAAGGCGGCCTCGGATAACGCCGGCAAGCTGATTCAAGAGTTACAACTGATCTACAACAAGGCCCGCCAGGCCGCGATCACGAAGGAGCTTTCGGAGATCGTGGGTGGCGCGGCTGCGGTTTGAGGAACGACACCATGGCCACTCCCGCTGAGGGACACATCACCCAGATCATCGGCGCCGTCATCGACGTCGAGTTTCCGCGCGAAGCGATCCCGCACGTCTACGAGGCCCTCAAGCTCAAGGACGTCGAGCTGACGCTCGAGGTCCAGCAGCAGCTCGGTGACGGCGTCGTGCGCACCATCGCCATGGGCCCCTCGGAGGGCCTGAAGCGCGGGCTCGCCGTCACCGCGACCGGGGCTCCGGTGTCGGTGCCGGTGGGCGAGGGCACGCTCGGGCGCATCATGGACGTGCTCGGGCATCCGCAGGACAACCGCGGGCCGGTGAAGGCGAGTGAGTACCTGCCGATCCATCGGCCGCCGCCGTCCTTCGCCGAACAGGCCGGCGGGCAGGACCTGCTGGTCACGGGCATCAAGGTCATCGACCTGCTGGTGCCGTTCGCCAAGGGCGGCAAGGTGGGTCTGTTCGGCGGCGCGGGCGTCGGCAAGACCGTCAACATGCTCGAGCTCATCAACAACATCGCCAAGCAGTACAGCGGACTTTCGGTGTTCGCCGGTGTCGGCGAGCGCACCCGCGAGGGCAACGACTTCTACCACGAGATGATCGAGTCGGGCGTCATCGACAAGGACAACCTCGCCAACTCCAAGGTGGCGATGGTGTACGGGCAGATGAACGAGCCGCCGGGCAATCGCCTGCGCGTCGCGCTCACCGGCCTTACCATGGCGGAGTACTTCCGCGACGAGACGCGGCCGGACTCCGGCGGCAGGGGCCGCGACGTGCTGTTCTTCGTCGACAACATCTACCGCTACACGCTCGCCGGCACCGAGGTGTCGGCGCTGCTCGGGCGCATGCCCTCCGCGGTCGGCTACCAGCCGACGCTGGCCGAGGAGATGGGCGTGCTGCAGGAACGCATCACCTCCACCAAGAAGGGCTCGATCACCTCCATCCAGGCAGTCTACGTGCCCGCGGACGACCTGACCGATCCTTCGCCCGCGACGACCTTTGCGCACCTGGACGCCACCGTCGTGCTGTCGCGCCAGATCGCATCCCTTGGCATCTACCCGGCGGTCGACCCGCTGGATTCGACCAGCCGCCAGCTCGACCCGCTGGTGGTGGGCGAGGAGCACTACAACACCGCGCGCGGCGTGCAGGCGGTGCTGCAGCGCTACAAGGAGCTGCAGGACATCATCGCGATCCTCGGCATGGACGAGCTGTCGGAAGAGGACAAGCAGACCGTGTACCGGGCTCGCAAGGTGCAGCGCTTCCTGTCCCAGCCCTTCAACGTCGCCAAAGTGTTCACCGGCCAGGACGGCAAGATCGTCCCGCTCAAGGACACCATCCGCGGCTTCAAGGGCATCATCAGCGGTGAGTTCGACGCACTTCCCGAGCAGGCCTTCTACATGGTCGGCTCCATCGAGGAAGCGGTCGCCAAGGCGAAGACGCTGCAGTAAGCGCAGCGCAACAGCGGAGAGCGTCCATGGCGGAAGCAGCGAGCATTCATGTCGACATCGTGAGCGCGGAAGGGGAGATTTTCTCCGGCGCGGCGACCAGCGTGTTCGCGCCCGCATCCCAGGGCGAGCTCGGTATCTATCCGCGTCACGCGCCGCTGCTCTCGCTCCTGAAGGCGGGCGAGGTGCGTGTGTACACGCCCACCGGCGAGGAACATTTCTTTTACGTCGGGGGCGGTGCCCTGGAAGTGCAGCCGAACAAGGTCACCGTGCTGGCCGACACGGCGCTGCGCGCCAGGGACATCGACGAGGCCGCGGCGGTCGCCGCCAAGCAGCGCGCCGAAGAGGCGCTGAAGGACCGCTCGGGGAAGATCACGCAGGCGGAGGCACTGGCGGAGCTGGCCCGCGCGGCCGCCCAGCTGAAAGTGCTCGAGCGTCTGCGCAAGCTCCGGGGCTGATCCCCTGGATCCCTCGCCCGAACCTGCGCCGCTGTCCCCGTCCCCGGCTCCCGGGCCGGCCCAGCGCGGGGTGTTTGCCTCCCTGGGGCACAACCTGCAGTGCGGCCTGGCGCTCCTGGCGTTGCGGCGCCGCTGGCCCGCACAGCTCACCGTCAGCTTCGATCAGGTCGCGCTGCTGTTGCTGCTCAACCTGCTGGTGTGGGCGCTGCTCGACAAGGTGCACGCCGATGCGCATGCGCCGTTCGAGCTCGACGGGCTCTTCGGCTGGGCGTGCTACCTGCTGCTGGGGCTGGCCGCGTGCGCCCTCGTGGCGCGCGTGCAGAGTCGGCCGGCGGATACGCGCGCGCTCCTCGTGGCGAGCCTCTCGGTCGCGCCCTTCCTGCTCGTGCTGCTGTGGCTCGCGAGCGATCTGCCGCCGCTGCGCGCACGGCCGCTGTTCGCGACACTGCTGCTGCTGGTGTATCTGGCGGTCCTCACCGTGCGCGTCCTGGGGGCCGCCTTCGGGATCGTGCGCCTGCGGGCCGCACTGCTCGCGCTGCTGCTGCTCATCCTCACCCCCTGGGTGCTCGCGACGCTCAGCCTCGACACGCGCCTGTGGGTGGCGGACGACACCACCGAGTCACAAAGCGAGGAGGACGCGGCGCAGACCGAGGTGCTCTTCTATGACCAGCCGGCGCGCATCGCCGCGGCGGTCGAGCGCATGCGCCCTGCGCAGCCTGGCCGCACCAGCGCCTACTTCATCGGCTTCGCCGGTGACGGTGATCCGGCGGTGTTCCGCCGCGAGGCGCAGTTTGCCGGCGAGGTGTTCGGCGAGCGCTACGGCACCGAGGGCCGCTCGCTCCTGCTCATTAACGACGTGGAGGACCGCGACTCCTATCCGCTCGCCAGCATCTCCGGGCTCAGCCAGGCGCTGAAGGGGCTCGCGGCGCGCATGGATCCGGACAACGACGTGCTCGTGCTGTTTCTCACCTCGCACGGCTCGGAGGATGGCCTGGAAGTGCAGAACGGTTCACTGCCCCTGGCGCAGATGACGCCCGCGGATCTGCAGGAAGCCCTCGATACCGCCGGCATCCGCTGGCGCATCATCGTGATCTCGGCCTGCTATGGGGGCGTGTTTCTCGATGAACTCAAGACCGACACCACGGCGATCGTGACGGCGGCGGATGCCACCCATAACTCCTTCGGCTGCGAAGAGGACCGCGATCTCACCTGGTTCGGGGAGGCGTTTCTGAAGGACGCGCTGCCCAAGAGCGCCTCACTCGAGGAAGCCTTCCACAGGGCGAGCGCCCTCATCGCCCAGCGCGAGGATGCGGATCACCAGAGTCGCTCCAACCCGCAGCTGTACGTCGGGGCAGCCATGCGGGGCAAGCTCGCCGCGCTGGAAGCGGCCCGGCCCGCCGGCGAGCATCACTCCTTCACCGTGCGCCGCGAGTAGAATCGGCCCCATGCGCAAGAAGACTCTCCGGCGTGCCACGGCGGTCGCGCCGCTCTCGGTCATCATCCTCGCCGCCGGCGAAGGCAAGCGCATGAAGTCCGCGCTGCCCAAGGTCCTGCAGCCGCTGGCCGGCCGGCCGCTCCTGCAGCACGTCATCGCCACCGCTAAGGCCCTGCAGCCCGCGGCCCTCTACGTCGTCTACGGCCACGGCGGGGAGCGCGTGCGCGAGGCGCTGAAGGAGGAGGCGGTGAGCTGGGTGATGCAGGCCGAGCGGCTCGGCACCGGCCATGCGGTGCGCCAGGCGATCCCGCAGATCCCCGACGATCACATGGTGCTGGTCCTCTACGGTGACGTGCCGCTCATCAGCCTTGCGACCCTGCGCTCGCTTCTCGGGCTCGCCGACCCGCGCACCCTCAGCCTCCTGACGGTAAAGCTCGATGACCCGCACGGCTACGGGCGGATCGTGCGCGACGCACGCGGCCGCGTGCGTCGCATCGTCGAGCATAAGGAGGCCCGCGGGCGCGAGCTGGCGCTGCGCGAGTGCAATACCGGCGTGTTGGCCTGTCCCGCCAGGCTCCTGAAGGGCTGGCTTGCGAGCCTCACCCGCACCAATGCGCAAGGGGAGTACTACCTGACCGACGTGATTGCGCTCGCCGTGAAGCAGAAGATCCGCGTCCAGCCGCTCCTTGCCCCGGCCGCGACGGAGGTCCTCGGCGTGAACGACAAGGTGCAGCTGGCACAGCTCGAGGGCGTGCGACGCACACAACTCGCGCAGGGCCTCATGCAGGCGGGCGTCACGCTCGCGGACCCGGCCCGCATCGACGTGCGTGGCACGCTGACACACGGACAGGACGTTTCCATCGACGTCAACGTGGTCATCGAGGGACGCGTGCACCTCGCGGACCGGGTGCGCATCGGCCCGGGCTGCGTGATCCGCAACAGCGAGATCGGCGCGGACACCGAAGTGCTCGCGCATTGCGTCATCGACAGCGCCACGATCGGTGCACGCTGCCACATCGGCCCCTTCGCGCGGTTCCGTCCGAGCTCAACGCTCGGCGCCGGCGTGCACATCGGTAACTTCGTGGAAGTAAAGAATTCCGAGTTCGGCAGCGACTCGAAGGCCAACCATCTGTCCTATGTGGGTGATACGCAGCTCGGCGCACGCGTCAATATCGGCGCCGGCACCATCATCGCCAACTACGACGGCGCCAGGAAACACCGCACGCTGATCGGCGATGACGTGCACACCGGCAGCAACAGCGTCCTGGTTGCTCCCATCACGGTCGGTGCGGGCGCCACGATCGCAGCCGGCTCCACCGTTACAGCGATGGTGCCCGCCGGCAGACTGACGATTGCCCGCGCCCGGCAGACGACCGTGGACGGCTGGCAGCGCCCGAAGAAATCGCAGAAGTAGCAAGTACCCCCGCGCCCTCCGGCCGCGAAGAAACGCCGCTGCCGGACCGCGCCGCGCCCTACGGAGCCTGCGCCACCCCCGGCGGGATCCACGTGCCTTCCCCGGGCGGCAGAATGGTCGGTGCCTCGGTCTTCGGCCAGTACAGGCGCATGACCATGTAGATCGGACCGTCGGGCGCCGGCAGCCAGTTGGCTTCCTTGTCCTTGCCCGGGGATTTGCTCTGGATATAGACGGTGAGCGAGCCGTCGCCA
>DATIXW010000072.1:0-4494 GCA_035518135.1 Steroidobacteraceae bacterium
ACACAGAAGCGCAGGCCCGCAAATCCACTGACGCCGATGAGGTAGGCCGCCGGGATGCGCTCCTTGATGCGCCGCGTGATGAGCGCGCGGGCGCGCTGCGCGCCCGCCGCGCCCACGCGCCGCCGGTAGAGCGCCGCACCTGCCGCGTGCGGCAGCTTCAGCGCGTGCAGCACCAGTGCGGCGGACTCATCGCGCGCATTGTCGGTGCCGTGCCCGAAGTACACCCGCGCGCGCGCCAGACGTCGCGCGCCCGCATCGATCAGCGCACGCACCGTGGGCGCTGGGCGCACTGCGGGCGCTGCGCGGCGCCGGGGCGCGCGCCCGCGCGCCGCCCGCCTGTGAAATACTTCGCTCATGGCCCTGGCACCGTCCCGCTGGTTCCTGATCGCCGCCGCGCTGTGCGCGGCGTTTGCGGGCTTCTACCTCGCGCGACAACTTGACAGGCCAGCCCCGCAGCTGGCAAGCGGCACGTGGTTCCCGGCCGCGCGCGCCGTCCCCGACTTCAGCCTCCTCGACAGCGCGGGGCGAGCGTTCACGCCCGGGGACCTCAAGGGCACCCCGACGCTGGTGTTCTTCGGCTTCACCCACTGCCCGGACGTGTGCCCGACGACGCTCGTGAAGCTCGCGCAGCTGCGCCGGCAGGCGCCGCTTGCCGCAGGCCTGCGCGTGGTGTTCGTGTCGGTTGATCCGCAGCGCGATACCCCTTCGGTGCTCGAGCAGTACGTGCACGCCTTCGACCCGCAGTTCATCGGCCTCACCGGCGAGCCCGCCGCCATCGCGCAGCTCGCGCGCGGCTTCGGGGTGGCGGTGAATCGCGTCGAGCTGCCCGGGGGGGACTACACCATGGATCACTCGGCGGTGCTCTTCCTGCTCGATGCGGATGCGCGCCTGGTGGCCCTCTTCACCCCGCCGTTCGACGTGGCCGCGCTGGCGAAGGACCTGCACGCCGTGGCCCCGTCCCTGGGCGCGCGCCGGTGACGGGGCCGGCTGCCGAGGCGGACGGCCTCGCCGCGCGCGCCTTCATCGCCCTGCAGTACCTCATGCCGCAGCATGCCCTCAGCGCGCTGGTGCACGCGGTGACGCGCAGCCGCGCCCCGCGCCTGAAGAACTTCCTGATCGAGCGCTTCATCGCCGGCTACCACCCGGAGATGGGCGATGCGCTCGAGCCGGATGCGCTGAAGTACGCAAGCTTCAACGCCTTCTTCACGCGCGCGCTGCGCCCCGGGGCGCGCCCGATCGATCCTGATCCGCGCGTGCTCGTCTGCCCCGTCGATGGCGCGGTGAGTCAGAGCGGGCCGCTTCAGGGCAACCGCCTCGTGCAGGCCAAGGGCCACGCCTACACGCTCGAGGCGCTGCTCGATGAGGCGGGCAGCTGGGCGGACGCGTTCCGCGGGGGCTGGTTCGCGACCTTGTACCTCGCGCCCTTCAATTACCACCGCATCCACATGCCGCTCGAAGGCACGCTGCGCGCCGCCTGGTACGTGCCCGGGTGCCTCTTCAGCGTCAACACGACCACCGCCGCAAGCGTCCCCGGCCTCTTCACGCGCAACGAGCGCATCGTGTGCGTGTTCGAGCAGGGCACCCTCGCCTTCGCCGTGGTACTGGTGGGGGCACTCTTCGTCGGCAGCATGTCCACCGTGTGGCACGGGGACGTGACGCCGCGGCGGCCGCGCCGGCGCACCACCCTGCCGCTCAGCTCGCTCGCAGCCCCCTTGAGGCTCGAGAAGGGCGCGGAGCTCGGGCGCTTCAACATGGGCTCGACCGTCATCCTGCTGCTGCCCCCGGGAGCTGCCCGCTGGCGCGCGCTTCAGTGCGGCGGCCCCGTGCGCGTCGGTGAGGCGCTGGCGCAGCTGCCGTGAGTGCGGACTGGCGTCCCTGCGCCACGCCCGCACGGCTGGCCGCGCGCGCGCGCCTCCTCGCACGCGCGCGTGCGTTCTTCGCCGAGCGCCAGGTGCTCGAGGTCGACACACCACTCATCGTCAACGCCGCGGTGAGCGATGTGCACATCCACGCCGCCGAGGTGCAGCTCGCCGGCGCGGGCGCCGTGCCGCACTTCCTGCACACCTCGCCCGAGTACGCCATGAAGCGCCTGCTCGCCGCCGGCAGCGGGGACATCTACCAGATCTGCCACGTCGCGCGCGGCTTCGAGAGCGGGCGGCTGCACAACCCCGAGTTCACGCTCATCGAGTGGTATCGCCTCGGGTTCTCCCTGGAGGCCCTCATGGACGAGGTCGAGGCCCTGGTGCGCGCGCTGCTCGCTGAGGGGGCCGGTGCGCGTCGCAGCGAGCGGCTGAGTTACCGCGAGGTGTTCCGGCGCGCCCTCGGGCTCGACCCCTTCAGCGCCGGCGCGCCTGAGCTCGCCGCCGCCGCCGCCGCGGCCGGCTTCAGCGGCAGCGCCGCGAGCACGCGCGATGAGTGCCTTGAGCTGCTCATGGGGGCACAGATCGGCCCGACGCTCGGGCACGGCGGCCTCACCTTCGTGTACGGCTACCCGGCGAGCCAGGCCGCGCTTGCGCGCCTTGACCCGCAGGAGCCGCGCGCGGCGCAGCGCTTCGAGCTGTACGCCGAAGGGATCGAGCTCGCCAACGGCTTCCACGAGCTCGCCGATGCCGCCGAGCAGCGCGCGCGCTTCGCGCACGAGCAGGCCGAGCGCGCCCGGCGCGCCCTGCCGGTACGGGCGCTCGATGAGCGCCTCCTCGCCGCGCTCGCGCAGGGGCTGCCGGACTGCGCCGGGGTCGCGCTCGGCTTCGACCGCACGCTGATGCTCGCCACGGGAGCTGCGCACATCGATGAGGTGCTGCCGTTCCCGACCGCGCGGGCGTGAGGCACGCGCCGCGGATGTCAGGGGGCGGCAAAAGCCGGCACAATAGCGCCCCGGTCCGTACCCACAAGCGCTGCCGACAGCTCGTATGACCCACGCGGCCCGCCGCCACGACTTTCGCGACAAGCCGCGCGCCTATGAAGAGCTCGCCCGGGAGCTCGGCGCGCTGCTCTGCGGTGAGCGCGACACGATCGCCAATGCGGCCAACACCGCGGCCCTGATCTTCGGGGCGCTGCCGCAGGTCAACTGGGCGGGCTTCTACTTCCTGCGGGACGGGGAGCTCGTGGTGGGGCCCTTCCAGGGGCAGCCCGCGTGCGTGCGCATCGCGCTCGGCCGGGGCGTGTGCGGCACCGCGGCCGCCGAGCGGCGCACGCTCATCGTCCCCGACGTGCACGAGTTTCCCGGACACATCGCCTGCGATGCGGCCTCGCGCTCGGAGATCGTCGTGCCGCTTGTGAGCGGCAGCACCCTCCTTGGCGTGCTCGACATCGACAGCCCGCAGAAGGCGCGCTTCGATGCGGCCGATGCCGCAGGACTCGAGCGGCTCGCGGCGCTGTTCGTCGCCGCGAGTGCCGCGCCGCCGCCGGGCCGCGGGTGAGCGCGCCGCAGCGCGCAGGGCGCGGCCTTGCGTGCGGCGCCGCCGGCTTCACGATCTGGGGGTTGTTCCCGCTCTACCTGCATGCGCTGCGCACCGTCCCGGCACCGCAGGTCATCGGGCACCGCATCGTGTGGTCATGCGCGTTCATCCTCGCCTGGATGCTCGCACGGGGTGAGCTGCGCGGCCTCGCGGCCATCTTCACGCAGCCGCCGCTCCTGGCGCGCCTGCTGCTCAGCGCGCTCCTCATCAGCACCAACTGGCTCGTGTACGTGTGGGGGGTCGACCACGGGCACATCGTCGAGGGGAGCCTCGGCTACTACATCAATCCCCTGATCAACGTGGTGCTCGGGATCTTCGTGCTGCGCGAGCGCTTAAATCCCGTGCAGTGGACGGCCGTGGCACTGGCCGCGCTGGCGGTGGCCTACCTCACCTACGAGGCGGGGCGGCCGCCGTGGATCGCGCTCACGCTCGCGTTCAGCTTCTCGCTCTACGGGCTGGTGCGCAAGGTGATCAGCGTCGAGGCGCTCCCGGGGCTGGCCACCGAGACGGTGCTCTTGTTGCCGGCCGCGGCGGCTTATCTGCTGTGGTGCGCCGCGTCCGGTTCGGGCGCCTTCGCACACGCGGGCGCCTCCACGACAGCCCTGCTCCTCGGCCTCGGGCCGGTGACCGCGGTGCCACTGTTCCTGTTTGCCTATGCGGCGCGGCGCCTGCGGTACTCGACGGTGGGCATCCTGCAGTACATCGGGCCGAGCCTGCAGCTGGGCATCGGCGTGCTCATCTACCACGAAGCCTTTGACGGCGCGCGCGCCGTGGGTTTTGTGCTGATCTGGCTGGCGCTGGCGATCTACGCCGCCGACGGGGTGTGGCGCTCGCGCGCGCCGGCAACGCTCGTGCGCGTGAGCGGCGGCTGAGGTTGAGGCGCGCTTAGAACTTCAGGCCGACGGTAATCGGCACGTACTCAAACTTCTGCGGCAGCTGGATCTGGTTGTAGCGGGCCTCGAAGAAGAGCGTCATCCCGCTGCGCAGCGCGAAGGACATGCCGGCGCCGGCGTTCCAGCCGAACTTGGTGGTGTCG
>DATIXW010000073.1:0-2556 GCA_035518135.1 Steroidobacteraceae bacterium
TTCGGTGCGCGCTTTCTCGCGGCCTGTCTGCAACGGCTGCGCACCGAGGCCTCGGCGCCGCTGCTCATGCTGGTGGCGACCTCGGGCGACACCGGCGGTGCGGTGGCGGCAGCCTTCCACGGGCGGCCCGGCGTGGAGGTCGCCGTCCTCTACCCGCGCGGGCTCGTCTCCCCGACCCAGGAGCGACAGCTCACCTGCTGGGGTGGCAACGTGCGGGCCTTCGCCGTGGAGGGCACTTTCGATGACTGTCAGCGCCTGGTGAAGGAGGCGCTGCGCGATCCGGAGCTGCGCTCGCATCGGGCCCTTTCCTCCGCCAACAGCATCAATCTTGGCCGGCTGCTGCCCCAGACCGTGTACTACGCCGCGGCGAGTCTCGCGGTGTGGCGCGGCTGCGGGGAGCCGGCCTCCTTCATCGTGCCCAGTGGCAACCTGGGCAATTCGCTGGCATGCATCTGGGCGCGGCGGCTGGGCATGCCGATTCGCGAAATCGTGCTGGCGCACAACGCCAACCGTGCCGTGCCCGATTATCTTGGCAGCGGGCGCTGGGAGCCGCGGCCGAGCATAGCGACCCTCGCCTCGGCGATGGACGTGGGCGACCCGAGCAATATGGAGCGGCTGCGTGCGATGTATCCCGATTTCGAGCAATTGCGGGGCGCAGTGAGTGCCGGTTCGGTCGACGATGCGGCGATCCGGACGCGCATCCGCGAGGGCTTCGAGCGCTACGGCCAGGTCTGGTGTCCGCACACCGCCACGGCTGCCGAGATCTACGAGCGGCTGTCGCCGCAGCGGCGTGCCGCCGGGCGCTGGGTGCTGGTGGCCACGGCGCACGCGGCCAAGTTTCGCGAAATCGTCGAGCCGGTGATCGGCTGCAGCGTGCGCGTGCCGCCCGCGCTCGAGCGGCTGTTCAGCCGGCCGGTTCGATGTACCGCGCTGGCACCGGAGCTCGCGGCGCTGCGCCGCGAGCTCAGCTAGAGGTACGGGAACCGCGCACCGGCGCACTGCAAACGGGAGGGTCTTCGTGGAAATGCTGTCCGGCCTGCCGCCCATGACCTGGGCGCTGGTCATCGCCGCGGTCGTGCTCGGCTGGGGGTTGTCGCTGCTGTGGCGCTGGTATCGCAAGCGCCGGGCGCGCAAAGCGCTGGTGGGCGCCATCACCGCGGTCGCATCCGAGCACCTGATGGACGTGCTGGTGCCGGACGGCATGGGCGGGTTCTTCCACGCGGACTTCCTGCTGCTCACCGTCCGCGGGGTCATCGTGGTCGACCTGCGTGATGTGGGGGGTAACGTCTTCGGCGGGGATCAGATGAACGAATGGACCGTGATGGACGGCGCGCACCGGCACACGTTCATCAACCCCCAGAGCGCGCTCTATGACCGCATCGCCGCGGTCAAGGCGCTCGCGGGCGAGCTGCCGGTGGAGGGGCGGGTGGTCTTCACCCGCAGGGCGAAGTTCCCCAAGGGCCTGCCCAAGTGGACGCTGATGATCGACTCGCTCGCCAGCGAGTTCCCCATGGTCGATCGTGCGATGCTCGCCGGGATCCTGGAGCGCTACGGTGAGGACTGGAGTCACGTGAAGGCATCCGTCGCACCGAGCTCCATGGCGCAGCCGCGGCCGCTCGCCGCCACTCGCTCCTGAAAGGGCGGCCCGCCGCTGCGAGGCCCTCTCAGCGTCGCGCGGCGAAGTCCTCCAGCACCAGAGCCACGCAGGCGGTGAGGCGCTCGGCGTACGCCAGGTGCAGAAACTCGTTCGGTCCGTGGGCGTTCGACTGCGGACCCAGAACGCCCGTGACCAGGAACTGCGTGTCCGGAAAGCGCTCCCCCAGCATGGCCATGAAGGGAATGGTGCCGCCGGCACCGAGGTTTACCGCCTCGCGGCCGAAGAGCGCCTGCGAGGCGCGCTGCATGGAGGCTTCCAGCCAGCTTGCAAAAGGCGGCGCATTCCAGCCGGCCGTGGGCGGCTCGGACTCGAAGCGCACCTGCGCCCGGTAGGGAGGATCCGCTTCCAGCGCTTGACGCAGCGCCACTGCCGTGCGCTCGCAATCGCAGCCCGGAGGCAGCCGCAGGGAGAGCTTCACGGTGAGCTCGGGCAACAGCACGTTGCCCGCCGAGGCGCTCGGCGGCAGCCCATCGGCACCGGTGATCGCGAGACTTGCGCGCCAGGTGTTGTTGATCAGCAGCTCCACCGGATCATCGCTGAGCGGCTGCACGCCGCGGGCAAACGGCAGCTTGCCCGCGACGCTCTCGCCGAGCACGCGCGCGGCGGCGACGATCTGCGCGCGCCGGTCGCGCGGCACGCCCACCTGCAGCTCCTCGAGCAGCAGATCGCCATTGACCGGATTCTCGATGCGCGCCAGCAGCTGCTCGAGGATGCGAAACGGCGTCGCGGCGATCCCGGTCCCGAGTCCTGAGTGAATGCCCTCGGTGAGCACGCGCACGGTGAGTCGCCCGATGAGATTGCCGCGCAGCGAAGTGGTGCACCACAGTTGCTCGTAGTTGCCGCATTCGGCGTCGAGGCACACGACCAGATCCGGTTTGCCCAGCGCATCGCCGAGGGCC
>DATIXW010000074.1:0-2435 GCA_035518135.1 Steroidobacteraceae bacterium
TCCTGTGCAACGGAGCTCGCGGCGGTGGTGGCGGCGCCCGCGAGCCTGGTGGTGCCCGCGACCGCCTGGGTGGCCTGGGTACCGCTCACCGCGCCCCCCGAGGTGCTGACGTAGAGTGCATCGAGGACCTCGGGCGTGCGCCCGAACTGCGGATCGACTTCCATGACCACGTGATACTGCTGGGGGCTGAAGGGATTGTAGATGGTGGACACCTGCGCCTGAGCGAACGCGGAGCCGAGCGTGTTGTCGATCTGAGTCTCGGTCAGACCGAGTCGCGAGGCGACATCGCGATCGGCGATCAGGTCGGTCTCGAGCCCGCCGGGCTGCAGATCGGTGTCGACGTCAGTGACTTCCGGTACGTCCTGCAGCGCGAGGCGCAGCTTCTGCGACCAGTCGCGCAGCTCGGTCAAGTCATCGCCGAGCAGCGTGTATTGGTATTGAGCGTTTCCCTGGCGACCGCCGCCGCCGCCGCCGATGTCCTGCACGGCCTGCAAGAAGGTGGTGACGCCGGGAATCTGCGCCAGTTGCGGTCGCAGCCGCGCGATCACCCGATCGGCGGTCACGTCGCGGTCGGCGAGCGGCTTCAGGCTCACGACGACCTGGGCGAAGGCCCCGCCGCCGCCGCCGTTCCAGCCATTGCCGCCGCCGCCCACCGTGCCCATCACACTCTGGACCGCCGGGTCCTGCTGGATGATCTTCACCAGCTCCTGCAGCTTGCCTTTCATGAGCTGGAACGAGGAGTCCGCATCGCCGCGCACGCCGCCCTGCAGCTGGCCGGTGTCCTGCTGCGGGAGGAAGCCCTTGGGCACGACCACATACAGATAGACGTTGAGGAGGATGGTCGCAGCGAGCGACCAGATCATGAGGCGCGGGTGATTGAGCGCCACGGCGAGGGTGCGCTCGTAGTAGTCCTTCATGGCATCGAAGGAGCGCTCGAACCAGCGGGCGAATCTCCCGGGGTTGTCGTGGCGCTCGCGCCCCAGGAGCCGTGCGCACATCATCGGGGTGGCAGTGAGCGATACCACCAGCGAGATGAGGATGGCGACCGACAGCGTCATCGTGAATTCTTTGAAAAGCCGGCCGAGGATGCCACCGACGAACTTGAAGGGGATGAACACCGCAACCAGCGACAGGCTCATCGACACCACGGTGAACCCCACCTCGCGGGCACCGATGAGCGCGGCCTGCAGGCGGCCCATGCCGGCCTCGATGTGCCGCGTGGTGTTCTCCATGACGACGATGGCATCGTCCACGACGAATCCCGTGGCGATGGTGAGCGACATGAGCGTGAAGTTGTTGAGGCTGTAGCCGAGCAGGTACATCGCCCCGAAGGTGCCGATCAGCGACACGGGCACCACGACCGCCGGAATCAGCGCCGCCCGATAGCTGTTGAGGAAGATATAGACCACCAGGATCACCATCGCCACGGCGAGGACCAGGGTCTGTTCGACCTGGCGCACCGAGCCGCGGATCGTGACCGAGCGATCGGCGATCATCTGCAGGTCGATCTTGGGGTCGATCTCGGCCTTCAAGTGCGGCAGCTCGGCGCGGATCGCATCGACCACCTGGATGATATTGGCGCCGGGCTGCTGCTGCACCTGCACCGATACGGCCGCCTTGCCGTTGAACAGGCCGTACACCCGGCTGTTCTCGGTGGCTCCGTCCTGCATGTCGAGCACCGTCGCGACATCGGCGAGGCGCACGACGTTGCCGTTGCGCTTGGCGATGATGAGGTTGCGGTACTGCTCGGCGACCCGCGCGTTGTCGTTGGTGTAGATCTGGTAGTGCAGCGTGTCGGACTCGATCGCGCCCTTCGGCGCATTGGCGTTCGCATTCGAGATCGCGGCGCGGATGTCCTGCAGGCCAATGCCGTACTTGGACAGGGCGAACGGATTGATCTCGACCCGCACGGCCGGCAGTGCGCTGCCGTTGACGTTGACCGCACCCACGCCGTCGATCTGCGCCAGGCGCTGCGAGATGACCGCATCGGCCGCGTCGAAGATCTGCCCCTGCGTCAGCACATCGGACGTCATGACGATCGTCAGCACGGGGAACTGCGAGCTGTTGACCTTGCGGTACTGGGGGTTGCGGGTGAGCGAGGTGGGCAGGTCGGCGTGCGCTGCCACGATGGCGGCCTGCACATCGTTCGCCGCGCCGTTGATGTCGCGGTCGATGCCGAACTGCAGCTGGATGTTCGTCGAGCCCACGCTGCTCGAGGAGGTCATGTCGTCCACATCGGCGATGGCGCCGAGGTGCCGCTCGAGCGGCGTGGCGATCGTGCTGGCCATGACCTCCGGGCTCGCCCCCGGAAGGGCGGTCTGCACGAAGATGGCGGGCACGTCGATCTTAGGCAGCGGCGCGACCGGCAGAAAGGTGAACGCCGCCATGCCCGACAGTGCCACACCGATGGTCAGCAGCGTGGTCGCGACCGGCCG
>DATIXW010000075.1:0-4382 GCA_035518135.1 Steroidobacteraceae bacterium
CTCCCTGCCGCGCATGGTTGCCATGCGCCGCGAGGTGTTCGTGCTGGGCTCGGCCCAGGTGATCGCCACCTCGGCCGCCGTGTTGCTGCTCGGGCGGCTTGCCGGCCTGTCGTGGCTGGCGGCGGTGGTGGTTGGCGGAGCGGTCTCGATGAGCTCCACCGCCATCCTCCTGCAGCAGCTCACCGAACGCGCCGAGCTGAACCGCACTCATGGCCGGCTGGCCTTCAGCATGCTGCTGTTTCAGGACCTGGCCTTCGTGCCGTTCCTCGCCCTGGCCTCGGGACTGGCTGCCTCGCAGGGACATTTCCAGCTGCGCGAGAGTGCTCTGGCCGTCATCGGAGCCGTGCTGGCGGTCGGGGTGGTGCTGGCGGCGGGCCGCTGGCTGCTGCGGCCCCTGTTTCACGAGATTGCCCACAGCCGGCTGCGCGAGCTGTTCACGCTGACCGTGCTGCTGGTGGTGCTGGCGTCAGCCTGGACCTCCAATGTCGCCGGCCTGTCCCTCGCACTGGGCGCCTTTCTCTCCGGGATGATGCTGGCCGAAACCGAGTACCGCCATCAGATCGAAGCGGTCATCCGGCCCTTCCGCGACATCCTGCTGGGCATGTTCTTCATCTCGGTGGGCATGCTGCTCGATGTGCACCTGCTCAGCGCGGAGATCGGCACGGTATCGGCCATGCTGGTGGGCATGGTCGTGCTGAAGTCCACCGTGGCCGCGCTCGTGACGCGCCCCTTCACCACCTCGCGGTTCAAGGCCCTGCGCACCGGCATCGTGATCTCCGTCGGCGGCGAATTTGGCGTCGCGCTGTGCACGATTGCACTGCAGGCGGACCTCGTTCCGCCCTCGATCGGCGAGCCGCTGCTGGTTGCCATCGTGCTCTCGATGGTGCTCAGTCCGTTCATCCTCAATCACAACAAGCGGGTGGCGCGCTTTCTGCTCAAGGAGCGCGGGCCGCCCGTCACCGCGATCGAGCGGGAGGAGGCGGCCACGAGCGGGATCGCGCAGCGCGAGCACGTCATCCTGTGCGGCTTCGGCCGTGTCGGGCAGAACGTGGCGCGCGTGCTCGAATCGCAGGGATTCGAGTACATCGCGCTCGATCTCGATCCGGCGCGCATCCGCGCCGCGCGGCATGCCGGCGACCCGGTGCTGTACGGCGATTCCTCCGACGAGGAGATGCTGGGCAAGGCGGGGCTTGATAACGCCAGTGCCGTGGTCATCAGCTTTTCCGACCCGTCTACGGCGGTCGGTATCCTGCATAGCATACGCCGCATGCGGCCGCAGGTGCCGGTGCTGGTGCGTACGCAGGATGACGCGCGCATCAAGGACCTGCAGGCGGCCGGCGCGACCGATGTGGTGCCCGAGACCTTCGAGGCCAGTCTGATGTTGGTCTCGCACGTGCTGATGCTGCTGCAGGTCCCAGTGACCCGCGTCGTGCGCGCCATCGGCGAAATTCGCAACAACCGCTACGCGGTCCTGCGCAACATCGTGCCCCGCGGTGACCCCAGGCCGTTCGACGAGACCGAGGGACATCACGAGGAGTCCAGAACGATCGTCATTCCCCCGGGAGCCTGGGTAGTGGGGCGCACGCTGGATGATGTGCGCGGGCGCGGCATCGAGGCCACGTTCACGGGAGTGCGCCGCCAGGGCATCCTGGGCCGCGATCCGGCCGGCGACACGGTGCTCCGGGACGGGGACATCGTCGTGATCTACGGGCCGCCCGAGGATCTCGAGCGCGCCGAGGCCGTCCTGCTGGCGGGTTGAGGCCGCCCGGGCGGGCTCGCCGGCCCTTTGCCGGGCCTCGGGGGCGTATTCCGCTAAAATGGTCACGCCACCCCGCGCACCGCCTCAGGTGCGCGGCGGCTCCCCCAGGAGGAATCGCATGCACAAGAGCCGACTCGCCGGGTTCATCATCGACTGCCGCACGGACGATGTCGATGCGGCGGCGCGCTTCTGGAGTCAGGCGCTGGGGTATCCGCTGAAACCCTCATCCAGCCCCGAGGACACCGGTTACCGGCTGCTCGACACGCCCCCGGACGGGCTGCACGTCGAAGTGCAGAAGGTGGATCACCCGAGCCGTGTGCATCTGGACATCGAGGCGGACGATATCGAGGCGGAAGTGCGCCGCCTGGAGAAACTCGGGGCGAAGCGCGTCGCGCAGATCAGAACCTGGTGGGTGATGGAAGCACCGACGGGGCAGCGCTTTTGCGTCGTACGCCCGCAACGGTCGGATTTCGCGGCCAATGCCAACGCGTGGGAAGGGTAGGATTGCTTGAACCGCAGCGAGATTCACTTTCCCCCGAAGCACGAGGCGCTGCGCGATGACGTGCATGCGCTCGGGGCGCTGGTCGGCGAGATTCTGCGCGAGCAGGGCGGTCAGCAACTGTTCGAGCTGGTCGAGCACGATCGGGTGGAGGCGATCCGGCGCCGGGACGCAGACCAGGGCGCCGCGCTGGAGCTGGCGGCGCGCGTGCGCGGCCGGCCGCCGGCGCTGGCACGCGATCTGGTGCGGGCTTTCTCCACCTGGTTTCAGGCGGTCAACCTCGCCGAGAAGGTGCACCGGATCCGGCGCCGCCGGCAGTACTTTCTCAAGGACAGCCAGAGGCCGCAGCCCGGTGGCGTGGAGGATGCCATTGGCGCGCTCAAGGCGCGCGGCGTCGATTTGCAGGCAGCGCTCAGTCTGCTTGCCACGGTGCGCATCGAACCGGTGTTCAGGGCGCATCCCACTGAATCCACCCGGCGCACCATCCTCCGCAAGCAGCAGCGCATAGCCCAGCATCTGTTCGACCGCCTCGATCCGACGCTGACACCCAACGAGGCGCGCCGGCTCTGGAGCAGCATCCGAATCGAACTGACCGCCGGATGGCAGACGGAGGATCATCCACGCGAGCGACTGACGGTTGCCGATGAGCGCGAGCACGTTCTCTTCTATCTGGTGGAGATCCTCTATCGCGTGGTTCCGGCGTTCTACGAGGAGATCGCGCAGGCGCTCGAGAAAGTCTACGGCGCGCCGGCGGATTCGCTGGAGCTGCCGACAGTTCTGCATTTTGGATCGTGGGTGGGCGGGGACATGGATGGCCATCCGGACGTCCATGCCACGACGATCCGCGAGACTCTCGCGCGGCAGCAGCGAGTCATCATCAATGCGTACTTCGACGAGTGTCAGACGCTCGCGCAGAGGCTTCCGCAGAGCGCGAGCCGCACGAACGTCGCGTCCGAGCTCTCCAAGCGAATCGATGAGTACAGCGTGCTGCTGCCCGGAGCACGTGCCAACACGCCGGCACGGCACGACCGCATGCCGTACCGGGTATTTCTGGCACAGATTGGTGAGCGGCTGCGTTACACCTACGAAGGCAGACCCAACGGATATCAGACCGTCCGGCAGTTCCGCGCGGATGTGCAGCTGATCGCTGCGAGCCTGCTGGCGAACAAGGGAGTCAATGCGGGCCTGTTCTACGTCCGGCGCCTCCTGCGGCGCATCGACACATTTGGATTCCATCTGGCCGCACTCGATGTGCGGCAGCATGCGTCCGTGCTTCACCAGGTCGTGGCGCGCGGTTTCGACGACGAATCGTGGCAGACACGGTCGCCCTCGGAGCGGCGGCGGCTCCTGGCGGCCGCGCTCGAGAAGGATGCGGGACCGAGTGTCGAACTTGACGCGCTGGGCAAGCGCAATCTCGCAGTATTCGATGCGATCATGCAGGGACGGCATCGCTACGGTCCTGCGGCGGTCGGGTACTTCGTGGTCAGCGGGGCCACGGGCGCGGACGATGTGCTGGCCGCATTGCTGCTGGCGCGCTGGGCCGAGGCTTACGACAAGCGCACGGGGGAGGTCGCGCTGGACATCGCTCCGCAATTCGAGTCTCTCAGTGCGCTCGATCGCTGCGGCACCACGATGCAGGAGCTGCTGGCGGATCCTCTGTACCGCCGCCATCTGGATGCGCACGGGCGCACGCAGTGCGTGCTGATCGGCTACTCGGACAGCAACAAGGAAGGCGGGCTGTGCGCATCGCGCTTTGCGACTCACCAGGCACAGCGTGCGCTCGCGCAGACTCTGGCCGCCGCCGACGAACGCCATGTTGTGTTTCATGTCCGCGGGGGCAGCATCGCGCGTGGCGGTGGTCGCATCGACACGCTCGTGAAGACGGCGCCTGCCGGAGCCGTGAACGGAGTGTTGCGCCTGACGGAGCAGGGCGAGGTGCTGCAGCAAAGTTATGGCCTGCGACCTATTGCGATGCGCACTCTGGAGCGCGCATTCAATTCGCTGGGACTGGCCACGCATGCGGCCCAGCACGGCCTGCTGGCGGCCGACTCCCCGGCGCATCTGGAGTGTGCCGCCACGCTTGCCGATGCGAGCCGCGGCGCATATCGCGCGCTGGTCCACGAG
>DATIXW010000076.1:0-15914 GCA_035518135.1 Steroidobacteraceae bacterium
AGGATCTTGGACACGACGCCCGCGCCGACGGTCTTGCCGCCCTCACGGATCGCAAAGCGCAGTCCCTCTTCCATCGCGATCGGGCTGATCAGCTCGACCGTCATCTTGATGTTGTCTCCGGGCATGACCATCTCCACCCCCGCCGGCAGCTCGATCAGCCCCGTCACGTCGGTGGTGCGAAAGTAGAACTGCGGCCGGTAGCCCTTGAAGAAGGGGGTGTGACGTCCGCCCTCTTCCTTGGACAGCACGTACACCTCGCACTCGAAGTTCGTGTGCGGGGTGATGGAACCGGGCTTGGCCAGCACCTGCCCGCGCTCGACTTCCTCGCGCTTCGTGCCGCGCAACAGCACCCCCACGTTGTCCCCCGCCTGCCCCTCATCCAGCAGCTTGCGGAACATCTCCACCCCGGTGCAGGTGGTCTTCGCCGTGGCCTTCAGCCCCACGATCTCCACCTCATCGTTCACCTTCACAATCCCGCGCTCGATGCGCCCGGTCACCACCGTGCCGCGCCCGGAGATCGAGAACACATCCTCCACCGGCATCAGAAACGGCTTGTCCACCTCGCGCTTGGGCACCGGGATGTACTGGTCCATCTCCTCCACCAGCTTCACCACCGAGGGCACCCCGATCTCGCTCTTGTCCCCTTCCAGGGCCTTCAGCGCCGACCCGATCACGATCGGGGTCTTGTCGCCGGGGAACTTGTAGGTCGTCAGCAGCTCCCGCACCTCCATCTCCACCAGCTCCAAGAGCTCCTTGTCATCGACCATGTCCGCCTTGTTCATGTACACGACGATGTAGGGCACGCCCACCTGGCGCGCCAAGAGAATGTGCTCGCGCGTCTGCGGCATCGGCCCATCCGCCGCCGACACCACCAGAATCGCCCCATCCATCTGGGCGGCTCCCGTGATCATGTTCTTCACGTAGTCCGCATGCCCCGGGCAGTCCACGTGCGCGTAGTGGCGGTTCTTGGACTGGTACTCCACGTGCGCGGTCGAAATCGTGATCCCGCGCGCCTTCTCCTCCGGAGCCTTGTCAATCTGGTCGTACGCCATGAACGTGCCGCCGTAGGTCTCGGCCATCACCTTCGTCAGCGCCGCCGTCAGCGTCGTCTTGCCGTGGTCCACGTGACCAATCGTGCCAACGTTCACGTGCGGCTTGCTGCGCTCGAATTTCTCTTTGGACATGGCGGTACTTCCTCGACTCTTTAGCTCTTAACTTTGCGGTTACTTCTTGATGATGCCGTCGGCAATGTTCGGCGGCACTTCCACGTACTTGGCGAATTCCATGGTAAACGTCGCGCGGCCCTGGCTCATCGAGCGCACGGTCGTCGCGTAGCCGAACATCTCCGACAGCGGCACGTCCGCGGTGATCGCCTTGCCGGCGGGCGTCTCGTCCATGCCGGTGATCTGACCGCGACGGCGGTTGAGGTCGCCGATCACATCACCGGAGTATTCCTCGGGGGTGACGACCTCGACCTTCATGATCGGCTCGAGCAGCACCGGCTTCGCCTTGCGGAAGCCTTCCTTGAAGCCCATCGAGCCTGCGATCTTGAAGGCCATCTCATTCGAGTCGACGTCGTGGTAGGAGCCGTCGAAGAGGGTGACCTTCACATCCACGATCGGGTAGCCGGCAATGACGCCGGTCTCGACCGCTTCCTTGATGCCCTTGTCCACCGCCGGCACGTATTCGCGCGGCACGGTGCCGCCCACGATGCCGTTGATGAACTCGTAGCCCTTGCCCTGCGCGTTCGGCTCGAGTGTCAGCCACACGTGGCCGTACTGGCCGCGACCGCCGGACTGGCGCACGAACTTGCCCTCGGAATCGACCTTGCCGCGGATGGTCTCGCGGTAGGCGACCTGCGGCTTGCCGACGTTGGCCTCGACCTTGAACTCGCGCTTCATGCGATCGACGATGATCTCCAGGTGCAGCTCGCCCATGCCGGAGATGATCGTCTGCCCGGACTCCTGGTCGGTGTGCACACGGAACGAGGGGTCTTCCTTCGCCAGGCGCTGCAGCGCGAGTCCCATCTTCTCCTGGTCGGCCTTGGTCTTCGGCTCCACGGCGACCGAGATCACCGGCGCGGGGAACTCCATCTTCTCCAGCGTGATGACCTTCTCGAGGTCGCACAGCGTGTCGCCGGTGATGACGTCCTTCAGTCCCACCGCGGCGGCGATGTCGCCGGCGCGCACTTCCTTGATCTCGGTGCGGTCCGAGGCGTGCATCTGCAGCAGCCGTCCGATGCGCTCCTTCTTGTCCTTGGTCGGCACGTACACGGTGTCCCCGGAGTTGAGCACGCCCGAGTAGACGCGGAAGAAGGTCAGGTTACCGACGAAGGGATCGTTCAGGATCTTAAAGGCGAGCGCGGAGAACGGCGCCTCGTCGCTCGCCGTGCGGGTGGCGGGCTCGCCGCGGTCGTTGATGCCCTTGACGTCGGGCATCTCCACCGGGCTCGGCATGAACTCGATGACCGCATCGAGCAGCGCCTGCACGCCCTTGTTCTTGAAGGCGGTGCCGCACATGGCCAG
The DNA here is from genome assembly GCA_035518135.1 of Steroidobacteraceae bacterium. GTDB lineage: Bacteria > Pseudomonadota > Gammaproteobacteria > Steroidobacterales > Steroidobacteraceae > 13-2-20CM-66-19. The sequence goes on from DATIXW010000076.1 coordinate 2,526, forward strand.
CACGATGTCGTTCTTGATCGAGCGCGCGCGCAGGCCGGCGCGGATCTCCTTCTCGGAGAGTTCCTCGCCCTCGAGGTACTTGTGCATGAGCTCGTCGTTGGCCTCGGCCGCCGCCTCGATCATCTTGGCGCGGTATTCCTCGGCCTGCGCCTGCAGGTTCGCCGGGATGTCGCGGTACTCGAACTTCATCCCCTGGGTTTCCATGTCCCAGTAGATGGCCTTCATGCGGATCAGGTCGATCACGCCCTCGAAGTTGTCCTCGGCGCCGATCGGGATCTGGATGAGCACCGGATTGGCGCGCAGGCGCGTCTTGATCTGGTCGACGCAGCGGAAGAAGTTGGCGCCGGCGCGGTCCATCTTGTTGACGAACGCGATGCGCGGCACCCCGTACTTGTTCATCTGCCGCCACACCGTCTCCGACTGCGGCTGCACGCCCGAGACCGCGCAGAACAGCGCCACGGCGGAGTCAAGCACGCGCAAGCTGCGCTCGACCTCGATGGTGAAGTCGACGTGCCCGGGAGTATCCAGGATATTGATGCGGTGCTCGGGGAAGGACTGGTCCATGCCCTTCCAGAAGCAGGTGGTGGCGGCGGCGGTGATGGTGATGCCGCGCTCCTGTTCCTGCTCCATGTAGTCCATCACGGCCGCGCCGTCATGAACCTCTCCGATCTTGTGCGAGACGCCGGTGTAAAAAAGAATGCGCTCGGTCGTCGTCGTCTTCCCCGCGTCAATGTGCGCGGAGATGCCGATGTTCCGGTAGCGCTCGATGGGCGTCGCGCGTGCCACGATTCAATATCCTTTCGCTTACCAGCGGTAATGGGCAAAGGCCTTGTTGGCCTCCGCCATGCGGTGAGTGTCTTCGCGCTTGCGCACCGCCGCGCCCCGGTTCTCGGAGGCGTCCATCAGCTCGTGCGCCAGGCGGAATGCCATGGATTTCTCGCTGCGGTCGCGGGCGGACTCGATGACCCAGCGCATGGCCAGTGTTTGGCGACGCTGGGCCCGAACTTCAACCGGCACCTGATAAGTGGCGCCGCCGACGCGGCGGGACTTCACCTCGACCACGGGCTTCACGTTGTCGAGCGCGGTGGCCAGCACGTCGATCGCCTCGGCGCCGGGCTTGCCGGTCTTCTCGCTGATGCGGTCCAGGGCGCCATAGATGATGCGTTCCGCGGCGGACTTCTTGCCGCTCTTCATGACGACATTCATGAACTTCGCCAGCATCAGGTTGTTGAACTTGGGGTCCGGCAGGATGGTGCGGACCGGAGCTTGGGCTCGACGGGACATGGTTTACCTACTCCTTACTTCTTCGGGCGCTTGGCGCCGTACTTGGAGCGACTCTGCTTGCGCTCGCCGACACCGGCGCAGTCGAGCGTGCCGCGCACCGTGTGGTAGCGCACGCCCGGCAGGTCCTTGACGCGGCCGCCGCGGATGAGCACCACCGAGTGCTCCTGCAGGTTGTGGCCTTCGCCGCCGATGTAGCTGCTGACCTCGTAGCCGTTGGTGAGCCGCACGCGTGCGACCTTGCGCAGCGCCGAGTTCGGCTTCTTCGGCGTCGTGGTGTAGACACGCGTGCACACGCCGCGCTTCTGGGGAGAGGCCCCGAGCGCCGGTACCTTGGTTTTCTCTGCCTTCGTCCGGCGCGGTTGCCGGATGAGCTGACCGGTGGTCGCCATCGTTTCGTTGCTCTCCAAAGCGTGCGGGAGTGGGTTGGACTCGCGCGATAAAGCGACCTGCGAAGAACACCGGGCCGCCTGCTGGAGGCGGCCCGGTTCCTCGGAAGTCGCTGTTTCCGGGCCGGCGATTCGAAGGGCCGCCCCGACAAAGGCCGGCGATTCTAGGTTTGACCCCAGTGGGTGTCAACCGGCAGTCAGGGACGGTTTGGTGGATAATGGGCCCCTTGGGTGGAGGCGCTCCAAGACGCCGGCCCATTGCGGATCCGGCAGATTCAGGCCTGGGAAGGCCCAACAGGGATTACGTGCTTAAAGCGCTCCTGGCGAGCGGGTTCTTGAGCCTGGCCATCGCCCTTCCTTTATACGTCGCCGCCGCGGACCCCGCCGGGGGCGCGCCCGCACCCGCCCCGACGACCCTCCCGCAGGCCGGTGAGCTACCCGTGGGGGCCACCCTCCTGGAGGCCGCCGCGGGCGATCCGCCCCCGGAGGCCGTGGCTAACGGGCAGGAGGACCGGCATTTCGCACCCTACACGGTGCGCGGCTCGCACCTCATGACCGGCCCGCACTGGTTTCGCCTAGCCCCCCCGCCCCCCGTGCCCGATGGAGAGACCGAGGTCGTGCTGGCCCGCTCCGGGCTCGACCAGGCGGTTGAGCTGTGGGGCCACAAGGGCGGCCGGGCGGTGCGGCTGCCCCTGACCGGTACCATCCCGAAGTTCGGCGGCGCACAGGAGAAGGAGTTTGCCCTGCCCGGTGGCCTGGACGGGGGTCCCCTCTACGCGCGGGTGACGCGACTGGGGCGTTCCGTGACGGACCTGCAGTTCTCGGCCTCGACGCTGCACTACGTGATGCAGGGCGCGGCCGCCCATGCGTGGATCATCGACACCGCCTTCGGGGCGCTTTTGGCGATGGGACTCTCCGCGCTCCTCATCCGCCTGGTGCTCAAGGACCAGATCTATCCGCTCTACGGGTGCGTATTCCTGCTGCAGGCGCTGTACCTGGCCTACTTCTCCGGCCAGGGGTTCACCTGGCCGGTGTTCTCCTGGGCGCGTCCCTTCGCCAACTACGCCTACAACGTACCGGTGGCGGTGGCCGCCGCCGCCGCCGCGCTGTTCGTGCGCGAGTTCGCCAACCTCAAGATCTTCTCGCCGCGCATCTACAGCGCCTTCGGTTGGCTCGCGGTCGCCTTTGGCGTGCTCACCGTGTCCAACGTGCTGCGGGTGTTCGGCTTCGGGATCCTCATCGCGCGCATCGGGGACCTGATGTTCGTCGGCTCCGCCATCTTCACGCTGGTGGTGGCCTTCCTCGCCTGGCGGCGCGGCGGCAACCGCGCCGCCGGCTGGTTCCTGATCGCCTGGAGCCTGCTGTGCATCTTCCAGGTCGCCACCGCGGTGCGCCTGCTCTACACCCGCGCCGACAGCGCCGAGGGCCTGGTGTACTACGGGCTTGCGCCCTCGATGGTCGCTGCCGCCGTGCTGATCGCGCTCGGGGTGTCCGATCACGTGCGTCAGCAGTCCCTCGCCCTCACCGATGCCGAGCGGCGCGCGCAGACCGACCCACTCACCGGCGTCCTCAACCGCCGCTCGCTCATCGAGCGGCTCGATTCCGCCTGCCTGCGCGCCGAGGCTCGCAAGCTGCCGATCTCGGTGCTGTTCCTCGACCTCGATCACTTCAAGCAGATCAACGACACCTACGGCCACGCCGCGGGGGATGCGTGCCTTGCGGGCATCATCCCGCCGATCCAGGCGGAGCTGCGCCAGTCGGACGTCATCGGCCGCTACGGCGGGGAGGAGTTCGTGGTGATTCTCTACGGCGCCGATGCGGCCGCGGCGCGCCCCATCGCCGAGCGCATCTGCCGGCGCGTCGCCGACATCCGCATCGAAGGGCACGGCGGCCCGATCCAGCTCACCTGCAGCATCGGGGTCGCCGCCTCGGACACCCTCGAGGTGTGGGGCCAGCACCTGATCGCCCACGCCGACACGGCCGTGTATGCCGCCAAACGCTCGGGGCGCAACCAGGTGCAGCTCGCCGCGGCGCTGCCGGCCTGAGGGGGAGCGCCATGGCCGTACGCTGCGCGAAGGCGAGTGATATCCCGCAGCTGCTTGCCCTCATACGCCGCTACTGGCAGTTCGAGGGTTTAGCCCACTTCGATGCGCTGCGCCTGGAGGTGCTGCTGCAGGAACTCATCGGCAGCAGCGCCCGTGGACAGGTGTGGGTGGCCGAGCGCGCCGGTACGCTGTGGGGCTACCTCGCGCTGGTGTACGTCGTGAGCCTAGAGCATCAGGGGCTGATGGCCGAGATCGACGAGTTCTTCGTGCTGCCCGAGGCGCGCGGTGCGGGGCTGGGGAGTGAGCTGCTCGCCGCCGCGGAAGCGGCACTCAAGCGCGCCGGCTGCGTGCGGCTGCAGCTGCAGCTCGCCGTGGACAACGACGCAGCGCGCGCCTTCTATGCGCACCGCGGCTATCAGCCCCGCGCCGGCTACGGGCTCCTCGACAAGCCGCTGGTGGCGGCTCGTGGCTGAGATCCGCTCGTTCCGTCGCAGCGCGCCACCTGTGCGCGACGCGCACAGTCCATAATCGACCCATCCGTCCAAGGGGAGCTGAAAATCATGCCCGTATCCCGGCTGCGCCACCTGAGCGTCCTCAGCCTGCTCGCCCTCGCCGCGCTCGCAAGCGCCGCGGGCCGCGCCGACATCTACGACGCGGCCGTCGCGCACGCCGGCCGCCCCGACAAGGACCTGCAGCGCGACGCGCTCGATCACCCGGCGGAAGTTCTGCGGCTCACCGGCATCAAGCCCGGCATGCAGGTCGCCGATGTCATGGGCGGCACGGGCTACTACGCCGAGCTGCTCAGCTACATCGTGGGGCCAAAGGGCCGCGTGTACCTGGTGAACAACCAGGCCTTTGAAACCTGGAGCGAGGGCAAGTGGCAGGCACGCACCGCGCGCCTGCCCAACATCGAGCACCGCGTCGAGGACCTCGAGCACCTGAGCATGGCAGCGCACTCGCTCGATGCCGTGCTGCTCATCAAGGTGTACCACGACCTCTACTGGGTGTCCGAGGATCCCGAGGATCACTGGCCCCGCTACGACGTCAACCGCGTCCTTGACGAGGTGGCGCGCGTGCTCAAGCCCGGCGGGGTGCTGCTCGTGGTCGATCACTCAGCCAAGCCCGGCAGCGGCAGCAGCGCGGCGGGCAGCCTGCATCGCATCGATGAGGCCTTCGCGCAGGCGGACTTCGAGAAGCACGGGTTCAGGGTGGCGGCCAAGAGCGATGCGCTGCGCCGCCCGGACGACCCGCGCGATGCGATCACTTACAAGGGACCGATGGTCGGCAAGACCGACCGCTTCGTGCTCGTGCTGCGCAAGTCCTGAGGCAGCGCGCGAAGCGCGCGACAAGGAGACCCGCTGATGCTGGAACTGATCGGTGCCGCCCCTTCCGTGTTCGTGCGGGCCACACGGCTCGCCTGCGAGGAGAAGGGCGTGCCCTACGCGCTCACCGTCGCCGCGCCGCACTCCCCGCCAGTGCTCGCGATCAGCCCGTTCGGGAAGATCCCGGTGATGCGTCATGAGGACTTCGAGCTGTTCGAATCAAGCGCCATCATCGAGTACATCGATGCGGTCTTCCCCGGCCCGCGGCTCTTCCCCGAGGATGCGCGCGTAGCCGCAGTCATCCGCCAGTGGGCGAGTGCGGTGGTCGCGAATATCTTCCCGGCGCTCGGGGGCTACCTGTACGCGAACGCCTTCCCCAAGGGTCCGGGCGGGCGCCCCGATCCCGAGGTAATCAATGCCCTGCTGCCCGGCATGCGCGTCGCGATCGGCAGTGTGGATCGGTCGGTGGCCGGGGGTTACCTCGCCGGCAACGCGTTCTCGGTGGCCGACATGTACCTCATGCCAATGCTCGCCTACCTCAAGGTCTTTCCGGAGAGCGCGGCTGCGCTCGCGCAGTCCCCGGCGCTCGCGCGCTACTACGAGCAGCACGCTGCACGGCCGAGCTTTCGCGCGACCAAGCCGCCGCCGTTACCCGGAGCGCCCGCGGCGGCCGACTGAGCGAGCGCGGCCCTGGGGCGATCCCGCATGCCCGGGAGTGCCTTAAACTGACTGCACCATCGTGCCCGGGCATCGCGGAGCTGCGTGTCAGATCCCTTCAACCTCGAACGCTTCACGCGCGCCCAGGAGCCGCTCTATGCGCGGGTGCGCGAGGAGCTCGCAGCCGGTGAGAAACGCGGCCACTGGATGTGGTTCATATTCCCGCAGCTGGCGGGGCTTGGCAGCAGCGCCATGGCACGCCGCTACGCCATCGGCTCCCTCGCCGAGGCGCGCGCCTACCTGCAGCACCCGTTGCTGGGAGCGCGCCTGATCGAGTGCACCGCGCTCGTGAACGCCTGCTCCGGCAGGACGGTGGAGGAGATCTTCGGATATCCCGATGACCTCAAGTTCCGCTCCTGCATGACACTCTTTGCCCGCGCGCAGGTGGACGATGCGCACCGCAATCCCTTCCGCGCAGCGCTCAAGAAGTACTGCGCGGGCGCGGAGGACCCGCGCACACGGGCGCTGCTTACCTCGGCTTGCGGAACTTGAGGATGAACTGGTCGGTGTGACCCCTGACTTGGCTGTCGAAGACCTTGGCGGTGTGGTCGTCGGCGGGGTTGTGCAGCACGACGCTCTCGCCGACGAACTTGAAGCCCACCGACTCGACCTCCTGCTTCACCACCGCCTCATCGATGCGATGCAGGGTCGAGGTATCGCGTACGCCCGAGCCGGCCTCGGCGGCGTGATCGATCACAATGTAGGTGCCGCCGGGCTTGAGGGCGTTGAACACCACCTTGTCCAGGTCGGTGACCTTCAGGTCAGGCACGTTGTGGAAGTCGTGGTAGTTAAGCGAGGTCCACACGAGGTCCACGTTCTGCGGCATCGTGAGCTGCGCGGCGCTGATGGTCTGGACCACGACATTCGCATAGTGCGCATCGGAGGTGATCGGGGCGAGCCGCGCAGCGGGCTCGGGGGCATCGGCCGCCGCGTCCGGGCGCTTGCGGTTCACCAGCGCGTACACCTTGCCCTTCGGGCCCACCACCACGCTGAGCAGACGCGTGTAGTAGCCGGCGCCCGGAATCAGTTCCGCAACCTGCTCGCCGGGCTTAACGCCGGTGAACGCCAGCGTCGAGGCGGGCTTGCGATCGCCGTCGCGCTGCACGTCGGCCGTGGGCCGGGACTTGTCGTTGACCGCCGCACCGATGTACGCCGGCACCCCCGCCGTCGCGGTGGCGATCGCGGCCACGGCGAAGAACGAGCCCATGGTGGCAAGGAGCGGTGTGCGGCACATGCAGCGGCCTCCGGCAAGGGGCGACTACTTTAGCAGGCGCTGCCAGATCCTCGCATCGCCGGCCCCGCGGCAGCCGGCGGCCGCGCGTTCCCGGGCCCTTCACGCGCCGGCGGCCGCAGAGCGCTGAAGCGACGGACCCTTGATGCGATGCACTCCATTGACGCGCTTCTGGAATTCGGCCGCGCGTGTGCGCCGGTTGAAGAACTGCCGGTACCAGATGCGCTCGAGATGGAACGGGCCGTCGCTGTTGACCTGTAGGATCTTCAGCGCCGGCGCCTTGTGCGCCCACACCTCGAAGTCCTGCGCAAAGGCAAGACGACTGGCCTCCTGGAACATGCGCGCGGCAGCCACGTCGTCCGCGTTGGCGACGGCGTGCGCTGATTTCACCAGCAGCGCATGCCAGGCGCGCGTGACGCCATCCTCCACCGGCGTGTTGGCGATGAGGATGACGGAAGGGTAGCGGCCGTTCATGTGCGACAGCAGGTACCCTGGTCCGTGGTAGGTCGTGTCGGTGTGCAGCTTGTCCTGCCCGTCCACGAGCGTGCGATGCGGTCCGACCATGCGCTGGATCGCCTTGTGCTCCTCGAATTCATTCTCGAACAGTTCCACGAAGTCCAGCCCGTGGATCGGGCCGAAGTGCGCCATGTCGGCGATGTTGTCGACCACTTCCTGGCCGTGGATCGGCAGCGTCCCCAGGTGATCGATCTGCCAGTGCACCCAGGCCGGGTCAGCCCACTCGGGCAGCTCCGGTGGCGCCCACTGCGGCGCGAGGCCCTCCTCGTCGTACCACACCCAGATCACCCCCATGCTCTCGTGCACCATCCAGCTGCGTACGCAGGCAGCTTTCGGGATCGCCCCGCGCAGGCCCGGGATGTCGTCGCAGACCCCGTCGGGACGGAAGCGCCAGCCGTGGTAGGGGCAGCGGATACCGTCCCCGTCGATGTGCACGTTGTCGCGCACGATGTAAGAGGTGGTATTGGTGCCGAGGTGCGTGCCCATGTGCGGGCAGTAGGCATCGAGCAGCGCCGCCTTGCCGCTCGTGCGGCCGCGATAGAGCACCAGATCGCGCGCAAAGAAACGCAGTGACAGCGGGCGGTACTTGAGTTCGGCCGCGTCGGCGATCATGAACCAGCCGCGCGGGAAGGTGAATTCGCCGAGTCCGTAGTCCTGGGTCTTGGCCATCGAGGTGCTCCGTTTCCGCCTTTTCCCGAAACGCAGCTTCCTCAGTCCGCCCCCCGGGACGCTATGCGCACTTCTACTTAACGCAGATGGACGATCGTGCCGGCGCCCGCGCGCACGTCCGGGGACTCCCCCGGAAGGGGGCCGGTGTGCGCCCTGTCCCGGTTGCGCCAGAGTTCTGTGTCAGAATCGCAGCTCCCCGCCGCGGCGCCTCAAGAACGAGCCTTCATGCCCCGTACGCTTCGCTTCCTGCGCTCCACGCTGCTCGGCGCGCTCTCGATCCCGCTCCTGGCTTCCGTGCCCCGGGCGGCGGGGGCGGCGGACGAACCTGTCAGCCACGAGGCCGAGAGCGCGGTAGTGAAGGTGTTCTCGACCATCCGCCGGCCGGATATCGTCAAGCCCTGGAGCAAGCAGGCGCCGAGCGACGCCAGCGGCAGCGGCGTCATCATCGAGGGCAAGCGCATTCTCACCAACGCGCACGTCGTGGCGTACGCCAGCCAGGTGCAGGTGCAGGGCAACGGCTCGGGCGACAAGGTATCCGCGACCGTGGAGGCCTTCGCCCCGGGAATCGACCTGGCGGTGCTGAAGCTCGAGGACGAGTCCTTCTTCAATACGCGTCCGGCCCTGCCGCGCGCGAAGACGCTGCCGCAGGTCAAGGACGCGGTGCTCGCCTATGGCTTCCCGACCGGGGGCACCTCGCTGTCGATCACCCGCGGCATCGTGTCGCGCATCGAGTTCGTCTCCTACAACTACCTCACCTCGGGGCTGCGCATCCAGATCGATGCGGCCCTCAATCCCGGCAACAGCGGCGGCCCGGCGCTCGCCGAGGGCAAGATGATCGGGCTCGCCTTCAGCCACCTGCAGAACTCGGAGAACATCAGCTACATCATCCCCAACGAGGAGATCGATCTGTTCCTGAAGGACATCGCCGACGGGCGCTACGACGGCAAGCCGGCGATGTACGACTCGCTGCAGACGCTGGAGAACCCGGCGCTGCGCGGCTACCTGAAGCTCGACCCGACAGTGAAGGGCATGATCGTCACGCGACCCGATGAGGGGGTGAAGAACAATCCCCTGAGGGCCTGGGACGTCATCACCCGCATCGGCGATACCGAGATCGACAACGAGGGGATGGTGAAGGTCTCCGAGCAGCTGCGGGTGAACTTCTTCTACATGATCCAGAAGCTCGCGCACGGGGGCAGCGTGCCGCTGACGCTGGTGCGCAGCGGGCGCACGCAGACCGTGCAGATGCCGGTGCCGACGCACCGGCCGATGCTGGTCGAGTCGCTCCTGGGCGAGTATCCGTCGTACTTCATCTATGGGCCGCTGGTGTTCTCGCGCTGCTCACTGGAATCCCTGGGGCTGGTGCGCGCCCGCGGCAGCTTCAGTCCGCTCCTGGCGCACCTGGCGGACCCCCCGAACGAGCAGCGCGAGGAGCTGGTCCTCATCGCCTCCCCGCTCTTCCCGAACGAGGTCTCCAAGGGGTACTCCAACCCGAGCGGCCAGGTCATCGATTCGGTGAACGGCGTGACGGTGAAAAGCCTGGCGCAGCTGGTGGCCTTCCTGCGCGACCTGAAGGACGAGTTTGTCGTGGTCAACTTCGATGGGCGCTCGAGCGAGGGGCTGGTGTTCCCGCGCGCGAAGCTCATGGCGGCGACCGAGGACATCCTCACCGACAACGGAGTGCGCTCGCAGGGCTCCCCCGACATGCTGAGGATCTGGCAGGGCCACTAGCTCCCTCCCCCCGGAGAGCGCAGGCGCGCCTCACCCCCCGGTAAGTCCGCGGCCGCGCACGGTACCTGCGGGGCCGACGCCACCGATCACTTCTGAGGGCGCAGCGCCTGACCATTCATGCGGGGCCGGCGGTAAGAAAAGGCACACGGAGCCCGTCCCGTGTGCCCATGGGGATTAAGACATCCTCATGCATTCCCTGTGGCCATGGCCGCCCCCCCGAGCAGCGCGCCTCAGGCAGCCCGCGTCACTTCGCGGCCAGCTGCGCGGGCGCCTCGATCCCGTACACCGCCGCCTGCCGAAGCGTATGCGTTTCCAGATAGACCTGCGTGAGCAGCGGCAAATTGACAGAACGGATGGCATCTCCGAGAGCCCTCTCATAACAGCTGACCGGATCGCTCAGGGGCTTCAGGTCGACCCGATTGCCATGGGTGCAGGCCACGTCTGCAGCGTGCTGAAGGCGCGCATAGAACTTCTGCGCTCCGTCAGGTTGATGCAAATCGAACCCCTGTGTGCTCACCTGAATCGCAACAGTGACGTCGTGGCCTTGGGCTGTAACATTGCCTGCGAAAAGCGTGCCCGCAAGTGCGACGGCACCCAGCGCGAGGTGGCTCCTCAAATCAACTCTCTTGGCGCGCATATGAATCTCCTCGTAAATCGGCGTTGATCGCTCGATTAATGAACAACGAGTCTGGGGGCGGCGAATTGGACACCCTAACTTGCCATCACCTCACTCGCAGGCGGGCAGTGCCGGGGCGGCAGAAGGTTTTGGTTGCCAATTTCGAGCCGGGAGACTCATATACCAACAAGGGGGGAACGTTTATGTGCTGCGGTGGCCGTGGCTGACCCGAAACCAACTCTGGTGGAGCGGCTGTTTCGCGAGCACCGGGTGGGTTTACAGGCGTTCTTCCGGCGGCGCATCCGCAGCAAGTCCGATGCGCCCGACTTGGCACAGGAGGTGTACCTACGGATGCTGCGCATCAGCGACCAGGATGCGATTCGCAATCCCGTTCACTACCTCTACACGGTCGCCAACAATCTCGTGAAGGAGCATGCGGTGCTCGAGCGTCGGCAGGCCAACGGCGGCGACATCGACGAGGCTGGCGTGCAGGAGCAGCTCCAGACGCTGCCGGCATTCGACGGCGAACTCGACACGAGGGAGCGGGTGGCGCGGCTCGACGTCGTGCTGAGGCAGCTGCGTCCGAAATGCCGCGCCGCCGTGATCTTGCGCTTCACGCATGAACTTTCCTTCCGGGAGATCGCGCTCCATCTCGGGGTGTCCCCGCAAATGGCCAAGAAATACGTGGCCCAGGGGCTGGGTCACTGTCAACGCCGCATGACGCGGCTGGGTTGATGTCATGACTTCCACCGAAGAGCAGGTCCGTGCCGCAATCGCCGAACAGGCGGCTAACTGGCTTGTCGCGAACGACGAGGGGCTGGACGCGCGGGAAGCCGCCGCCCTCGCCGCGTGGCTGAGAGCCTCACCGGTGCACGTCGAGGAGTTCCTCCGCGTGTCCGTGATCGCGCGCGATCTGCGCGCAGCCCGCGGCGATCCTCAGTATTCCCTGGAGACCGTTCTCGCGCAGGCACGGGCCGAGGCGGACATCCCCGTCCGTCGGCATCTGTGGCCGCGAGTTCTCGCCCCTGCCGGGAGTGTCTCCTCACGCCGCTGGCTGAGGGCTGCGGTGGTCATGGCTGCGGTCGTTGGACTAAGCCTTGGCCTGCCCACGCTGTGGAGAGTGCGCCCCCTCACACCGGCACCGGTCCGCGTCGCCACGACGGCAGTGCACTTTGAGACCGGCCACGGCGAACAGCTCAGTCGTCGCCTGGAGGATAATTCTGTGCTGCACCTGAATACGGACAGTGCCGTCACCGTCCGCTTCAGCAGGACCGAACGGCTCGTCACGCTCACCTCGGGCCAGGCCGACTTTGAAGTGGCCCATGAGCCCACGCGTGCATTTCGGGTGCTCACCGGATCGGCAGAGGTCATTGCGACCGGCACTCAATTCGACGTGCGGCTGCAGGAAGACTCGACCGTGGTCACCGTGATCGAAGGACGGGTCGCGGTCGGCCCGTCCCCGATGTTGGAAAAACGCGATGCGCGCCGAAACAACGCACCCCGGTATGTCCAGGTGGGTGCCGACCAGCAGATCCGGGTGAGCGGGGCAGAATGGCCGGCCACGCCCCTGGCGGTGGACGCCCAACACATCACGGCCTGGCTGCAGCGCGAGATCGTGTTTGACCACGAACCGCTGGATCGCGTCGCGGCCGAATTCAACCGCTACGCCCCCAAGCCGATCGAGATCGCCACGCCTGCGCTAAAGAAGTTGCAGATCAGCGGGGCTTTTGCCACCGACGACACCGACGCGTTCATTGCCTTCCTGCGCACCCTCAAGGGAGTACGGGTCGAAGTGACCGCGACACGCATTCAGGTCTCCCAGCCATAGGCATTGCTGCGTCGCGGCTTACGATGCGCGGGGGTATTCCGCTAAGCTGCAGGTAACGGTACGCCTAGATGCCTGGATGGGAGTGATGGGGGGCTCGCAATACCGCACGGCGGAGATCGCAACGGTAGTATCCCGGGTGCTCCGCGCCTCCGCGATCTGCGGCCCCGCGGCGTTCCTTGCGGCTCCGGCGGGCCTGACCCAGGCCTCTGAATCCAAGGCACTCACCGCCGACATCCCCGCACAGCCTCTGGCCCAGGCGCTCGCAGCGTTCCGCCGCCAGACCGGGCTGCAGCTGATCTACGTCTCGAGTGTCATCGGCAATCAGAGCTCCCAGGCGGTCGCTGCGGGATTGAACCCCGATGAGGCACTGACCCGCCTGCTCCAGGGTAGCGGGCTGCGCTTTGAGCACCTCACGGCGCGCAGCATCCGCATCTTTGCGGACGTGGCTGCGCCGCGGCAGGCAACACCGCGAGTCCACGCCGGAGCGCTGCGCGACGAGGTGGTGATCACCGCCAGTCGCGCCGCGGAGAACCTGCAGGAAGTGCCGATGACGATCCAGTCCGTAACCGGCGCGCAGCTCAATCAGCTCAACGTGAGCACCACGAATGACCTGCTGAAATACACGACGAACCTGACTTTCAGTGGTAACGGCCCGGGCACCGGAAACCTCTTCATGCGCGGTCTCGGTGGCAGCGGCTCGGGCAATCAGTCGCAGTCGACCACCGCACCGTTTCCGAACGTCGCGCTGTATCTTGACGACCAGTCGATGCAGTTCCCCGCCCGCAATAACGATGTCTACCTGGTGGACATGGAGCGCGTCGAGGTCCTTGAAGGTCCGCAGGGAACACTCTTCGGTGGCGGCGCCCCGGCAGGCGCCATCCGCTACATCACCAACAAGCCGCAGCTGCAGACGACTTCGGGCGAGGTCAATGCGGGCTACGGCATCACCGCAGGCGGTGACCCGAACACCAGCGTGAATGCAGTGCTCAACGTGCCGCTGATCGACAGCGTGTTCGGGCTGCGCGGCGTGATCTTCAGCGACAC
>DATIXW010000077.1:0-6957 GCA_035518135.1 Steroidobacteraceae bacterium
CGCCGGCGCGCACCGCGCGGCGGTACAGGGTCGTGCGCTGCCAGGGGTGGCGGCCGAGGCGCGTGGCGAGGGCGGCGAGCTGGGCCGCGTCAAGCTGCTGGCCGTTGACCCCGCCGGCTGCACGCGTAATCGATTCGTTCATGAGCGTGCCGCCGAGGTCGTTGGCGCCGGCCTCAAGACACAGCGCCGCACCCTGCGGTCCCATCTTTACCCACGAGGTCTGGATGTTGCGGATGTGCGGGTGCAGGGCGAGGCGCGCGACCGCGTGCATGAGGACGGCCTCGCGCAGCGTGGGACCTGAGCGGGTGACGCCCCTGCGCCACAGCGGCGCCTCCATGTGCACGAACGGCAGCGGCACGAACTCGGTGAAGCCAGCCGTCTCACGCTGCAGGTCGCGGATGGCGATGAGGTGGCGCGCCCAGTGCTGCACGCCCTCCACGTGCCCGAACATGATCGTCGCGGTGCTGCGCAGGCCCACCGCGTGCGCCTCGCGCATGACGCGCACCCACTCAGCGCCCGTCAGCTTGTCCGGGCAGATGATGGCGCGGATCTCCTCATCGAGGATCTCGGCCGCCGTGCCCGGCAGCGTTGCCAGACCCGCATCACGCAGTTGCGTGAGGTAGCCGCGCAGCGAGCGCCCCAGGGTGCGTGCGCCGTGCATGATCTCCAGCGGCGAGAAGGCGTGCACGTGCATGGCCGGCACCGCGGCCTTCACCGCCGCCACGATCTCGAGATAAGTCTCGCCGGTGTAGTGCGGATGGATCCCGCCCTGCAGGCATACCTCCGTCGCGTGTGCTTCCCAGGCCTCGCGGGTGCGGCGCGCGATCTCCTCGAGATCGAGCCGGTAGGCCGGCCCGCGCAGGTCGCGCGTGCTGCGCCCCTTCGAGAAGGCGCAGAAGCCGCAGTGATAGACGCAGATGTTGGTGTAGTTGATGTTGCGGTTGACGACGTACGACACCCCCTCCCCAACGCTCACCTGCCGCAGCTCATCCGCCGCGCGCACCACCGCCTGGAACTCTGCGCCCTCGAGCGTGAACAGCCGCGCGATCTCACTCTCCGCAAGCCCCGTGCCGGCCTGGGCGCGATCGAGCAGCCGCGCAAGACCGGCCGCCACCTGCGGCGCGCGCGTGCGCGCTGCGCCGAGCGCGGCGTGCAGGCGCGGCGGCACCGCGGTGCCGGCACCTGCGTACCAGCCATCGGTGCGCGCACGTCCGCTGGCGTCCGTGCGCCGCAGCACCGCCGGCAGCAGCGTCGCGTCCACCCAGCGGTGCGCCGCGCGCGCGTACGCCGGCACGAGCGCCAGGCGCTCGCTCAGGGTGCGCCCGGCGGCCGCGGTGTCGCGCTCGAGGGATTCGAGGTGCGGCCACGGCGCCTCCGGATTCACGTGGTCGGGCGTCACGGGAGAAACACCGCCCCAGTCGTTGGCCCCGGCGCGCAAAAGGGGCGCGAGTTCCCCGGGACGCAGATTCGGTGGCGCCTGCAGCGACATGGCGGCGCCGAAGATCAGGCGCGCCACGGCGAGCGTCCACAGCTGCTCCTCGAGTGAGGGCTCCGGCGCGAGCGCCATGCGCGTGCCGGGCTTGGCGCGGAAATTCTGGATGATGAGCTCCTGCAGGTGCCCGTGGCGCGAGTGCAGGGTGCGCAGGGCGAGAAGCGACTCCACACGCTCGGCGCGCGTCTCGCCGATGCCGATCAGCAGTCCCGTCGTGAGCGGTATCGCGAGCTCGCCGGCGGCCGCGAGCGTGGCCAGGCGCCGCGCCGGCAGCTTGTCGGGAGAGCCGAAATGGGCGCCGCCGCGCTGACACAGCCGCTCGCTGGCGCTCTCGAGCATCAGTCCCATCGAGACCGACACCTTGCGCAGCTGCGCAAGCTCCGCCGCCGTCATGACGCCCGGGTTCAGGTGCGCCAGGAGACCGGTCTGTACCTGCACCTCGCGCGCGCAGTGCGCGAGGTACTCGAGCGTGGTGCCAAATCCCAGGGCCGCGAGTGCCCGGCGCGCGCTCGGGTAGCGCAGCTCGGGCTTGTCGCCGAGCGTGAAGAGCGCCTCCTGGCAGCCGGCCGCAGCGCCGGCGCGGGCGATGTCGAGCACCTGCTCCAGGCTCAGGTACGGCTGCGGCAGCGCGCGGGGTGCCTGCGCGAAGGTGCAGTAGTGGCACACGTCGCGGCACAGCCGGGTGAGCGGGATGAACACCTTGCGCGAGTACGTGACCGTGCGACCGTGGCCGGCGAGGGTCAGCGTCTCGGCAGCGCTCAGCAGGGGTTCGAGGGGGGCCTGCACCAGCGCAAGGGCGGCCTCCGGCCCGGGCGCTTCACCCGCGAGCGCTGCGGCGATGGTGTCGGTGAAGGGGGCCACTCGTGCGACTTCGGACTTCTTCCGCCGGTGTTGTGGCTATGATACGCGCACCTTCGGGCGCGTGATCGGGGTTCGCGGTGCCGCGCTCAGGATGTAGTAGTCCGAATTAGGGGGAGTCTTCGCCGATGAAACCGGAACTGGTCCGCAACGTACTCGAGTCCTACCTGCGCGCCTGGGCAACCGGCGACAAGGCGCTGCTGTTGTCGCTGTTCGCGAGTGACTGCGAATGGTCCGATCCGGTGGGCACGCCCCCGTTCAAGGGCCACGAGGGGGTGGGGCGGTTCTGGGATTTCGCCCACCAGGACAAAACCCGCACGATGTCGCCGAAGCTGAACCGCATCGTCGTGTGCGCCAACGAGGGCATCCTCAGTTTCACCATGCAGGTGCGGGTGCCGGCGCAGAACCAGGGGCTCGACCTGAACATCATCGATCGCTTCGTGCTGAACGAGGCGGGCAAGATCCGCACCGCGCAGGCCTACTGGGATGAGGGGAGCCTGTCGGTGCCCGAAGGCCTGCAGGGCTTCGCGCCGAACATCGACGAGGCCTACGACAAGTAGGGGCGCGGGCGTGCAACACGTCCTGCCCGCGATCGACTTCGGCCGCGATGCGCTGCCGGACCTGGAAGCGCAGCTGGCCGCCTTGATCGAGGCGGGTGAGCGCGTGGTGCCGGTGCGCTACCTCGGCGGCACCGCCTGGCTGATCCTGCGTCACGAGGATGTGGGGCGCGCCTTCCGCGACCCGCGCCAGTTTCCCGCCGCCGCGGCCAACCTGCGCTACTCGCTGCCGGTGCAGGGGCGCACGCTCCTGTGCATGGAGGGCGAGGAGCACCGCATCAGCCGTGCCCTCGTCGCCGAGGCCTTCCAGCCGCGTGCCGTGCAGGAGCTCTCGGGCGCGCTGCTGCGGCCGCTGGCGCACGAGCTCATCGATGCCTTCGGCGCGCGCCGCGAGCTCGACCTGGTCGCCGAGTACTGCCACCGCTATCCGCTGCGGGTGATCGCACGTCTGCTCGGCATTCCCGCGGCCGACGAGGAGCAGCTGTTCGCCTGGGTGCGGGGCCTGTTCGACTATCCCTTCAACCCCGAGGCCGCGCTCAGGGCGCGCGACGAGGTGAATGCCTTCCTGCTGCCCCTCATCCACGAGCGCCGCCGCTCACCGCAGTCGGACCTCATCTCGCGCCTGGCGGGCGCGCAGGTCGAGGGTCATTCCCTGAGCGATGAGGACATCCTCGGCTTCGTGAAACTGCTGTTTCCGGCCGGCGCCGACACCACCTACCTCACGATGGGCAGCATGATGAACGCGGTGCTGGAGGATGAGGCACTACGGGCGCGCCTGGTGCGCGAGCCGGCCCTGATTCCTGCGGCGGTTGAGGAGAGCGTGCGGCTCTACGGGGCGGTCGGGCTGCTGCCGCGCTACACCGAAACCGGGGCACGCGTCGGCGGTGTGGATATCCCGCCGGACTCCTGGGTGCTCTTCGGCGTGCGTCCCGCCGGGCGCGATGCCGCGCAGTACCCCGATCCGGAGCGCTTTGAGCTCGCGCGCCACCCGCAGCGCCTGGTGAGCTTCGGGGGCATGCCACACTTCTGTCTCGGGGTGCACCTGGC
Source organism: Steroidobacteraceae bacterium (assembly GCA_035518135.1). Taxonomy (GTDB): domain Bacteria; phylum Pseudomonadota; class Gammaproteobacteria; order Steroidobacterales; family Steroidobacteraceae; genus 13-2-20CM-66-19. Next base: position 3,955 of record DATIXW010000077.1, read on the forward strand.
GAAGGCCGAGCTCGCCACCTCCCTCGAGCTGCTGCTGGCGCGGCTGCCGGGCCTGCGCCTGGCGCAGGGGCCGATGCCGCAGACCTCCGCGGTGCTGCGCGGCGTGCGTCGGCTGCCGGTCGCCTTCGACGCGCTGCTGCCCGCGCATTAGCTAGAGGAACGCGTAGCGCGGGTCCGCACGTGCGCGCAGCCGCTCGAGGTCCGCGGGCTCGTCGACGTCGAACGCCAGTCCCGCACGCAGCACCAGCGCCGCAGGCCGGCCGATGCGCTCGGCCTCGAGCTGGTGGCGCGCGCAGCTGCCCACCCCGAACTGCAGGCGAAACGGGCTGGGGAGCGCGAGTCCCAGCGCATTCGTGCCCGTGCCGGTGTGATCGGGCGCCAGCGCCACCGCGGAAGACGCGGTGGCCTGCTCGAGCGCGACGAGGTCCTCGCACGTCAGCAGCGGCAGGTCGGCGAACACGATCAGCGCCCGCGTCGCACCGAGCGCGAGCAGCTCCGGCACGGCGAGCTCAAGAGCCGCGTTGAGACCTGCACCGGGATCGCGCAGGACGTGCGTCGCCTGCGGCAGCGGCGCGCCGGTGGGGGAGATGACGAGCACGCCCGCCAGGGGCGTCGCGCGCACCACCGCCAGCACGTGCTCGAGCATCGCGCCGTTGAGCGCGGTGCGCTGCGACTCGGACAGCACGCTCGCGAGGCGCTGCTTGCCGCTGTCGCGGGCCTTGACGGGAACGAGGGCCCAGGTGCTCATGCGCGCGCCAGCGTGGCCGCAAACGCGAGCACTTCGCGCGCGAGGCGCTCGCGATCCTCAAGGGTCTTCATCAGCGTGTCGGTGACGTGCACCGGGACCTCGAACGCGTCTGCCTGCGCCGCATCCGCACGGTCGAGCACGAAGCCATCGATCCAGCCGGCGTAATGCTGCGCGATGGCGCGCGGGGTAAGCGGGATGCCGAGCTCGCGCATGATCTTGGCGGTGGGGCCCTTGACCGCCTGCCCGCCAACGAGCGGCGTTACGGCGACGACGGGCACGCGCGCCGCCCGCACCGCGGGCAGCAGCTGCGCGACGGCGAGGAGCGGGTCCACGCTCAGGTAGGGATTGGAGGGGCACAGGATGATGGTCTCGAGCGCTGCGGACTCAAGCGCTGCGCGCGCCGCCGGCGCGAGGCGGGCGGCCGCCGCGCCCGCGTAGGTGATCGCCTGCACGCGCGGCTCGCAGCGGCGGCGCACGAAGTACTCCTGGAAGGCGAGCTCACCTTCGCTGGTGGTGAGCTGCGTGCGGATCGGCTCATCGCTCACCGGAACGACCGTGGCCTCGATCCCGAGCCGCCGCGCGATGTCGGTCACGATCGCACTCAGGGTAGTGCCGCCCCTCAGGCGCTGTGTGCGCTCGACGTGCAGCGCGAGGTCCGCATCCCCGAGCCGGAACCAGGTCTCGCCGCCGAGGGCCTCGAGCGTCTGCATGAACGTCCAGGTCTCGTCACGCCGCCCCCAGCCGAGCTCGGGATTCGCAAGTCCCGCGAGCGTGTAGAGCGTGGTGTCGAGGTCGGGACAGATGTAAAGCCCCAGATGCTCGAAGTCATCACCCGTGTTGACGATGACGGTCAGCGTGTCCGGCGGCAGCACGCGGTAGAGACCGAGCGCGAGCTTGGCGCCGCCCACCCCACCGGAAAGTGCCACGACCCGCGTCGCACTCACCGGAACAGGTCCTCCTCGAGCGGGCGGATGAGCGCCGCGGCCGGATTGACGGCCGCCGTGCACTGAAACCCGCGCACCAGTACCGCGGGCGTCCCCTCGGCCGCCTCCCCCAGCACGAGTCCCGCGGCGGCCGCGAGCGCATCCGCGAGCGCGACCTCGGTGACCTCCAGCGCCCGCCCGGCGCGGTCGGGCTCGCCGCGGCGGTCGAGGAGCGCGGTGACTCCGGCCGCCGCGATCGCCACGTTCACCACGCCGCGGCGCCACGGGCGCCCGAAGCTGTCGCTGATGATGAGGCCGCAGGCGCTGCCTGCGCGCTGCGCGAGCGCGGCGCGCAGCGCGGCGGCGGAGGCTTCCGGGTCCTGCGGTAGCAGCAGCACGCGCTCCTCCGTCCCGGGGGCGACGTTGGAGCGGTCGATGCCGGCGTTGGCCATGACGAGGCCGAGCCGGTGGCGCACGATGAGGAGCCCGCGCTGCGCACGCAGCACCTCGGTGGATTCGGCGAGGATCAGCTCGATGAGGCGCGCGTCCTTGCCCGTGACCGCGGCGAGCTCCAGCGCGCGCGCGCCGGGGACGACATCCGCCAGCTGCACGTAGCGGCCTTCCGCCTTGGAGATGACCTTCTGCGCGATCACCAGCACGTCGCTGGCGAGGAGCGTGAGCCCGGCGCGCGCGAGCGCCTGCGCGAGCAGCCCCGCCAGGTCGCTCCCGGGGAGCACCTCGGGAATGTCGCGCAGTGCCGTGAGCGTCAGCGACGGCGGGACGGCGCTCATTCGTCGGGCGGCTCCGTGAGCGCCCCGGTGACGCGGATGCCCGCGCCATCGACCTGGTAGGTCTTGTTGATGAAGATCAGCACCGAGGTGAGCGCCTCCGCGGCCGCGGCGTTGGCGAGCGCGCCGCCGTGCAGGCCGCGCAGGCCTGCGGCGCGCGCCAGCTCCACGGCGCGCGCACGGGCGGCCTTCTGCTCCCCGAACACGAGCACGTCACAGTCGATCGGCGCATCGGTCGCGAGTTTGTGGGCCGCGACACTGTGGAAGGCGGCGACGACCGTCACGGCGCTCCCCAGCAGCAGCTGCGCCTTCACGGCGGCCGAGCCTTCCCGGGGCAGCTGCACGCGCATGACCTTCGGCGGCACGAGTGGCACCGTGGTGTCGATGAGGAGCTTGCCGGCGGCGGCGGTGGCGATCTCGCGCAGCGTGTCCTCGTGCGCGGCGTACGGCACGGTCACGACCAGGATCCCGCCCGCGGCGGCGGCCTCGGCGTTCGTGCCCGAGCCCACCGTGGCGCCCAACTCGCGGCTGAGCGTCGCGGCGG
>DATIXW010000078.1:0-5322 GCA_035518135.1 Steroidobacteraceae bacterium
CAGGTCTCGCCCGAGGCGAGCCAGTTGGGAACGAAGGTGTCGCAGATCAGGGTGTGCTTGCCGGGCGGGGCGCGGCTCGGGTCCATGAGCGTCCAGCAGGCGCTCCACAGGAACGGATCGGTCGGGGCCACACCTTCGGCGATCTGCGCGTACTGACGGATCATCTGCGCGCTCGAATCCACGATGCGGTGGAAGGCGCAGCGCGACATTTCCGCGCCGTTGGCGAAGCGCGGCGGCTCGCGCAGCGCCAGGTGGATGCGGCAGATGCTGATCTTGCCGAAGGAGTAGCCGCGTACCAGTTCGAGGAAGTCCGGCGCCAGAGTCCCCGGGGGCGTGAGCCGCAGGAACGTCTGCCGCGGGTCGAGTGCACTCACCACCGCGCGGCGCGCCCGGATGATGCGTCCGTCCTCCAGTACCACACCCTTGGCCACATTCGCCTCCACGAGGAAGCGGCTGACCGGTGCGCTGGTGAGGACCCGGCCGCCATGCGCCTCGAGGTAGCGCCCCATGGCGAGCGGCAGCTGCTGGCTGCCGCCCTGCGGGATCGCCTGCCCGTACACGTGCACCGCCGGGATCATGATGTAGAAGGACTGCCCGGCGCCCTCCTGCTCGGGCAGGATCTGCGGCGCGAGCGCCCAGTTGAGCATGACCGCGCGCACGAAGTCGTTCTCGAAGTTCTGCTCCACCCAGGCGCGCGCGCTCAGGGAGAACTCACGCAGCCGCCGCAGGCCCTCGCGCGTGCGCTCGAGCGCGCGCGTCATGAGGCTGGGCGGCGCGGGCGGAGAGAAGAAGGCCTTGATGAACCCCTCGCGGATGGCGGCGAAGTCGTCGTACACCCGCCGGTAGCGGCGCGCATCCGCCTGCGAGTAGGCGCCGATGCTCGCGACCGTCTTGTCGATGCTGCGGTAGATCACGATCCCCGGGCCGCCGCCCTTGTCCGGGTGACCGGTGATGTGGTCCTGCGACCACAGGTAGTGCAGGCCGTGGTCCTTGAGCTCCTGCAGTATCGGCTGCAGCTCGGGGTTGGCGTGGATCCATACGTGGGAGGAGCCGTAGAGGTCGTGCCGGAAGCCCGGGAGGGTCACTTCGCGGGTGATCGCGCCCCCGCCGATCCACGGGTTGCGCTCGATGACGGCGACGCGCAGACCCTGGCGCGCCAGCACGCAGGCGCAGGCGAGGGCATTCACGCCGCCGCCGGCCACCACCACGTCGAATTCGTCGTCTGCGCTCACTTGAGGCACCCCTTGGCACGGACGGCGGCGGGCGGTGCGGCTGGCAATGCGCAGGGGCAGGCCTTTCGCGCGTCGGCGACTGCCTAAGCATAGAAGAGCGCGCCGCCGGCGTGGGCCTATGCTTTCTAATCGAGCGCTCAAGAAAAAGTAATCCCCGGGAAGGCACCCGCAGCGCAACTAATGACGGTCATTAAAACCCCTCAAGCTGTGCCCGGCGCGGCAGGGCTATCGTGGCATGGCACGGCCGAGAGAAGGGGAGCGGGCAGATGAGCGCACGGCTTCAGGGTCAGGTGGCCATCGTCACCGGTGGGGCGACGGGTATCGGCCTCGCCTGTGTCGAGAAGCTCCTCGAAGAGGGGGCGCGGGTACTGTTCACCGACCTTGCCGCCGCGAGCGGCCAGCAGGCGCTCGCACGCCTCGCGCGTCCCGAGGATGCGGTCGCATTCCTCGCCGGCGACGTGCGCGAGCCGGCCGACTGTGCGGCCGCCGCACAGGCTGCGCTCGGGCGCTGGGGGCGCATCGACGTCCTGGTCGCGAACGCGGGGCTGCAGGCCGGCGGCGCGCTGCTCGAGAGTACCGTGAGCGACTGGAAGACCACGCTCTCCGTCAATCTGCTCGGCCTCGCCTGGAGCGCGCAGGCGGTGCTGCCGGCGATGCTCGACCGCGGGCGGGGCGCGATCGTGGCCGTGTCATCGGTCAACGCGCTGCGGGGCTTTCCCGGCATGGCCGCCTACGATGCCGCCAAGGCGGGGGTGCTGGCGCTCGTGCGGCACCTCGCGGTCGAGTACGGCCGGCGCGGCATCCGCGCCAATGCGGTGTGTCCCGGAGCCACCATCACCGACTTTCACCTCAGGCGCGCGGCCGAGCGCGGCCTCGACGGCACGGCGCTGCGTGCACGCATGCAGGACTACGGGCTTCTCGGCCGCGCGGCGGAGCCCGCTGAGATCGCCGCCGTGATTACTTTCCTGGCCGGACCCGAGGCCTCCTTCGTCACCGGCCAGACCCTCGCCGTGGATGGGGGTGTGACGGCTGCGGGCGCCAAGGGGTGAGCGCACGTGTGTCGGTACGGAGCACTGCTGCTGCCCCGGTGCGCTGGGGCATCTGCGGCACGGGACGCATGGCCGCGACGATCGCCCAGGAGTTGCGCGGCCTCGGCAGCGCCGGGGCGGAACTGCTGGCAGTGGGCTCGCGCACGCGCAGCGCCGCCGAGGACTTCGCGCAGCGCTTCGGCATCCCACGCGCCTACGCCAGCTACGCAGACCTCGCCCGCGATCCGCGGCTCGACGTGGTGTACATCGCGACGCCGCCCTCGCTGCACGCGGAGAATGCGCTGGCGTGCCTGGCGGGCCGCAAGGCGGTGCTGTGCGAGAAGCCCTTCGCGCTGAACGCGTCCGAGGCGATGCGCATGGTGCGCGCAGCGCGCGAGCAGCGCGTATTCCTCATGGAGGCCATGTGGACGCGTTTCCTACCGGCGCTCGCTGCCGTGCGCGCGATCGTCACCGCCGGAACGCTCGGGCCGCTGCGGCTGGTTACTGGCGGCGGCGGCTTCGTCCCGCATTTCGATCCGCAGACACCGCTGTTCAACCGCGCCCTCGGGGGCGGGGTGCTGCTCGATGCGGGCGTATATCTGGTGTCGCTCAGCTCGATGCTGCTCGGGGCACCACTCGAGGTGCTGGCCCAGGGCGAGCTCGGCGCTTCCGGCGTCGATGAGCAGGAGGCGATCCTGCTGCGCTGCGCGCGCGGGGCCCAGGCGCTGCTGTACGTGTCGCTGAAGGCGCGCCGCTCGCCGGATCTCGAGATCCTCGGAGAGGCCGGGCGGCTGCGGCTCGAGCCCCCGGTGTTCCGGCCGACGCGCCTCACGGTCACTGTGGGCGATGCGCCCCCGCAGGTGCAGGAGTACCCGGTCGAGGGCTCGGGCTACGGTCCGCAGCTGCTCGAGGTCATGGGCGCACTGCGCCAGGGGCGGCTCGAGAGCGCGGTGATGCCCCTCGCCGAGACGGTGATGGTGCTGCGCACCATGGATGCGGTGCGCGCGGCGCTGGGACTGAGCTATCCCCAGGAGTCCTGAGAGCTCAGCCGAGCAGCGCCGCTACGGTGATACCGGCGAAGTTGCCGACGACGTGGCAGAAGATACCGGTCATCACCGCCGGGCTCACCATCGAGTGCCAGCCCTTGCCTGCGACCACCGCGACGGTTGCCGCAGGGCCCACGATCGCCGCCCCGCAGCCGGTGATGGCCTCGGCGAGATCAAGCCGCAGGAGGCGGCAGAGAAGCAGGGTCACCACAATGCCGACGCCGAGGAGAAAGATCACGTAGAAAAAAAGCGCGAGTGCGTGATCGAGGAAGGACGTGATGTTCGTGCCGAGCCCGATGACGGCGAAGAACATGTACATGAAGATCATGCCGAGCTCGAATTCACCTTTGAGCGAGCGCAACTGCCGTGGAAAGGCGTTCGCGACCACGATGGTAAGGCTGGTGACGTAGAGGATATGGTACTGCGACTGGTCGCGGCCCAAGTACTTCAGCACCAGAAGCTCGACCCCCTTCGCCGCCGCGCAGATCCCGAACGCGAGCGCAAGGGCCCCGGTGACATGCGTGAGTCTGAAGGGCGGGACGGCAGTTGCCGCCTCGAGCTGCGCACGGCCTGTCGCGGAATCCTGCCCGATCGGCTGCGGCAGGTGGCGTTGCACGAACCTGAGGTTCGGTATCGCGACCAGCGCCATGAGCCCGAGCACGCTCGGGATCATGGAGGCCCCGGTCGCCACCGCGAGATCGGCGGGCGAGAGCTGCACCGCGTTGGCCACCGCCACCATGCTGATGGTGCCGCCGATGAAGGCACCGGCGAACATCCCGGCGAGCTTCGCGCCGATGTGCCAGGGGGCAAAGAGGTAGAAGCCGAGCAGTACCCCACCCACCACGCCGACGCAGGCGGCCGCGAAGGCCAGCATGACGCGCCCACTCTCGATGAAGATCCTCTTGAGGTCCGCCTTGATCATGAGGAGGGGGATGGCGGCCGCCACCACGTACTGGCCGACGAAGTCCGAGACCACCGAAGTGAGCGGGGTAATCCTCAGATTTGAAAGAGTGAGCCCGGCTACGAGGATGCACACCACGCCCGGGAATACCTTGCCGAAGCGCGAGGCGTCTATGCGGAAACCGAACCAGGTAAGCGCGGTAAGCACCGCGATGAGGCTGAGGACGTCGTGCGCGCCGATGATGGACAAGTAGCCCCCTGTCTTTCCGCCCCCGGCGACCGCGGGATAGTAGCGCGAAGGAGCGCGTTGCATCGATGCCCGCCGGCCGAGATGCGCAAAATGGCACGAATCCCGCCGCAGCACGCAATTACTTTTGTTGATGTGGCGAATTAGAAACTATCAATTCCGGCTGGTGGAAACTCTCATAGGCTCAGCCGCAGGTCCTCGTTGCGTACGCCGTGCGTGCGCGCCGTGGGGGTCCGCCGGGCGGCGGACCGGGAACCGCGTGCGCACCGAGGTCATGGTCACAGCATTATTCGGGTCGGAGCGGCCGAACCGCTTAACAAGCGAGCGGACGACTGGTACGGCCTCGGGGGTGAGAATGAAGAAGCAACTGAGTTGCGCGGCCGCCGTAGCGGCCATCCTGGCGCCGGTTCTGGCGCACGCCGCCGATGCCTCCGGCACATCCAGTGACGGGCTGCAGGAGGTGGTAGTGACCGCCGAGAGACGCGCCGAGCCAATACAGGACGTGCCGATCAGCATCACGGCCTTCGATGCCGCAGAACTGCAGCAGGCGAACGTCGTATCCGCCAAGGACTACCTGCAGCTGACGCCCAACGTGAGCTACGCACAGGACGGCCAGACCGGCAACAACTCGATCCGCGTCAGTATCCGCGGCGTGAGCAACGTGTCGCTGAGCGAGCGCGCGGTGCCGAACTCGATCGGCTACTACCTGGACGAGTTCAACGTCGGCACGATCGCCGCCGGCACCATCAACCCAAGCATGGTCGACGTGCAGCGTGTCGAAGTGCTGCGCGGTCCGCAGGGCACCTTCTTCGGCCGCAATGCCACCGGCGGCGCCATCAACATCAGCAGCAATCTGCCCGACAAGGACT
>DATIXW010000079.1:0-13411 GCA_035518135.1 Steroidobacteraceae bacterium
CGTGTATGTGAGTCCGCGAATACTCCTCAAGAAGTCCGTCTCGTGGCTCCGTCGTTTTCATGGGTCCGCGACTTCCTCAGATCGGCTAGCATGGCGCGCACACGCTGGAGCGCAGAGGTCCCATGTTGCAAAAGCCGAACATTTTGATATTGATGGCCGATCAACTCACCCCTGCCGCCCTGCCTGCGTACGGCAATCGCGTCGCCAAGACCCCGCACATGGATGCGCTCGCGGCGCATGCGGTGCTGTTTCGTTCCGCGTACTGCAACAGCCCGTTGTGCGCGCCCTCGCGCTTCAGCTTCATGTCGGGGCGGCTTCCCTCTGCGATCGGGGCCTATGACAACGCGGCAGAATTCCCGGCACAGATACCGACGTTCGCACATCACCTGCGCCTGGCCGGATACCGCACGGTGCTAAGCGGAAAGATGCACTTCTGCGGTGCCGATCAGCTGCACGGCTTCGAGGAACGGCTAACGACCGATATCTACCCGGCTGACTTTGGCTGGACGCCCGACTGGTTGAACTTCGAAAAGCGGCCCAGCTGGTACCACTCCATGGATTCGGTGACGCAGGCCGGACCCTGCGTGCGCACCAATCAGATCGACTTCGACGACGAAGTCGTGTTCCGCGCCAAGCGACAGCTGTTCGACATGGCGCGCAGCAACGACCGACGGCCATTCTGCATGGTTGTATCCATGACTCATCCGCACGATCCGTTTGCGATTCCGCATGAGTACTGGAACCGCTATCGCGACGCGGATATCGACATGCCGCGGGTGCGGATTCCCATCAACGAGCTCGACGCCCACTCGCGCCGGCTGCGCCACGTTTGCGGAGCCGATCTCCAAGAGGTCACCGAAGCACACGTACGCGCCGCACGTCATGCCTATTACGGCGCGGTCTCGTATGTGGACGACCATATCGGTTCACTGGTAACCGCCCTCAACGACACCGGCTTTGCCGAGGACACGATGATCGTGGTGCTCGCCGACCATGGCGAGATGCTGGGTGAGCGCGGCCTGTGGTACAAAATGAACTTCTTCGAGCCTGCATGCCGCGTGCCACTGCTTATCCACGCACCCCGCCTGTTCGCACCGCGCACGGTGTCGCAGTCAGTTTCGCTGATCGACCTGCTACCGACGCTCACGGCAATCGCGGGAGATGGCGAGGCTGCGCCCGCTGCAACGGAGGTGGATGGTCGCAGCCTGCTACCGCACCTGCAGGGGCACGGCGATCACGACGAAGTCCTCGCCGAATACCTGGCCGAGGGTGCCATTGCCCCCATCGTGATGATGCGCGGCGGAACTAAAAAATTCATCCACTCGCCTGCCGATCCTGATCAGCTCTATGACCTGGCCGACGACCCGGATGAGCGGCACAACCTCGCTGCGTCGGCAAATGATGAGACCCTGATACGCCTGCGTGAACGGCTACAGCGCACCTGGTCGCTTGAGGCCCTGCATCGTGAAGTGCTTGCCAGTCAGCAACGCCGCGCGTTCGTGGACGCCGCCGTGCGACTCGGACGCCAGACCACTTGGGACTACCAGCCGGTGTTCCTTGCAAGTCAGCAGTATGTACGCAACTCCAAAACCCTCGATGAGCTGGAGGACGCGGCGCGCTTCCCGCGCGTCGTGCGAGAGTAGGCTCTTGAGCAACCGTCAGGTACGACCGAGCAAGCTCTTGGCCACGGCTCTTAGGCTGCGCCGGTTACCGGCGTCGAGTTCGTCTTGCACAGCGAGCACACGCTGAAGGCTCGCGGGGCTCAAGCGCGCGCCGGGAATCTGACCAAAATTCGCTTGTGCCTGCGATTCAGTCTTGGTTCCAAGCAGGACCGTCGAGACCTCAGGGAAGGACAGCGGATACGCGACGGCCGCGCGTACCATTGATCCGGCTTCGGCTTCAAGAAACCGGAAGCGCTGCGCAGCATCGACGGTTTTCGCGATCCGTGCCGGCGACCACGAATGGCGCTGGTCATTTGGATCCGGGAACGTAGAGGCACGCGTGAATTTACCCGTCAGAAATCCCTCCTTGAGGGCCGAACGGATCAATACCGCGAGCGTGCTCTTGCGCAGCCGCTCGACCCGCAGCTCAAACGGATCCGGATCCAGTAGGCTGAAGGGAAGCTGCACCCCGTCGAGAATTCCGATATCGATGGCCTCGTCGATATGGGGGGCCGCATAGACGGACGCACCGATGAAACGCACCTTGCCGCTCTTCTTCAGCCGAAGCAGCTCTTCGTACGTGCCGTGCTCCTCAGGCAGTGAGTGGAGCTGGTAGAAATCGATGGTATCGGTCCCGAGCCGCCGTAGCTGCTGCTCGAGGGTCGCTGTCATACCGGCCGACTGGTAGGAGTATTTCGACGCAACGATCCAGCGGTTGCGGCGGCCCTGCAGGAATTGCCCCAGGACGACTTCCGAGTCGCCGTAGACCATTGCGGTGTCGACGAGATTGCACCCGAGCTCTTCGGCACGTGCTAGGGCGCGCAGCGACTCCGCAGTATCGACACTGCCATAGGCTCTGCCGCCGATTGCCCAGGCGCCGAAACTAACCTCCGATACATCAAGACCGGTAGCGCCGAAGCGGCGGTATGGCATGGTACCCACGGTGGCGACGATCGGCGGAGCTGTGACCGGAATCCCGGTAGCCGCGCTGTAAGCCCCGGCCCTTAGAGCCCGCCACCTGTAGCCACCCGCCCCAGCGGCCGCCAGAGTCACGGCCCCGCCCGCCAGCAGCAAGTTGCGGCGCGTGGTTGTGTGGATTTCATTCATTCGCGCACCCTGACGCTCTTTCCGTGCCACATATAGTCCTCTTCCAGCAGCATGAGCTCCACCGGCAACCCAGGGTGGCCGCATCCTCGTACCGCAAGGGCAAAGGACACCGGAACTGCGGTCCAGGGCAGGCTCTTAGGACACATAATATGTCGTCCGTCGTCACCTAGTTGACGACGCGTCCCGCCGGGGAGCACGCTTCGTATTCCACTGGGGATGTCAACAACCGATCCGCCCCGGGTTGCAGCAGCGGCCGCATGGAAGGGGCGGAACGGGCCTGAAAAAGAACGCAGGATTCATGTGAGGCACGTGAAGCGCCCGGACAATTCCGAGGCCGACCTCGAAAAGACCGACGAACTGCCATCGCTGGATGTTTCGTCGTACGAGGCCCAACTACGATCTGCCAGTCCCGAAGGCGAATTGCCCGCCTCCGGAGTGGCGGACACTTTTGCGGAAAAGAACCGCACGCCGCCCCTGACGGAGCTGTCTCCGGCTGAAACACTTAAGGATATCGAAGCGTGGGTCGCAGAGCAGGACGCACGCGCACGCGAATACGAACGCGTCCTCGCCGAGCTCCAAGCAGCTCGTAACGAGTCTCAGGCGCGCGCAGACAGCCTGGCGCTCGAACTCGAGGGCGCGCAGAAGGCACTGCACACCGCGCTGTCTCGCGCTAACGACGGCGAACGCGCGGCGCTCGACCATGACACCCGCGCCCGCGCCGCGGAATCGCGCACGGCAGAGTTGCAAATCGAGCTCGACGAGGCGCGTCGCGAGATCGCTGCCGCAGTTGCGCGGATTGCAGCCACTACGACCGAGTTAGCGCTGGCTAACGAGTCGCTTGCCGCCAAGACGCAGCAGCACGATGGGATGCGGCTGCAACACGCAGAGCTCGCGCGAGTGCTGGCCGAGCGCTCTGAGCGTATGACGCAAGTCGAGAGCGACCTGGCCAGCTTGCATACGCAGATCGCTCAAGCCAACGGCGAGCTCGCACAGCGTGCCGAACACCTCGCGGCGATTCAGAAGGAGAATGAAACTCGGCTGGCAGAGGCCCACGCCGTCGCGCAGGAGCGCGATGCACTGGCGATGCGTATCGCCAGCCTTCTGGAGAATGTGCAATCAAGTGAGTGGAAGCGCAATGTATGGGAAGGCATATGGCACGAACTGGACTCGGAGCTCGCTGATGCACGTACGGTGCTGGCGCGCGTCGAAGCCGAGCGCGCGGACCTTGCCGCAACCGTGGAAAAGGTTTCGGCGCAGCTCTCCGAGCGCGACGCCGCCATTGCCCACCTTGAGGCCGATCGCGCCGCTCAGGCGCTTGCGCTAGCAGACCTGAACACGACCCGCTCGCGCGAGCAGGAAAGCTATGCGGTCCGCACGCAGGAATTACGCGTCCACGGTGAGGTGCTTGCCGCTCAGATAGAGTCACTCGAGAAGCGGTGGCAACGCAGCACCGAGCTTGTCGCTGCCCGTGAACAGGAGCTTGCCGAAATGCGTGCGGTGCGCACCTCGCTCGAGGACATGCTGCGCTCGGCACAGGCCGGTGAAGTGGGCCATGCGGCCCGGGTGGCAGAGCTCGAGACGCTCACGAGTAACCTCGGGCATGCCCTCCAGGCGCAGACCGACGCTACCACGCGGGCAAACGCCTTGATCGAAGCCCGCGAGCGTGAACTGATGGACGAGCAGGCGCGCGCGCGGGAGCTGGAGACGCAGGTCCAGGCGGCGCTGCGCCAAGCGACCGATCTGACAGCTGCCGCCAAGTCGACCGAGGCGGCGCTCGGCGCGCATCGCGAGGAGCTCGCGTTGAGCCAGATGCGGGTCGCCAGTTTTGAGCGCGAAGCAACCAGCCAGTCCGAGCGCCTCGCGAGCCTGCAGGCCGAACTGGCGCAGGCCAAGGCGCTGGCAGAGCAGGCCGAGACATCGCGAAAGCTGATCGAGGACGAAGTCGAACGCCTACGGCGTGAATTGCAGCGCGAGAGCGAGCGGGCGGCGACGCTCGATGATACGCAGCGCAAGCTCGCACTCGAGCTCGAGCGCACGCGCGGCGCCCTCGATGAACGCGAATTGCAGCTGCGACGCCTGGAGCGCTATGCGACGAGCACCTCCCAGGTGCTAAGTCGGATCCGGGTCGGCATCGTGCGCGGAGAAGGCAGCCCTGCGTCGCAGGCACCCGAATATCCGCACGGCAACGCGACCCTCGTGCCGCTTGATGACAGCGACGCGCCGGCGCTGCCGCTGGGCCAGCACACCACGATCGGCCGTGCGCCGGAAAGTGATCTATGCCTCACAGATTCCTCGGTCAGCCGGCGTCACGCCATAGTGACGATCGGGCCCAATGGGGCATTTATCGAGGACGCACAGAGTGTGAACGGGGTGACCGTAAATCGTAGGCGCGTCCACCAGGCGCGGCTGGCTGACGGTGATGTAATTGAACTTGGAATCAGGAGGTTCCGATTTACGACGTCACTCATCGGCACCAAGGCAGGGGGATCCCGCGCACCCTCCAATTGACCCAGCGCACTGGCCGCCGCCGCTCACCCGCGCGCGGCCCCGTCGCGTGAGGTAAGCTGCGGCATAGAGGCCATGCCGCGGTAACCAACGTGCGCTCCCGGGAATGCCGCGTTGGCTCACCCGCCTCAGGCCGCCTCTTCGCTGTCGTCTTCGCCGAGAAATCCACCGCTCTGGTGCGCCCAGAGCCGCGCATACAGTCCGCCGTGACGAAGTAACGTCGCGTGATCACCCATCTCGGCGATTCGCCCCTGATCGAGCACTACCAGCCGATCCATCGCGGCGATGGTGGACAGCCGGTGCGCGATCGCGATGACCGTCTTACCGCGCATGATTCGCTGCAGGGCGCTCTGGATCACTGCCTCCACCTCGGAATCAAGCGCGCTGGTAGCCTCGTCCAAAAGCAGGATCGGCGCGTCCTTGAGCATCACCCGCGCGAGCGCAATGCGCTGCCGCTGGCCTCCCGAGAGCTTGATCCCGCGCTCGCCCACGTGGGCGTCATAGCCGCGCCGGCCGTGCGCATCCACGAGGAGGGGAATGAATTCCGTGGCCTGGGCGTCGGCCGCCGCGCGCTCGAGGTCCGCCTGCGTGGCGTCGGGTCGCCCGTAGAGGATGTTGTCGCGCACCGAGCGGTGCAGGAGAGACGAGTCCTGCGTCACCATGCCGATCTGTGCCCGCAGACTGTCCTGGGTGACCTCAGCGATATTCTGGGAATCGATCAGGATGCGCCCGCTCTGCACGTCGTAGAACCGCAGCAGGAGATTCACCAGCGTGGATTTGCCGGCCCCCGAGCGCCCGACCAGGCCGATCCGCTCCCCGGGAGCGATCTCCAGCGTGAAGTCGTTGATGACGGCGCTGCCGCGCGTCACGCTCTGATAGGAGAAGTTCACCGCCTCGAAGCGCACGCGCCCGGGTCCGCGCCTGAGCGGCACGGCGCCCGGCTTATCGAGCACCAGCGGCACGCGCCCGAGGGTATTGATCCCGTCCTGAACGATGCCGACGTTCTCGAACAGGCCGGTCATCTCCCAGAGGACCCAGTGCGACAGGCCATTCAGGCGCAATGCCATCGCGCCGGCGGCGGCGATCGAGCCGATGCCCACGAGGTCGCGCGTCCAGAGCCACAGGGCCGTGCCGACAACGCCGATGATGAGCAGCATGCTCAGGGTCTGGTTGACTATCTCGAACCCGCTGACCAGCCGCATCTGCCCAAACACCGTGCGCAGGAAGTCCTGCATCGCCTGGCGCGCGAACCCCGCCTCGCGCGAGGAGTGGGAAAACAGCTTCACGGTGGTGATATTGGTGTAGGCGTCGCTGATGCGTCCGGTCATCAAGGAACGCGCATCCGCCTGCGCCTTGCCGACGCGCGTCAGGCGTGGGACGAACCAGGCCACGGCCAGCGCGTAGCACAGCATCCAGCCGAGCAGCGGCAACAGCAGCCACGCATCGAAATGACCGATGACGAGTCCGATAGTTACGAAATAGATAGCCACGTAGACGAGGATGTCGGTGACGCTGAACCAGAAATCGCGCACCGCGAGCGCCGTCTGCATGACCTTCGCCGCCAGACGCCCGGCGAACTCATCCTGATAGAACGTCAGGCTCTGCGCCAGCATCAGGCGATGAAAGTTCCAGCGCAGCCGCATGGGGAAATTGCCGGCGAGGCTCTGATGCTTGATCATGGTTTGCAGCGCCACGAGCCCGATGCTGCCCAGCAGCACCGCGGCGATGGCCGCCAGCCGCGCGCCGCCCGCGCTCCACAGCTGCTCGCGCGGCAGCGCCACCAGCGTGTCGACGATGTGCCCGAGCAGCGCGAACAGCGCCGCCTCGAACACGCCGATCAGCGCGCTCAGCAGCGTCATGCCGAGCAGATAGCGCCGCAGGCCTTGCGTGCACGCCCAGAGAAAGGCGATAAAGCCGCGCGGCGGGACCGACGGTGGCGCATCCGGGTAGGGATCGACCCGGCGTTCAAAGAAACCCATCATCTGGACAGGACTCGCTTAGGATGCAGGATGATCGGATTCTACCCCGCCGGCCGGGTAAATCCGCGACCAGCGGTGCGCCGTCTTCGACGCGCGGGGCACTTCACTTAACAGCTCTCGGGGCCGCGTGAGTACTTTCAGCATCCGTGTGCTGCGGCACGACCAGGATAAAGACCCACTGAAATTCCGCCGGCAGCGCACAGCACTGACCCGGGTGTTTCTACCCGCCCGCGTGCGCGAGGCTGCGCGGCTTCTCGGTTGCGCCGGGCTCGCCACGCTAGGGCTCGCCCGCGTCGCCGCGGCCGACACGCTCGCCGACGCGCCCGATGCGGACAAACACCTGCAACAAGTCACGGTCGAAGCCCACGGCGTAAGCAACATGGACCTGGATGACATCCGCGACGTCGGCGTGTTCCCCACTTACCAGCGCCTCGCAATCGGCACGACGCAGAACGCGGGTGTAGTGGAACCAAGCGCAGCGGTGTATGCGGAGAACAGCGTGCAGTGGCGCCCCGCGCGCGCCTGGACCGGTTTGACTTCAATGTCACGGACAAGATGCTCGGGCCGGCGGGCCGCTGCAGTGATCCGCTCGGCTGCGACACCGGCAAGCAGCATGCCGCGCTCTTCAGCCCGAAGCTCGGCGTGGTGCTCGGTCCGTGGAACCACACCACGGTGTTCGTGAACCTCGGCGACGGCTACCACAGCAATGATGCGCGGGGCGTCACCCGCGGCGGCACCAATCCTGAGGCGCAGCCGGTGACGCCGCTCACCCCCGCCATCGGCGCGGAGGTGGGCGTGGCGAGCGTGCCGCTGGCGGGGTGGAACACGCGCCTGGACGTGTTCCTGCTCAAGCTGCAGTCGGAACTTCGACGGCGAGGCGGGCGTCACCTCACCGAGCAGCGCGACGAAGCGCACCGGAATCGAGTGGGCCAACACCTGGCGCATCAACGAGTGGTTCGCAACGGATTGGAACGCGGCCTTCACCCGGGCGCGCTTCGATCAGGCGGCCGGACCGGATGACCTGGGGTGTGGCCTTGCGGCGCCGAGCCATCCGTGCGCGCAGCCGATCGCGATCTACGGCCGCTACATCCCCAACAGCCCCACGAACGTGATCGATGCCGGCGTCACCGCTGGGCGCGACACCGGCTGGTACGCCACGCTGCGCGCGCGTCATTTCGGGGAGTCCCCGCTGGTGGAGGACAACAGTGCGCGCTCCCCGGCGTACACGACCCTCGACGCCCAGATCGGGTTTCGCTCGGGGCGACACTGGCAGGCCGCGCTCGATGTCTTCAACCTGGGCATGCGGCCTGGAATGACATCGAGCATTACTACATGTCGCGACTGCGCACCGAAGCAGTGCCAGTGGCTGACTACGTCGCCCACCCGGGGGTGCCGCGCACACTGCGCGCGCGTGTGCAGAATCAGTTCTGATATGGCCCGTATTGGTCAAGTCGAGCACAAGGTCGACTCGCAAGAGGGCGCAGCGGGTGTGATGGGATCAGGCAAGGGGTTCAACGCATTGACCGATGTCCCAGAGAAAGCCGGCGACGAGCTCACGAGCGACGGCGATGCAGACTTTGTTCTGCCACAAGTGTCGGGCGCCGGGACGACCCTCATACCGCGGCCCTGAAGGAGCAGACGGACACGAAGCAGGTGCTCTCGGCGCTGAAGACGACGGACCTGGTGCGCGAACTCCCGACGGGGAGCGCGTCCTGACCACCCCGCGCGGGCGCTCAGCGGCGCAAGTGGCACCAGTCTCCCAGCGCGCGGCCCGTGGAAGCGAGCCGACCCCTGTTCGTCCTCCTCCTGATCCCCTACATTGCGGCACCATGCATGCCGCATCCCGCCAAGCTGAGGCCACTGACACCCTGGTTTATCCCTTTCCGGACCCGCCAGGCGCGGGAGAGGTGCGAGAGGTGGCCCCGGGGGTGCTGTGGCTGCGCATGGCCCTCCCCATGGCCGGCCTGAACCATATCAATGTGTGGGCACTGGCGGATGAGGACGGCTGGACGCTCATCGACACCGGGATGCACACGCCCGAGACAGCACAGGCCTGGCAGCGCGCACTGGCAGGTCCCCTGCAGCAGCGCCCGGTGAAACGGGTGATCTGCACCCACATGCATCCGGATCACATCGGCATGTCGGGCTGGCTCACCCGCGCGCACGATTGCCGGCTGTGGACCACGCGCCTGGAATACGTGACCTGCCGCATGCTGGTCGCGGACACCGGCCGCGAAGCCCCCGCTGACGGGGTGCGCTTCTATCGCGCGGCGGGCTGGGACGAGCCGGCACTGGAGCACTACAAGGCACGCTTCGGCGGCTTCGGCAAGGCGGTGCATGCACTGCCAGACAGCTTCCGGCGCGTTGTGGATGAGGAGGAGCTGACGATCGGTGCCCAGACCTGGCGGGCGGTCGTCGGACGCGGACACTCCCCGGAGCACCTGTGCCTGTACGCCCCCCAGCTGCAACTCCTGATCTCCGGCGACCAGGTGCTGCCGCGCATCAGTTCCAACGTCTCGGTGTTTCCCACCGAGCCGGATGCTGATCCGCTGCGCGAGTGGCTCGAGTCGCTGGCGGACATCCGCGGGCGCGTGAGCGACGAGGTCCTAGTGCTGCCCTCGCACAACGAACCCTTCCGCGGGCTGCATGCGCGCCTTGCGGCGCTCATCGCCGGCCACGAGCGTCGCCTGGTGCGCATTTACGAGGAACTCGCAACACCCAAGCGCGCCATCGACCTGTTCGGTGTCCTGTTCCGTCGCGTGGTGGGCCTGGACATGCTCGGCATGGCAACCGGGGAGAGCGTGGCGCACCTGAACTGCCTGATCGGTCGCGGCCAGGCGGTGCGTGAGGCGGATCGCGCGGGCGTGCTGTGGTATCGCCGGCGCTGACTGCGCGAGTAAGGCTGATTGCGCGGGCGGGAATTGCGTAAGATCCGCCACGCATGCTGCCCCCAACATCTGACACGGCCGGCGCCGCAGAGCCGCCTTGTGCCCTCTCCCTCCGGCGACGGCCCGCGCAACAGTTCGTTACTCTCCGGCGTTCCGCCCTGTGCGCGGCGCTCCTGGCGTCCTGCACCGCCGCGCAGGCCGAGATCGTGGATGCGCCCGAGCCGCAACCGCCGAGCGCCGTGGAGCCGCAGACCGACGGCTACGGGCACATCCTGCTCGCAGACGCCAAAGCCTACTTCACCGCACCCCTGCGCTGGGATGCCCGTGACTGGGGCTGGTTCGCGGGCAGCCTCGCCGCCATTGGCGCCGCACACCACTACGACACGCAGGTGCGTACCCACTTCATCAAGACCGAAGGCCCTACGGTCGGCTCGAAGTCCTATGCCCTGCAGGACGCGCTGCCGGCGGTGGCAGCACTCGGCGCCACCTGGGTGTGGGCGGGCTTCACCGACAGCAGCGCCGGGCACCGCGAGGTCTGGTCGATGCTCGAGGCCGCGACCCTGAGCAGCGTCACGACGACGGCGCTGAAGTACACGATCCGCAGGGAGGATCCCTACCAGACGAGCGATCCCAATGAGTGGGGCAAAAGCGGCGGCTCCTCATTTCCTTCTCTGCACGCGAGCGCAGCGTTCGCCATCGGCACGGTGCTTGCGGAATCCGGCAACGACGAGATTCGCTGGATCCGGCGCGTACTCGGCTACGGGGTCGGCGCCTTCACCGCCTACGAGCGCCTGAAGCACAACGCCCACTGGCTGTCAGACACCGTCGCCGGTGCGGCGGTGGGCATGTCCAGCGCGCACTTCGTCATGAACCGCCACGAACCCGGCAGATCCGAAAGCGCCTTTTCGCTCGTGCCCGTCCCCGGCGGGGCGATGCTCACCTACCAGAAGAACCTCGACTGAGCGGCGCCTTCAGCGCGCCAGGTCGGTGTCGGCCTGATGCTGCGCGGGCTCAGGCTCCTGCGTCGCGGCGTTGCCGATCGCCTGCTGCGCCTGCGCGCGCATCTGCAGCCACGCCGTGCGCGCCTGTCGACGGATCTCGTCGAGGTCGTGCTGCGGGGCCGCCGCAGCCCCTGGCGCCGGCGCTTCCCGCGCCGCGACGCGCTCCTGGTACTGCGCACGCAGCCGCTCGGCCACTTCGCTACGCACCCCGCGGAGTTCCATCTTCAGGTGCATGATCGGTATGGCAGGGGTGGGCTCGCGCGCGGCCCCCTGGGCGGCGAGACTGCGGTGATCGACCCGGGCGGCGATGTTGGCGGCACGCAGGGCCTCGTTGGTGAGAATGGCCCAGCGTTCGCGCACGTTCATGAATTCCTGCCGGTGATCGGGGAGCGCTCGCTTGCGCCGCTCGCGCGCCTCCATGTCCAGGCCCGCCTTGGCGCCCAAGCCCGCGGGCGTGACTTCCCGTGTGGTCACGAGCAGGTGCGCGTGGAAATTGCGCGGGTCCCCTTCCGCGCGCGGTGCGTGCACCGCAAGGTCGACCGCGACCCTGTAACGCTCGGCCACTTCCTGCGCAAAGGCGCGCGCGAGTGTCACGCGCGCCAGCGGCGGCAGCTCCGCCGGCAGGTTGACCTGGAACTCGCGCGCCACGCGTCCGTTGTGTCGCTTCTCGGCGTGCTCGGCGGTGTTCCACAGCCGCTCGCGGTTGCCGGCCCAGGCGAGTGCCGCCGCCGCATACGGCTGCGGCAGGAAGATCTCGGTATGCAGCACGTCGCGGCGGCGGCTGTAGTTGTGCAGCTCGCCGCTGCGCTCATCGCGGATGCGCTCGCCGGCGCGGTAGGCGGCGGCCGCGGTGGCGCGCCGCCCGGCGGCCCGGCTCAGGGAGCTGATCTGCAGGTAGAAGATCGCCATGATCAGCGCGCCGGCGTAAAGCGCACGCGCAGCCACTCGCGTGCGGCGGCGGTCTTGAGGTAGCCGGTGAGGTCGGGCAGCTGCTCGAGCTCGGCCGCCAGCACCGCGCTTTCAATGAGGTGCTGCTCGCTCACGTTCACGGAAGCGCGGGAGCTGCGACTGAAGAGGCCCTCGCGCCCCCGCGCCGTGTGCCGGCGGATCACTTCCCGTTCGCCGATGAGGCGCGCGGCGAACTGCGAGGTGCCGCCGTGCTCGCTGCCGGCGCAACGCAGAATCAAAGTGTTGCCACAGTTCTCCACGATGGTCTGCGCTTCTGAGGCGCCGTAGGTCGCCGAGACCTGGGCCACGGACTGGAAGCCGAGCACGCAGCGGCCGCCGAACTTGCGCAGCCGTGCCAGTGCGTCCTTCAGCCCCTCGATCGCGCCGAGCGAGTCGAGCTCATCGACGATGAACCATAGGCGCTGGTCGTGCCCGGGGCGCGTCATGGCCTCGAAGATCGCGAGCCGCACCCAGGTGGCGAGGATCGTGCGCAGGGCGGCGATCTGCGTGGCGCCGTACGGCAGGAACAGCACGCCGCTCCCCGAGTGCACCCAGCGCCGCACCGAGAAGGGGCGCGCGCGCTGCGCCTGCACGTACTCGAACGCCGCTGTGGCGGAGGCCGCCACCGCGCGCAGCGAGCCGAACATGCGGGCATTTTCCGGCTCGAGGAACGGCTGCGCCGGCGTCCCCGTCACCAGCGGGCGCAGCTCCGCCGCCGGCGCCACGGTCAGCAGCCGCCACAGCTCACGCGCATCCGAGCGCCCCTGCTCGCAGCAGCGGCGCATGACCGCGCTGAGGAAGGTGCGCGCGTAGCCACGCCACTCGCGCCCCGAGCTGTCCTCGCAGGAGGGGATGAGCCCGCTCGCCAGCTGCTCGACATCCCAGACCGCGGCCACCTCGGCGAAGGGATCCCACTTCGCCGAGCGCGCATCGAAGGGATTGAGGATCGTATCTCCGCGGCGCGGCTCGTAGAAGCGAGTCGCATAGCCGCCGTCGGCATCGGCGATTACCGCACGGTCGCCGCGCTGCAGCGCTCCCTGCAGCAGGGCCGCGATGGCCGTCGACTTACCCGTCCCGGTGGTGCCGATGAGCTTGAAGTGCCGGCACTCCTCCGCCGCCGCGATGGGCACCCCGGCGAGGGTGATGCCGCTCACCGCGCCGCGCCTGCGGCGCCGCACGGCCCGACGGGCGCCGCGCCCGGTGAGCACCCGTGCGCCGCGCTTGTACAGATCCGGCCGCCCGCGCCGGCGCACGCCCAGGGCGAGGAGCAGCGTGAAGACTGCGATGACGGGAACGAGGTGCATCGCCCCGGGAGCCCATGG
>DATIXW010000080.1:0-7106 GCA_035518135.1 Steroidobacteraceae bacterium
CCCTAGACGGCCTGCACCGCCAGTGTCCCGGAACGCCCGTCCACCGTGCCAGCGAGAATGGCGGCCGGCGGCAGGCTCTTCAGGTGCAGCCGCGCGGCATAGGTGGCAAGGTCGGTGAGCTCGAAGCCCCGGCGCTGCCACTCGCGCAGCAGCCGCTCGAACCGCGCAAGGTATGCCCCGCCCTCGAGCTCGGCGTGCAGGGTGAACACCTGATCGCGCCCGGGGGAGGCCGCCGTCAGCTGCAGCAGATGCTCGATGGGGTCGGCGCTGCCGAGATCGGGACGCCCGATCAGCTCATCGAGCGTCGGCAAGGTCGTGGGCAGCTGCGGCACGCCGATCACTTGCCCCCCGAGAAGCGGCAGAAACGGCGCGCGGCCGCGCGTATCGGAGGCGTACCGGAATCCCAGTTCCCTCTCGAGCGCCGGCACGAACTCATTCATCTGCCACCCGGCGGCACCGTGCACCACGGGCATGCGGCCGAAGACCTCGGCAAACTGATCGCGCGCCAGCATCAGTTCGCGCCGCGTCCACGCAGCGCTCGCCGACCCGACGCCGTCCTGCCAGCGCACGTGGTCCCAGGTGTGTACGCCCACCTCGAAGCCGCGCTGCCCGATATGACGCATCGCGGCTGCGGCGCGTGTGCCGATGCGCGGCCCCGGCAGCAGCACCCCGTAGAGCAGCGTCTTCAGCCCATAGTGCTGCAGCACCGAGGTGCGTTTGACCTTGCCGAGAAAGCCGCGGCGGAACGCGCGGCGGATGGCACGGCCGGTGTGGTCGGGCCCGAGGCTGAAGAGGAACGTGGCGTGCACGCCGAGTCGCTCGAGCACGTCGGCCAGGCGCAGCGCGCCTTCGCGCGTGCCGCGATAGGTGTCGACGTCGATCTTCAGCGCGATCAGTGCCATGCGCTTCAGCCGAGCAGCAGGGGGGTCCGCTGCAGCTCGCGCGCCAGGCGCTCAAGCTCGAGCGGACCGCGCGCATCGGCACCTGCGAGGAGGCGCAGCACCTGACCGTCCCCGCACGCCGCAAGGCACCGCCCCGCATCGCCGTAGAGCCGCGGCGGTCCGCCGCTCGCGTCGCGCTCGCCGGTGAGGCGCGTGCGGTGAATCTGCCAGCGCTCGGCCCCCACGCTCGCAAAGGCTCCCGGGAACGGCGGGGCGACCGCCCGCACCAGATCGTGAATCTGCCTCGCCGGCCAGTGCCAGTCGATGCGTCCGTCCTCGGGGCGGCGCCGGCCGAAGTACTGTCCCGGCTCGATCGGCTGCGCGCGCCGCGGCGCGCGCCCCTGGATGAGCGGCTCGAGCGAGCGCGCGAGGATCGTCTCGGCGGCCACGGTGACCTTGGCAAAGACCTCGCGGGCGTCGTCGTCCTCGAGGATCGGCACCGCCAGCTGGTCGACGATGTCGCCCGCATCCGCCCGCTCGACCATGTAGTGCAGCGTCGCCCCGGTCGTGCGCTCGCCCCTGAGGATCGCCCAGTTGACGGGTGCGCGGCCGCGATACTTCGGCAGCAGCGAGCCGTGCATGTTGAGCGCCCCGCGGCGCGCGGCGCCAAGCAGCGGCGGCCCGAGCATCGCGCGGTAGTAGAAGGAGAAGATGAAGTCCGGGGCAAGCGCGCGCACCGTGCGCTCGAGCTCGGGGGAATCCGCATCCGCCGGCGCGATCACCTCGAGACCGTAATCGGCGGCCGTGGCCGCGACGCTCGCATACCACTGCGTCTCGTGTGGGTCATCCGCCACGGTGACCACCAGGGGCACCTCGATGTCCCCCGACAGCAGGGTCTTCAGGCAGCGCACGCCGACGTCGTGGTAGGCGAACACGACGGCCCGCGCCTTGCTCACTCGTGGCGCCCCGCCACCGGTACTGTGGGCGCCGGCTCGCGCGCAAGCTCCGGCGCGCTGACGCGCGGCAGCATCCGCAGCGTTGCGTCCGAGCCCTCCTCGAGCACTGCGGCGATCGTATAGCGCGGTCGCTGGCGCACCTGCTCGTAGATGCGGCCGACATACTCACCCACCACCCCGAGGCCCAGGAGCGTCACGCCGATGAGGAAGAAGGCGATCGCAAACAGCGTGAACAGGCCTTCGGCTTCCGGACCGAACATCACGCGGCGCACCAGCAGCACGAGCACCAGGATGAGGGAGATCACGGCGATGAACGCGCCGGTCATGGAGAAGAACTGCAGCGGCGCCACCGAGAAGCCGGTCATCAGGTCGAAGTTCAGGCGGATCAGCCGGTAGAGGGAGTACTTCGACTGCCCGACCGTGCGCTCTGCGTGCGTCACCTCGATCTCCACCGGATGACGGGCGAAGGTGTACGCCAGGGCGGGCACGTAGGTGCTCACCTCGGTGCAGTGGTTCACCGCATCGATCACGCTGCGGTGGTAGCCGCGCAGCATGCAGCCCTGATCGGTGATGCGGATCGAGGTCGTGCCCTCGCGGATGCGGTTCATGAGGCGCGAGGCGGCCTTGCGCCACAGCACATCCTGCCGGCGCACGCGGATCGTGCCCACGTAGTCGGCGCCCGCATCCATGGCGGCCACCAGACGTGCGATCTCCTCGGGCGGGTTCTGCAGGTCCGCATCAAGCGTGATCACATAGGTCCCGCGCGCCTGGGAGAAGGCGGCAAGGATCGCCATGTGCTGCCCGGCGTTTCGCGCCAGCACCACCACGCGCGTGACGTCCGGGCGCTTCTGAAACTGCTCGCGCAGCTGCGCGACCGAGCGGTCGCTGCTGCCGTCATCGACGAATACGATCTCGTAGGAGCGCCCGAGGGCATCGAGCGCCGGGTAAAGCCGCGCGAACAAGAGCGCGAGGCCCTCCTCCTCGTTGTAGACCGGGACGATGACCGAGACATCCGGGTTCATCGGCGCGCCCCGGCGAGAATCTCGTTCGTGGCCTCGACGACGCGGTCGACGTCGGCGAGCTCCATCGCCGGAAACAGCGGCAGAGTGACGGTTTCGCGCCCGATGCGCTCGGCGTTCGGGAACTGCCCGTCGTGGTAGCCGAGCGCGCGGTAGCAGCTGAACAGGTGGATGGCCGGATAGTGCACGCCGACCCCGATGCCCCGTGCCTTCATGGCCTGCATGAACTGCGCGCGCGTGATCGAGAGCTGCGGCAGCGGCAGGAGCGGGGTGAACACGTGCCAGCTGTGCCCGTCATCGCCGCGCTCCGGCAGGCGCAGCGGTGCCGCGCTTCCCCACAGCTCGAAGTAACGCGCGACCAGCAGCCGGCGGCGCGCATTGAATTCCTCGAGCCGCCGCAGCTGCCCGAGGCCGACGGCGGCGGCGACGTCCGAAAGGTTCGACTTGCCCCCGGGAAGCAGCGTATCGAAGCCATCGAGGCCGCTCTTCACCTGGCCGTGCCAGCGGTGCAGCTCGATCGACTTGAGCTCCTCGGGGCTGCCGCCGGAGATCGCGCCGCCCTCGATCGTCGTCATGTTCTTGTTGGGATGGAAGCTGAAACACACCAGGTCCCCGAAGCTGCCGATACGCTTGCCGCGCCACGCGGAACCGATGGCATGCGCCGCATCCTCGATGACGCGCAGCCGGTGGGCGCCCGCGATGCTGTACAGCCGCTCCATGTCGACCGGGAGGCCGGCGAAATGCACCGGCATGATGGCGCGCGTGCGCGGGGTGATGGCCGCTTCCACCTGCCCGAGGTCGAGATTGCGCGAGTCCAGACCCACATCGACGAATACCGGGCGCGCCCCGACGCGCATGATCACGTTGGCGGTGGCGACAAAGCTCAGCGCGGGCGTGATGACCTCATCGCCCTTGCCGATGCCGCAGGCGAGCAGCGCCATCTCGAGCCCGGCGGTTGCCGAGGTCTGCGTACGGATCGGGCGTCCCCCACAGAAGCGCGACAGCTCCGCCTCGAGCTGCGCGACTTTCGGCCCCGTGGCGAGCCAACCGGAGCGCAGCACCTCCGCGACCGCCGCGATGGTCTCCTCATCGATGCTGGGGCGGGTAAAGGGCAGCAGGGGCTTGAGGGGCTTCTGTACGTCGTTCATGAGCGGGCTACCAGGATGACGCCAACCACGATGACACCAATGCCGGCGACGCGCTGCAGGTTCGGCACTTCCCCGAGCAGCCACCAGGCGAGCCCGATGTTGATGACATAGCCGAGCGACAGCAAGGGATAGGCCTGGCTGACTGGCACGCGCGACAGCCCCACCAGCCACACGATGACGCTCAGTCCATAGGCCACGAGCGCGTACCACAGCGGCGGCACGGTGAGCAGCTGCACTCCCCGCTGCCACACTCCGGCATCCCCGGCGAACAGCGGCCCGCTCACGCGCGTCGCCGCCTTCAGACCCAGCTGCGCCAGGGCGTTCAGCAGCACGCCGCAGAAGAGCACCGCGAAGTCGGCGAGCTTCACAGGCGACTCACGGCGACGGTGTGGTAATCGAAGGCGAGTACGCGACCGGGAAGTCCCGCGCGGCGCAGGCGATCCCACACGTCCGGCTCGAAGAAGGCCACGGCCTGCCCGCCGCTGCGCCAGCGTTCAGTGAAATCCTCCAGTGTCATGCGCTTTTGCGGCTCCTCGCTCAGGCCGAACTGCAGCTCACCCTCGTAGCCGGCCAGCTGCAGCGTGCGTCCGAGGTAGGGCGAGATGGTCTCGCGATACTGGCCGACACTGTATAGGGGAGTGTGCGCACTGATAAGGGGCCGCACGCTCCTCACCAGGTCGCGCGCCGAGCGTGCCGGGGGCACCAGGGCGAACGCGCTCATCAGGCACTGCCAGGCGAGCACGGCGGCGAGCGCGGTCGCAAGAGCCGCGCGCGTGGGCGCGGCCCGCAGCCGTCGCATCGTCGCGAACACCGCCGCCAGCGCCAGCAGTATGCCGGCGGCCGCCCAGCCCGCGGCCGCACGCGGCACGAAGCTGTTGTGGCGCGCGCTGTAGGCGAGCAGCCCCAGGCCAACGAAGGCCACCAGGGCCGCCCCGATGCGCGCCGCCTGGCGCGTGAAGGCATCCGGATCCGGCGCCGTGACCCCGGCGAGCACCGCCAGCGGGGGCAGTATCGGCAGGATGTACGGCGCGAGCTTTGAGCCGGAGGCGGAGAAGAACACGAGGGTTATGCCCGCGAAGATCACGAGGAAGCGCAGCGGCTTGAAGGGGGCCGCGGCCCCCGGGTCGGCACCACCGGCGGGTACGCGCGCGCGCAGTGCGCCGAGGAAGCTGCCGCCCCAGGGCAGCACCCCGATGAGCAGCAGCGGCAGGAAGAACCACCAGGGCTCGACCCGGCTGTGCACCGTCGTCAGGAAGCGCGCGAAGTGCTCGTGCACGAAGAAAAACCGCGGGAAGCTCGGGTTGCGCAGCGTCACCAGTACGAACCAGGGCGCGGCGATGAGCAGAAACAGCGGCACCCCGAGGGCGAGGTGCAGGCGCCGCCAGGTGAGCGTGTCGCGCTCGAGCAGGGTATACACAACGAGCGCCCCACCGGCGAGTACCCCGACGACAATGCCCTTGGAGAGTACCGCGAGGGCTGCCGCCGCCCAGGCGGTGAGCATCCAGGTGCGTTCCTCGTGCGAGCGCGGCGGCCGGCACTGCGCGTAGGCGAAGGCCAGCACCGCGGTGATGAGGAAAAACGTGAAGGCCTGGTCGAGCAGGTTGAGGTGCGCGACGACCACGAAAAAGGGACTCACGGCCAAGGCCACCAGCGCCGCAAGGGCGCTGCGCACGCCATAGAGGCGCCGCGTCCACAGGTAGATCAGCGGCAGGCAGCCAAAGGCGAGCCCCACGCCCCACAGCCGTGAGCTCGCTTCCCCGACTCCGAGCAGCTCATACGTCGCCGCCGTCGCCCAGTACTGCAGCGGCGGCTTCTCGAAGTACTTCAGGTTGTTGAGACGCGGGGTCACCCAGTCGCCGCTCGCGAGCATCTCGCGCGGGATCTCGGCATAGCGTCCCTCGTCCGGATCGAACAGCGGCCGCAGCGGCACGGTGGCGAACCAGGCCAGCGCGAGCAGCATCCAAGCGAGCCACCCGAGCCGCACCGCGCCCGGCAGCTGCCCCGTGTCGGTGCCCATAGACCCCTTCGGCTGCGCCCGTTCTAGATGCCGGCCGCCATCGCCGCCGCGCGCGTGCCGAAGCCTTCCTGGTTCACGTAGAACGCGATCGTCTTGCGGATCGCGGTGTCCATGTCGGTGCTCGGCTTCCAGCCGAGCTCGCGCCGCGCGGCCTCGATGTTCGGCACGCGCACCTGGATGTCCTGGTAGTACTTGCCGTAGTAGTCACCGGCGGAGATGTCGACGATCTCGGTGGCCTTGGCGCTCTCGCGCAGCACCGGGAACTCCTGCGCAATGCGGATCGTGCGCTGGGCCAGGTCGCGGATGGAGATGCAGTTGCCCGGATTGCCGATGTTGAAGATACGCCGCGTGGCGCACTGGTCCTTGTTCTCGAGGATGGTGAGCAGCGCCTCGATGGCATCGTCGATGAAGGTGAACGAGCGCTTCTGGCTGCCACCGTCGACGAGTTTGATGGGGCGACGGTACAGCACGTTCGAGAGGAACTGCGTGAACACCCGCGAGCTGCCCTCCTTCGGCTCCTCCACGTTATCCAGGTTCGGCCCGATGAAGTTGAACGGGCGAAACAGTGTGTAGTCGAGGTTATCGCGCACGCCGTAGGCATAGATCACGCGGTCGAGGAGCTGCTTGGAGGCGGCATAGATCCAGCGCTGCTTGTTGATCGGCCCGTAGACCAGCGTGCTCGACTCCTCATCCAGCACCGCGTCCGGGGACATGCCGTAGATCTCCGAGGTCGAGGGAAAGATCAGCCGCTTGTTGTACTTGACGCAGTGACGCACGATCTCGATGTTCGCCTCGAAGTCGAGCTCGAAGACGCGCAGCGGATGCGTGACGTACTGCGCGGGATTGGCAATCGCCACGAGCGGCACCACCACGTCGCACTTCTTGACGTGATACTCGACCCATTCCTTGTTGATGGTGATGTCACCTTCGACGAAGTGGAACCTGTCAGTCTGTGGAAGGTCCTTGAGCTTGTTGTCCGAGAGATCGATGCCGTAGACCTCCCAGGGGCGGGTCCGCAGAATCGCGCTCGTGAGCGCGCTACCGATAAAGCCGTTGGCTCCGAGAATCATGATTTTCAGTGCCAT
>DATIXW010000081.1:0-4659 GCA_035518135.1 Steroidobacteraceae bacterium
GCCGGCGTTTTGATCCGGGTTCCTCGCCACAGAACCGCACCTGGCCAGTAGGTCTTCGCGAAGCAGATTCCCCACCGTTCATGGTGTCCCAACGTTCTTCGGATACGTTTGACTGCGACTTGGGTCGCCTGTCTGAGCAGATACAGGCCCAGCTCGTGATACTTAGGCGACACTAACAGCCTCCCGCAATAGGGTGTTTGCGCCTCGGCGGTGGGCAGCTGGCCCGTGCGGCCTATCCGTAACAGTAGTGTCCTCAGGTGATAGTAAGACTTCGTGAAGAGAACGGCGGCATTGAGGAGATGCGTCTCCTGCGTCGGAATGTACCCGCGCATGATCACCGCGCCACCGTCCAGTTCCTCAGTCAGTCTCTGCACGACGAAGCCAGTCCTCGGCTGGCGGTCGTAGACCTCCCAAAAACCAGGAGGACCGCCGCGATTGATCCGATTGTCCCCATGATGAAAGGACACGATCCCGAGGCGCGCACTGGTCAGAATTGCGCCTTTCAATATGCCGGTTCCGCACCTGATGAGTAGGTCGAATGCCTCCTGCTTTATGTTGTCCAGATCCTGATCGCTGAATCGGTGAACGAACCCTGATTTAGAGACGATGGGAGTCACGCGGATCTTGGCGGGAACGACCTTCCCGACATCGTACGTTCTACCGCGCATGCCGACGATTCCACTTCTCGCAAGGCTGTTGGATTCCAGTTTGTTCTTCAGCTTCCACAGCGCGATCGTGGCGGCGCGCCTAGGGCCTTCGCGTGACAGGCTCGAGAGGACAGAATCGCGAGCGTCAGGCCTCGGAGGACGCTGCTGAATGATCAGGTGCGAGACGTTGAGGCAAGCCGTCGTGTTGGCCCACTCCGCGAGCTCGTATATGTGGTTCGACACGTGCTCGCCGTCCACTATGAGGCCGATCTTCAACTTGCTGCTCATCCGCGATCCGCTCGACTCTTGTGTCAGACATTCGTTATCAGCGCGTTTCCCTGATTGTCGCTGGCATCCGCAGCGAAAGGAGCGCGTGTTGCCAGTCTACATAGCGGCGTGTTCACGGTCGCGCGGATTTGGACGATCGACTCCCCGTGCACGAGGCATGCGGCGCCGATGTAGTGAGTTACGCCGGAAAGTGGGTCTCTCCTGGTCATATCGGGGCGCCGCCATACTTGGGTCGGCTGCGAAACGGCCAGCATGAGCGACCGATGCCAATACGGAGCGAGACAGGGCCGTTGTCAAGCGACTGATTTATAAGACCCCGGTTCTCGCTGGACCGCCGACGAACCAAGGAGGTCGGGAATGTGAATCCCTCCGGGTACGCCAACCGTTCAACGGTTCTTTCACGATGGGACGGACGCCCCTCTTCATAGCAGCGTTGCGCGTGCCATGGTTATGTCAGCAAGCCACTTCGAAGAGGAACGGCGGAGATGCACCCTACGGTTTCCCAAGTGCACGGAGGCGATGCCTGCGGACCGACGACGGTACAGCGACGGTTGCACCGAGGTCAGCCGATCCGATTCTTCACGAGCTTGCCACCAAGCGGTGGCGATTGAGGGGTGGTGTGCGCGCTCACAGCTTGGCGCGCGGCACGTCCTTGGCTGCCACCCGCAGGCACTCGAGGAAGGCCCCGGCTGCGGGGGGAAGCTGCGCGGGTGCGCGCAGGATGGCCCCGACGGGCGTCTCGATCGACTTCAGTTTCACCGGCAGGATGGCGAGCAGGCCGTGCTCGACGTCATCGAGCGCGACGTGGTAGGGCATGACGCCGATGAGGTCGGATTTGCGCAGCAGCACCCGGTTGGTGAGGATCGAGACCGACTCGATGACGTTCTTCGGCGCTGCGGCACCGGCGGCGAGGAAGGCGCGATCGATCTGGCGGCGCAGGGTCGTCTCGGGCAGCGGCAGGAGCCAGGGGGCGCCGGAGAGCTCGCGCAGCGCGAGCCGTCGCTTGCGCGTGAGCGGGTGACCGCGGCGCGTCACCAGGCACACCGGCTCGGCGTAGAACTCCTCGTACACCAGCGCGCTGCTGCGCCCCTCTTCCGGCAGCCGTCCGAGCACCATGTCCAGGTCCCCCGTGAGAAGTGAGGGCATCAGCAGGTCGTAGGTCCCCACGATCACGCTGATCGCGACTCCGGGGCGCGCCTGCTTCAGGCGTGCAATGGCATCGGGCAGGATGCTGGCCGAGGCGGCCAGCAGCGTCCCCACGGTCACCTTGCCGCTGTAGCCGGCGCGCAGGCCCTCGAGTTCCTCGGCCGCGTGGCGCAGCTGCGCGAGCACGATCTTCGCGTGGCGCGCGAAGATCTCCCCGTAGGCGGTGGGCTTCAGCCCGCGGTTGGTGCGCTCAAAGAGCGCAAGGCCCAGCGTCGCCTCGACGTCCTTCAGTGCCTTGGTGAGGGTCGGCTGGCTCAGCTGCAGTCGCTGGGCCGCCTTGAGGATGCTGCGGCAGTCGTAGAGCTCGGCGATGAGCTGCACGTGGCGCAGGCGGAACTTGCGGGTGATCCAGCGCTCGAGGCGGGCAGAGCTCATGCGCGGCATTCTGGCACGCGCCGGGTGCGCCTAACACGCCGCAAGGCGCAGCGCCGCGTGGGTGGCTTCAGGCGCTCAGGCGCGCGGCGTGCGCTGCCGCGGCGGGCGTGCCCTCGAGGCCAAAGAAGCGCGTCGCGTTCGCGTGCAGCAGGCACTCGCGGGTGCGCGCGGGGAGCGATTCGTGGGAGCGGATGAGGTTGCCGACCTGCTGCTCGCCAAGCGGAAAGGGATAGTCGGAGCCGAGCATCACCCGCTCCTCGCCCATGGTCTTCACCAGGAAGGAGAGCGCATCGCCGCTGAAGACGGCCGCATCCACCAGGAAGCGGTCGACGTAGGAGGACGGCAGGCGCGGGCAGTCCTCGCGCACGATGTCGCGATTGCGCCAGGCGTTGTCGACGCGCCCGAGCAGGTACGGGAAGCTGCCGCCGCCGTGGGCGAAGCACAGCTTGAGCGAGCGCGGCAGCCGCTCGAACGCGCCCGAGAGGATCAGCCACAGGATCGACAGCTGCGTCTCCGCGGGCATCGCGACGAGCCAGGGCAGCTGGTAGCGGCCCATGCGCTCGCCGGCCATCATGTCCCAGGGGTGCACGAACACCGCCGCGCCCTCGGCGGCGCAGTGCTCAAGGAAGCTGATGATGCCCTCATCGTGCAGGTCACGCTCGCCGACGTGGTTGCCGATGTGCACGCCGACGTGCCCGTCGGCCATCGCGCGGCTGAGCTCGCGGCAGGCGAGCTCGGGGTCCTGCAGCGGCACCTGGCACAGGGATTTCAACCGCCGCGGTGAGCGCGCGCACAGCTCGCGCGCCGCGTCGTTGAAGATGCGCGACACTTCCAGGGCCTGCGCCGCGGGGCGGTGGTAGGAGAAGAGCAACGGGGTTGCGCACATGATCTGCACCTCGACCCCGTCACGGTCCATGGCCTCAAGCCGCACGTCCGCATCCCAGCAGGCCGCCGTCACCGGCCGGAACTCCTTGTCCCCCACCATGAGCATCGCGCGCCCGGCGCTGGTGTGCTTCAGCCACGGCCAGTCGGGAGTACCGAAGCGCGCGGCCAGGTCCGGCCAGTTGCGCGGCAGGAAGTGCGTGTGGATGTCGACGACGCTCACGATGGAACTCCTTGGCGCTGAAGGGGCTGCGCGGCCCTCAGGGCCGGTAGGCCACCACCTTGATCTCGATCAGCAGCTGCGGGTGCGGCAGCTGCGCCACGGCGACCGTGGTGCGCGCAGGTCCCGAGGCGTCAAAGAACTCCCCGTACACCTCGTTGTAGCCGGCGAAGTCGCTCATGCGCACGAGGTACGTGCTCAGCTCCACCACGTCACTCAGCTGCGCCCCCGCCGCGGCGAGGATGTCGCGGATGTTCGTCAGCACCGCGCGCGTCTGGGTGCGGATGTCCAGCTGCCAGCTGCCGTCGGCGGCGCGTTCGGCCCCTGCGATCGAATCATCCGCGCGGCGGGCACTCGTACCGGAGACAAAGATGAAATCCCCGGCGCGCCGGTAGTGCGGGTACGCGCCGCGCGGCCGGGCCTTGCCCGAGAGCACGGCGCTCGCCTCGCGCGGCGCGCCGCTCACGCGCGCACCTCGAAGGCGACGCTGCCCAGGGACTCGACCTCGGCACTCACGCGCACCCCCGGGCGCAGCGGCCGCGCCGCGGTCGCCCCGCCTGCCATGACGAGCCAGCCGGCCTCGAGGGTGATCCCGGCATCCCCTGCCAGGCGCGCGGCCGCGGTGAGCGACAGCAGCGGATCGCCCATGATGGCCGCGCCGCTGCCGCACTCGAGCGGCTGCCCGTCGAAGCACAGACGGATGCCAAGGTGCCTCAGATCCTGCGGCAGGCCCTGCCAGGGGCCCACGACGAAGGCGGCGGAGGAGGAATTGTCGGCGATCACGTCCGCGAGCGAGAAGCGAAAGTCGCGGTAGCGGCTGTCGACCACCTCGAGCGCCGGGGCGACGCCGGCGACGGCGGCGCGCGCGACCTCGCGGCTGACGCACCCGCGCAGCGGCGCGCGCAGGAGGAAGGCGAGCTCGGGCTCAACGCGCGGGTGGATAAAGCGCGCGAGCGAGAGCGCGCCGCCGGACTCGATGCGCATCGCATCGGTGAGGCGCCCGAAGATCAGGTCATCGATCTTCATCTGCGCGCGCTTGGC
>DATIXW010000082.1:0-6210 GCA_035518135.1 Steroidobacteraceae bacterium
TGAGCTCCGCGTAGACGTGCGCGAGCTCGTTGATCGCGTCCTTGATGCGGCGGATGTCCTGCAGCTGGCTGCCCGGGTGGCAGTGCACCAGCTGCAGGCAATCGAGCATGTCGTGGGCCTTGAGCACGTTGAAGAGCTCGAGGATCTCGGTGATGAACAGGCCGAACTTGGACTTCTCGCCCGCCGAGGCGCTCCAGCGTCCCGAGCCCTCGCTGAAGAGCTTCACGCGCACCCCCAGGCGCGGGCGCACCCCGTAGGCCTGCGCATGCTTGAGGATCAGGCCGAGCTCTTCGAAGTTCTCGACCACCGGGATGATGGTGCGCCCGAGCTTGGTCGCGAGCGTCACGGCCTCGATGTAGCTGTCGTCCTTGAAGCCGTTGCAGATGATCAGCCGCTCGGGCGCGTTCTCGGTCATCGCCATGACCGCGAGGAGCTCGGGCTTGGAGCCCACCTCGAGCCCGAAACCGAACTCCTTGCCGTAGCGGTAGACCTCCTCGACGACCAGGCGCTGCTGGTTCACCTTGATGGGGAAAACGGCGGCGTAGCGGTTCTTGTAGTCGTTCTCGGCGATCGCCTGGGCGAAGGCATCGTGCAGGCGGCGCAGGCGGTGCGCGAGGATGTCGGAGAAGCGCACCACGACCGGTGCGGTCAGATCGCGCGCCTTGAGTCCCTCGACCACCTCGAACAGGTCGATCTCGCGCCCGGCGGTGGTATCGGGCCGCACGACCACGTGGCCGGCCTCGTTGATGCCGAAGTAGCCCTTGCCCCAGGCCTGCACGTGGTACAGATCGAGCGAATTGGCCACCGCCCAGGGCTGGGCGGGATTGAATTTGCGGCCGCCGTTGGCGGCGGCGGTCTTGGGATCGGCGGCCACGGGGCGCGTTATATCAAAATTGCGCGTGAAGTAAGAGTGGCACGCGCGCGCTTTCGCTACGGCCCGCGCGCCACCGGGTGCGCCGGGTCGCGGATCCACTCGCTCCAGGAGCCCGCGTACAGGCGCGCCCCGGGAAATCCTGCGACCTCGAGCGCGAGCAGGTTGTGGCAGGCGCTCACCCCGGAGCCGCACATGGCGAGCGCGCGCGAGGCGCTCTGGCCGGCGAGCGTGCGCTCCCAGCGCTGGTGCAGTTCGCGCGGCTCAAGAAAGCGCCCGTCGCTGCCGAGGTTAGTGGTGAAGGGGTGGTTGCGCGCCCCAGGCACGTGGCCGGCGACGGGATCGAGCGTCTCGTTCTCGCCGGCGAAGCGATCGGCGGAGCGGGCATCGATGAGGAGGCGCTCGCCGCGCTTGAGCGCCCCCTGCGCCACGAGGTCCGCGACCTGCGCGCTGCTCGCTACCGCGTCCGGATCGATGCGCGCACTGAAATGGCGTGGCGCGCGCGCGACGCTGCGTACGCTCACCGGCAGCCCCGCGCGCTCCCACGCCGCGAAGCCGCCATTGAGCACCGCCACCCGGGAGTGCCCGAGCCAGCGCAAGAGCCACCACAAGCGCGCCGCGTACATGCCATTGCCCTGGTCGTAGGCGACCACCTGCACCTGCGCGTCGATCCCCAGGCGCCCGAAGAGGTGCGCCAGCTCGGTGACCTCCGGCAGCGGATGGCGCCCGGTGTGCGCGCCGCGCGCTCCGGACAGATCGCCGTCGAGGTCCGCGTACTGTGCGTTGGGGATGTGGCCGGCGGCGAAGGCACTCGCTCCCCAGGCGGGGCGCGCGAGCTCGAAGCGGCAGTCGATGATCGCCCAGCTCGGGTCGTCCAGTCGGGTGGCAAGCTCCAGGGGCTCGATGAGGGTGCCAGGCATGGTAGGCCTCCGTGCGCTACATGCGCGCCGCAGGGCTGCATTTTCGGTGCTAAGCGGTTGTCGTTACAATCGCTGCTTCGAACGCGCGGAGGCACGATGGCAATCGAGGTGTACTGGGGCAGCGGCAGTCCGTTCGCGTGGCGGGTGCTGCTCGCGCTCGAGCACAAGCGGCTGCCCTACGTCAGCCACCTGCTGCAGTTCTCCAAGCAGGAGCACAAGTCCCCGCAGATGCTCGCCCTCAACCCGCGCGGGCGCGTGCCGGTGCTCAAAGACGGCGACTACGTGTGCTTCGAGTCACTCGCCATCCTCTACTACCTTGACCAGAAGTACCCGCGCCCGCCGATCTTCGGCCGCACCCCCGAGGAAGCCGGCACCATCATGCGCGTGATCTGCGAGTACGCCGCCTACATCGAGCCGCAGGTCACCACGATCGCGCGCGCCGTGTTCCTCGAGCAGCAGCACGCGGACCTCGGCGGCGATGCAGTCACCGCGGCGATGCACGCCGTGGCGAGTGAGGCGCGCACCATCGAGGGCCGGCTGTCCCGATCCGACTGGATCGTCGGGGATGCCTACTCCGCGGTGGACATGGTGATCTTTCCGGGCATCCAGCTGCTCAAGCGGGCGCTGGAGAAACCCCAGGCCGCAGCGCTGTCATCGCGCTTCATGCCGCTCGAGGTGAACTATCCGGCGCTCGGGCGCTGGCTCGCGCGCGTGGCGGCGCAGCCGGGCTACGAGCGCACCTACCCGCCCCACTGGCGCAGCGGCTGACGCCGCCCGGCGACGCCCGGGGCGCGGAGAATTGAGCCGCGCGGGGCTGACTTGATACCCTGCAGGAACGCGCACTGTCGCGCGACTCTCCGAAGGATCTGCCTAAAGCGATAAATCATGAGCAACAGCCACAAGATTCACGTCGAGTTTCCGGGACGCATCGTGTTCGTCGGCTTCGGCAGCATCGGCCAGGGGGTGCTGCCCCTCGTGCTGCGCCACATCGGCATCGCCACGGAGCGCATCACGATCGTCAGCGCCGAGGACAAGGGCAGCGCGGAGGCCGCCAAGTACGGCATCAAGTTCATCACCGAGCGCCTCACGCGCGAGAATTTCCGGCGCGTCCTGAACCCGCTCATCGGGCGCGGCGACTTCCTCATCAACGTCTCGGTCGAGGTCTCGAGCATCGCCCTCATCAAACTGTGCTGGGAGAAGGGCGCGATGTACCTGGACACCTGCATCGAGCCCTGGCCCGGCGGTTACACCGATCCGACGGTCTCACCGGCCAAGCGCACCAACTACGCCCTGCGCGAGGAAGCGCTGGCGCTGCGCGCCGGCGGCGAGCGCGCCCCGACCGCGGTGCTCACCCACGGCGCCAATCCCGGCCTGGTCTCGCACCTGGTGAAGCAGGCGCTGCTGAACATCGCCGCCGACACCAAGGTGGACGCCGCCGTCCCCGCCTCGCGCCTCGAATGGGCGCAGCTCGCACGCAAGCTCGGCGTGAAGGTGATCCATGTCGCCGAGCGCGACACGCAGATCGCCAGCAAGCCGAAGCTCCTCGGGGAGTTCGTGAACACCTGGTCGGTGGATGGCTTCGTGAGCGAGGGCTGCCAGCCGGCCGAGATGGGCTGGGGCACGCACGAGCGCAACTTCCCGCGCGACGGCAAGCGCCATGACTTCGGCTGCGGGGCCGCGATCTACCTCATGCAGCCCGGCGCCGCCACGCGCGTGCGCACCTGGACTCCCAAGGCCGGTCACTTCTACGGCTTCTGCATCACGCACGGCGAGGCGATCTCGATCGCCGATTACTTCACCGTGCGCGAGGGCGCGACGGTCGCCTATCGCCCGACGGTGCACTACGCCTACCACCCGAGCGACTCGGCGGTGATGTCGGTGCACGAGCTCGCCGGGCGTAACTATGTGCAGCAGGAGCGCCAGCGCATCCTCATGGATGAGATCAGCGGCGGCATCGACGAGCTG
Organism: Steroidobacteraceae bacterium; assembly: GCA_035518135.1. Taxonomy (GTDB): domain Bacteria; phylum Pseudomonadota; class Gammaproteobacteria; order Steroidobacterales; family Steroidobacteraceae; genus 13-2-20CM-66-19. The sequence goes on from DATIXW010000082.1 coordinate 3,757, forward strand.
GGCGTGCTGCTCGCCGGCCACAAGAAGAACGCCTACTGGTACGGCTCACAGCTCTCGGTCGAGGAGGCGCGAGAGCTCGCCCCCTACAACAACGCGACCAGCCTGCAGGTGTGCGTGGCGGTGCTCGCCGGAGTGATCTGGGCGATGGAGAATCCCAACCTCGGCATCGTGGAGCCGGATGAGATGGATTTCCGCCGTGCGCTCGAGATCTGCATGCCCTACCTCGGGCCGGTGGTGGGCGAGTACACGGAGTGGACCCCGCTGCACGAGCGCGAGCGGCTCTTCCCGGAGGATCTCGATAAGGGCGATCCCTGGCAGTTCAAGAACGTGCGGGTCATCTGGTAGGCGCCGGCGCCTCGTACTCAATCGCCACGATCGCAACGGTACGGCTGCCCCCGGGCGCCTCGACCCGGACCTCATCCTCGAGCGCTCGGGCGAGCAGTGCCCGCCCGAGCGGGGAGTCCATGCTGATGTACCCCTCGGCCATGTCGAACTCGTCCGGCCCCACGATGCGATGGCGCGTGCGGGTGCCGTCCTGCGCCTCCAGCAGCACCCAGGCGCCGAAGAACACGCGGCGCGGGTCGGTGGGGGCGTGTTCGACCACCACCATCCCCTCGAGGCGCTGGCGCAGGAAGCGCACGCGGCGGTCGATCTCGCGCAGGCGCCGCTTGCCGTAGGTGTAGTCGGCGTTCTCGGAGCGATCGCCCTGGGCGGCCGCCGCCTGCACCGCCTGCGTCACCCGCGGGCGCTCCACGCGCCACAGCTCATCCAGCTCGCGCCGCAGCCGCTCCACCCCGGCGCGCGTGATGTATTTCGAGCCCCGTGGCGCGGGGGTGCGGTAACGCCCCATATGTGCGGAAAACCTGTGAATTATGTCGCAATCACTTTTACCGAAATCGGGCTTTCTGTGGAATATCTCACGGACTCTGCGGTGGTCCCGCTACTACCCTTAAAGCGTGGCTACCAAGTACTACACGCACTTTGTGACCCACGGCGGCAAGGCCAAGAGCGCCGCCCCGAGCAACGAGTGGAGCGGTGTGGTGGAGCTGCGCGAGCCGCTGACGCAGACGCGCGCGAATCGCGAACTGCGCGCGCTCCTGGCACAGAGTTTTGACCTGGATTCGGACGACATCCGGATCCTGCACTGGGCGCGATTGCACTGACGTATCCCCTGGCGGACTTCCTTCCCTTCATCGAAGGTCCGCCCTTACCAACCCCAGGTCTCAAAAACCTGGGGTTTTTTTTTGGGGCTCCCCCGGCCCCTGCGCCTGCACGGCTTGAGCTGAAGGCGGCACTCCCCGGGGCGTGCCGGGCCGGCGATTGCCGCGGTGAAAATCGACGCCGCTTTCTCCTCCATGTGACAATTCCCGACCCCCGGCGTGGGGCGGGGCGAAAACCACAAGGAGAAGTTCGATGCGTGCCTGGTCATCTGCGTTACTCGCCGTCGCCGTGCTGTGCCTTTCGGGCTGCGGTTACAACACCCTGCAGCAGCGTGATGAAAACGTGAAGGCCGCCTGGGCCGAAGTCGTGAACCAGTACCAGCGCCGCGCCGACCTCATTCCCAACCTGGTGAACACCGTGAAGGGCTACGCGGCCCAGGAGCAGAAGGTGCTGATCGGGGTGACCGAGGCTCGCGCCAAGGTCGGCTCGATCCAGGTGACGCCCGAGGTGCTCAACAACCCGGAGCTGTTCGCCAAGTACCAGGCCGCACAGGGGCAGCTCACTCAGGCGCTGAAGAGCCTGTTCGCCGTTACGGAGAACTACCCGCAGCTGAAGTCGGATCAGAACTTCCGTGACCTGCAGTCGCAGCTCGAGGGGACGGAGAACCGCATCACCGTGGCCCGCAACCGCTACATCCAGGCCGTGCAGGAATACAACGTCACGGTGCGCCAGTTCCCGGTGAACCTCACGGCCAAGATGTTCGGCTACCCGGTGAAGCCCAACTTCACCGTCGAGAACGAGCAGGCCATCTCCAGCGCACCGGCGGTGAGTTTTGATACCTCCACCCCGGGCGCCCCGGCCGCCGCGCCACCGCCGCAGCCGGCCAAATGATCCAGGCCCTGCGCCCGGCGCGCGTCCTGGCGGGCGTTGCGCTGCTGGGGCTGCTGGGCCTCGGCCTCAACGCCGCGGGCCAGTCGCTGCAGGCCATCCCCAAGCTCAGCGCGCGCGTCACCGACCTGACCGGCACGCTCACCGCGGAGCAGCAGAACGCGCTCGAACAGAAGCTGGCGGCCTTCGAGGCCGCCAAGGGCGCGCAGCTTGCGGTGCTCATCGTGCCGAGCACCCAGCCGGAGGAGATCGAGCAGTATTCCATCCGCGTGGTGGAGCAGTGGAAACTCGGCCGCGGGACGGTGAACGGCAAGCGCGTCGATGACGGGGCTCTGCTCATCGTCGCCAAGGATGATCATCGGATACGCATCGAGGTCGGCTACGGTCTTGAGGGCGTACTGACCG
>DATIXW010000083.1:0-6849 GCA_035518135.1 Steroidobacteraceae bacterium
CGTCTACGTGGACGATGTCTACATGGCCCGGCCGCAGGCGGCGCTGCTGGATGTCCTCGACGTCGAGCGACTCGAAGTGCTCAGCGGACCGCAGGGCACCCTTTACGGCAAGAACACGATCGCGGGGGCACTCAAGTACGTCACGCGCGATATCGCAGGTCCGGCCACGCTCACGGCCTCCGCCAGCGCAGGAAATTACGACGAGCGGGACTACCGCTTCAGCGGCTCCCTGCCGATCGTCACCGACCACGTCTATTTCGGCCTTGCGCTCGGCAGCCTGAACCACGACGGCTATGGCACGGTGCTCGCACAGCCCGGCCAGCCCCCCAGTCAGTCGGTGGGCACGACGCTGTCGAACAAGGACATTCTCGTGGGACGCGCTAACCTCACTATTACCTGGGGTGAGAGCTCGAAGCTGCGGCTGATCGCCGACGACATCCTGGACAACTCGAACGCCTCCGGGGGGCAGCGGCTCAACGACTACTTGGTTCCGCAGCTCGCCAACCCCTTCGACATGTACAACGACATGCCCGCCGACCGTGATTTCTTCCACCGGCAGGGCTTCTCGGGCACCTACACCCAGACCCTCACGAGCCAGCTGGATCTGAAGGTCGTCGGTGCCTACTACGAGGGTCACGGCGAGCAGTTCATCAACTTCGCGGAGGTCGACCAGAACCTGTTCGAGGTGCCGGGGATGTACAAGGACCAGCAGTCCTCGGGCGAAGCGCAACTCACCTTCCACAACGAGCTCGTGAAGGCGGTGGGCGGTCTGTTCTACATGGACAGCAACGCCTGTGGCGCCTACAACGGCTCGATCGGCACGCTGACGCTGCTGGGTATTCCCGCTTACGATCTTTACATTACCGAGCTGGTGAATGGCTGCGTGCAGACCAAGAGTTACGCGGTGTACGGCGACAGCACCTGGAAGTTGACCGAACGGCTGAACCTCGATGCCGGCGCGCGCTGGAACGAGGACAAGAAGACCGCCACGGTGTACCAGGCGGACTACACCAGCATCGCTCCGACCCAGCTGTATCCGGGGGAGACCTTCTTCAACCCGAACGAGGTTCCCGCCGGCTTCCTGCCCATTCCAGGGGTCGTCACGAACTACGACAACACGCGTGCCTTCGTCAACGTCACGCCGCGCCTGGGCCTTGACTATCACTGGACCGATCACCTCATGGGGTACGTCAGCTACAGCCGCGGCTTCAAGAGCGGCGGGTTCGACATGCGCGGCAACGCCGCGGTCTATCCGGCGACCCAGTACGGCTATAACTCGGAAACCGCCAACAACTACGAGATCGGCCTGAAGTCGACGTGGCTTGATGACACGCTGCTGCTGAATTTCACGGTGTTCTACGACCCGTACAGCGACGCGCAGATCGGTGTGCAGCAGTTCGTTGAATATCAGGGCGCACCGACCAATCTGACCGCCGTACTCAATGCCGGCAAGCAGATCAACCGGGGCGCCGAGCTGCAATCCGTGTGGCGCCCCAGCCACGCGCTGACACTGGCGCTCAACACCGGCTACCTTGACTCGTACTACGAGGACTATCTGATTCCGTGCAGCGTGTTTACGCTCGCTCCCGGCTGCGGGCCCGGCGTGGCGAGCGTCAACGTCGCCGACGAGAATCGACCCATCAATGCACCCACCTGGACAGTCTCCGGGAATGCGGTGTATTCGTGGGAGCTGCAGCCGGGAACCGTGATGGCGCGGGTCGGCTACGACTGGCGCAGCTTCACCAAGGTCGCCAACACCACGCCCAGCGTCACGGACCAGCCGGCCTATGGGGTGTTGAATGCGGGGCTGGCCTTCACCACGCGCAGCAACGCGTGGCGCTTCTCCTTCGATGGTAAGAACCTCACCAACAAGTACTACCGAGTCGCAGGTTACGACTTCGGCAACCCGCCCATCGCCCCGCAGAACTCCTTCATCGGCGGCATCAGCCAGATCGGCTTCTATGCGCCGCCGCGCACCTGGACGCTGACCGCGCAATACCACTTCTGACCTATGGGCTGGTTTGAGTCGCCGCAACCGCTGCTGCCGGAGCTGATCGTCCGGCACGGCAAGTGGCGCGCGGCCCGCGTCGCACTGGTGGCGGGCGAAGCGCGTCTGACGTGGTCCGAGCTGGAGCGTGCGACGGCGCAGATCGCGAACGGCCTCATTGCCGCAGGGCTCAAGCGTGGCGAGTGCATCGCGCTGCTCATGGACAACAGCCTGGAATTTGCGCTGCTGCTGTTCGGCATCCTGCGCTCCGGGTGTGTGGCGGTACCGTTGAATGTGTCGATCAACGAGGCCGCGATCGCCGGCATGATCGAGGATGCCGCGGTACGCGCCGTGTTTGCCTCGGGCGCGCACTGTCAGCGCATCGATGCACTGGATGTGAGCAGCGAACGTGCGCGCACGGCGCTGCGCTTTGCGCACTGCGGTCCCGGGGGCCGCTGGCGCGACATCACCCCCTGGCGTACGGCGCAGTCGACCGCCGCACCCGCGGTGTGTATTCAGCCGGAGGATGAGTGCAACATCATCTACAGCTCCGGAACCACGGGCGTGCCGAAGGGAATCGTGCACAGCCACCAGTGCCGGTTGAACTGGGCCGCCGAGCTGGCGGTAGCCCTGCGTTACCGCAGCGACTGCGTCACTCTGTGTTCGCTCGGATTGTTCTCCAACATCAGTTGGGTGGCGATGCTCAGCACCCTCTTTGTGGGAGGCACGATCGTCGTGATGCCGCACTTTGAGGCACAGGCGGCGCTGCGCGTCATCGAGCTTGAGGGCATCACGCACGGCACCTTCGTACCGCTGCAGCTGGAACGCCTGTTGCAACTGCCCGATCTGCAGCCCGAGCGGCTCCGCAGCCTCGATACCCTGATGTGCTGCGGCTCCCCGCTGCGGCCCGAGGTGAAGCGGGAGTTCCCCCGCCGCACCGGTTGCCAGCTGATCGAGCTCTATGGCCTGACGGAGGGAGTTTGCACGATCCTCGCGCCCGAGGATTTCGCCGCCAAGATGACTTCCGTCGGCAAGCCGTTCCTTGGTACCGACATCCGCATCATCGGCGATGATGAGCGCGAGCTGCCCGCGGGAGCGGTCGGCGAAATCGTGGGCTACGGGCCGCTGCTGATGCAGGGCTACCATGGACGCGAGAGCGCGAGTCGCGAGGCCACCTGGCTCGACGAGCACGGGCGGCGCTGGCTGCGCACGGGTGACCTGGGAGTACTCGATGGCGAGGGTTTTCTGTACGTGGTGGATCGCAAGAAAGACATGATCCTGTCGGGTGCGCAGAACGTGTATCCGGCGGACATCGAGCAGGTGATGCGGGAACATCCGGACGTTGCCGACGTCGCGGTGGTGGGAGCGCCGAGTCGCAAGTGGGGCGAGACACCGGTGGCGATCGTCGTGCTGCGGCCGGAGCGTGTGCCCGATCGCGATGCACTCATCGCATGGACCAACGCGCGGGTGGGCAAGCAGCAGCGCATCGCTGACGTGCTGTGGCGCGAGTCACTGCCGCGCAACGCCAACGGCAAGGTCCTCAAGCGCGAGCTGCGTGCCGGGCTCCGCGCCACCGACTACTGAGAGAGGCTCTGCAATCACATGAGCGCTGCGGGCGAGTATTGGTTTACCGGTCGCGATGGTTTGCGGCTCTTCAGCCGCGTATACGCGGGGCCGGCTGCGGCTGCGCCGGTGGTGGTGTGCCTGCACGGACTGACGCGCAACGGCCGCGACTTCGAGGAACTCGCCCCGCACCTTGCGGCGACGCACCGCGTGCTGGTGCCGGACGTGCGGGGCCGCGGTTTATCGGCGCGCGATCCCAGCCCCGCGAACTATCAGATCCCGACCTACGTGGGTGACCTGCTGGAACTGTTCAAAGGCTTGGGCACCGCGCGCATCGGCGTGGTCGGTACTTCCATGGGGGGCCTCATCGGCATGGTTCTGGCCGCGACGATGCCGGGGCTGGTGTCCCATCTGGTGCTCAATGATGTCGGTCCGGAAGTCGACCCGGCGGGCCTGGAGCGCATACGCGGTTACGCGGGCAGGTCGGCGCCGGTGCAGGACTGGGCCGGCGCCGTGCTTCAGCTGCGCGGCATCTTTGAGAGCGCATGGCCTGGACTTGAGGAAACCCGCTGGCAGCAGCTGGCGCGCCGCAGCTACCGTGCCGATGCGCAGGGCGTGCCGCGGGCTGACGCCGACCCTGCGATCGGCGAGGTGCTGCGCAACAGCTCCAGCGCGGCGCCGGACCTGTGGCCGCTGTGGGGTGCGCTCGGCAAAGTACCCATACTCGCCATCCGCGGCGCGCACTCGGATGTTCTCAGCGCTGCGACGCTCGCGCGCATGCAGCGCGAGAAGCCGGATCTGAAGGCGCTCACGGTAAACAACCGCGGCCACGCACCGCTGCTCGATGAGCCGGAGTGCCTGGCGGCGATCGACGCATTTCTGGCCTGAGGCTCATCTTCGAGAGTGCAGGCCTGACGGCGCACCGCAGGCGCGCGCGGGCGGCTACTTCAGGCCGCGCGCTCCCGGGAGGCCGCCGGCGCCCTTGGCGCGGGCCTTGCCGGCGGCGCGCTTCGGGGCTGCGGCCTTTGTGCGGCCACGCGGCTTGCGCCCCGCGGGGGAACTCTTGGCGCGCGCGCGCGGCGCAGCCGCTGTCACCGCTGCCGCAGGCTTGCCATTGCCGCGGCGTGCGCGCGGCTGTGCCGGTACGGTCGCGGCCTGCGGGGCGGCGGCGGCGCCCTTCCTTCGTTTCGCGACCTTGCCCCCCGGCTCTCCGGGGGTCTGGGTACCTGCGCCGCCTGCCGCGGCCGGTGCGGCCGCGCTTTTCTTGCGGCCCCAGCGGCCAAAGCGCCCGCCGCGCTCGGGAGCTGCGGCCAGCAGCGCGCGGCATTCCTCCAGCGTCAGGCTCTTCGGGTCGCGCTCCTTGGGGATCTTGACGTTCTTCTTCTTATCCGTGATGTAGGGGCCGTAGCGGCCGTTGAGCACCTGCAGGCCCGCTTCCGGGAAATCCTGGATCAGACGCGCGGCGTCGGCTTCCTGCTTGAGGCGGATGACCTCGCGGGCGCGCTCGAGGGTGATCGTGTAAGGATCGTCCTCCTTGAGCGAGGCGTACTTGCTGCCGTACTTCACGTACGGTCCGAAGCGCCCGACGTTGGCCACGATCGTCTCGCCGGTGAGTGTCTCCCCGAGCGTGCGCGGGAGCTTGAAGAGCTCCATCGCGTCGGCGAGGGTGACGTGATCCATCTTCTGGCCGGGCTTCAGGCCGGCAAAGCGCGGCTTCTCTTCGTCATCCTTGGTGCCGATCTGCACGAACGGGCCGTAACGGCCCATGCGCACACTCACCGGCTTGCCGGTCGCCGGATCCTTGCCCAGCTCGCGCGCCATCGCGACCTGCTCGCGGGTGACGGTCTTCTCGATCTTCTCGACCTGATGGATGAAGGGCTTCCAGAACTTCTCCAACGGCGTGGTCCACTCCTCTTCGCCGCGCGACACCGCGTCGAGCTCATCCTCCATCGCGGCGGTGAAGCCGTACTCCACGTAGCGGTGGAAGTGGTGCGTGAGGAAGCGGTTGACGATCTTGCCGATGTCGGTTGGCACGAAGCGCCGGCTGTCCATCTCCACGTACTCACGGTCCTGGAGCGTGGAGATGATGGTGGCGTAGGTGGAGGGCCGGCCGATGCCGTGCTCCTCCAGCGCCTTCACCAGCGAGGCCTCGCTGTAGCGCGGCGGCGGTTCGGTGAAGTGCTGCTCGGCGCGCAGCGCGTTGAGGCTCACGGTGTCGCCTTCGTGCATCGGCGGCAGCACGTGATCGCCGTCCTCGCTCTTGCCGTCGTCCGTGCCCTCCTGGTACACCGAGATGTAGCCGGACTTGATCAGCGTCGAGCCGTTGGCGCGCAGCAGGTGGCGCTGCGCTCCGTCGGCGCCGGCGAGCAGGTCGACCGCGACCGTGTCATACAGCGCGTGGCTCATCTGCGAGGCGACCGCGCGCTTCCAGATGAGCGCGTACAGCCGGTAAAGGTCATCGTCGATCTTGCCCTCGACATCTGCGGGCGTGATGGCCGCCGAGGTCGGCCGGATGGCCTCGTGTGCCTCCTGGGCGTTCTTGGATTTGGTCTTGTAGACGCGCGGCTCGTCGGCGACCTCGGCCTTGCCGTACAGGCGTGCGGCGACCTCGCGGATCTCCGCCACCGCTTCGGCGGCGAGCGACACCGAGTCGGTGCGCATATAAGTAATGAGTCCGACGCTGCCCTCGCCGATGTCCTGGCCCTCATACAGCTGCTGCGCAAGACGCATGGTGCGGCGCGCATTGAAGCCGAGCTTGCGGGCCGCTTCCTGCTGCAGTGTGGAGGTGGTGAAGGGCGGCGCGGGGTTGCGGCGGCGCTGCTTGCGATCGATGCCGATCACGCGCAGCGTGCCGGCCTGGGCCGCGCCCGCGCCGGCGGCCGCCAGGATGGTGCGCTCGACCTCGCGCGCCTGCGCCTCGGTGGTGAAGCTGAACTGCTCGACCTTGGCGCCGCGATACTCGATCAGCTTGCCGGGGAATTGCTGCTCGCCGTGCTCGAGCTCGGCGTCGATGGTCCAGTACTCGCGCGGCACGAACGCGGCGATCTCATCCTCGCGCTCGCAGATCATGCGCAGGGCAGGGCTCTGCACCCGCCCGGCCGACAGCCCGGGCCGCACCTTCTTCCAGAGCAGCGGCGAAAGATTGAATCCCACCAGGAAATCGAGCGCGCGCCGCGCCTGCTGCGCATTGACGAGGTCGAGCGAGAGGCCGCGCGGATGCGTGACCGCCTCGCGGATCGCATTGCGCGTGATCTCGTGGAACACGACCCGCTGCGACACCTTGTTCTTGAGCTCGCCAC
>DATIXW010000084.1:0-3736 GCA_035518135.1 Steroidobacteraceae bacterium
CGACTGCTTCTGCCCGATCGCCACGTAGATGCACTTAATGCCGGAGGCCTTCTGATTGATGATGGTGTCGACGGCGAGCGCGGTCTTGCCGGTCTGGCGGTCGCCGATGATCAGCTCGCGCTGGCCGCGGCCGATCGGCACCATCGAGTCGATGGCCTTGTAGCCGGTCTGCACCGGCTGGCTCACCGACTTGCGGTAGATGACGCCCGGGGCGACGCGCTCGATGGGGGAAGTGCGCGCCGCCTTGAGCGGGCCCTTGCCGTCGAGCGGCGCGCCGAGCGCGTCCACCACACGCCCGAGAAGCTCGGGCCCCACCGGCACTTCGAGGATGCGGTTGGTGGTCTTGACGGTGTCGCCTTCCTTGAGGTGCTTGTACTCGCCGAGCACCACCGCACCGACCGAGTCCTGCTCGAGGTTGAGTGCCAGGCCGAAGGTGTTGCCGGGAAACTCCAGCATCTCGCCGTAGCGGGCGTCGGCAAGCCCGTGAATGCGGGTGATGCCGTCAGTGACCGAGACGATAGAGCCGACGTTACGGGCCTCGGTGACCGACTGGAAGTTCTCGATCCGCTGCTTGATGAGATCGCTGATCTCGGTTGCCTTGATGGCCATGTGCGTTCTCTCTTCCCGTCAGTTCTTCAGGCTGTCAGTTCGTAGGCGATGCGATCGAGTCGCGTGCGCAGCGAGCCGTCGATCACCAGGTCGCCCGCGCGCAGCACGGCGCCGCCGATGAGCGTCGGATCGACGGCGCAGTGCAGGCGCACCTTGCGCCCGAGGCGGCGCTCGAGTGCTGCCGCGATCTGTGCGCGCTGCCCGTCATCGATTGTCGCCGCGGAGGTCACGGTGACGTCGGCCATCCCCTCGACGTCGTCCTTGAGGTTATCAAAAAGCGTGGAAATCTCGGGCAGGTAGCCGAGGCGGTGGTTGGCGGCGAGCGTGCGCACGAAGTTCGCGCCCTCCGCGCCGAGCTTCGGACCGCAGATGCCGATCACGAGCTGCGCGAGCTCCTCGGGGGTGACGCGCGGGTTGCCGAGCAGTGCCACGACGCGCGCGTCCTTCACCACTGCCGCGGCGGTCTGCAGCGCCTCCGACCAGGGCGCGAGACGCGAGCGTGCGCGCGCCTCCTCGAAGGCGGCGCGTGCGTAGGGTCGGGCGATGGTGAGCCGGTCTGACATGGCTTTGCCGCTCTCCCTCGTCTCAGATCTGGGTCGCCAGCTTATCGAGGAGATCCGCGTGCGTGCGGGCATCGATCTCGCGGCCGAGAAGCTTGGAGGCCGCGCCAACCGCGATTCCGGCCACCTCGCGGCGCAGGCTCTCGCGCGCACGCATCGTGTCGAGCTCGATCTGCTGCTGCGCCGCGGCCACGATGCGTGCGCCCTCGGCGCTCGCCGTGCCCTTGGCCTCCTCCACCATCTCGTTGGCGCGGTGCTGCGCGTGATCGATGATCTGGTTGGCACGCTCGCGCGCCTCGCGCACGATGGCGTCCGCCTTGCCGCGCGCCTCGGTGAGCTCCTTCTCGCCTTCCTCGGCGGCCGCGAGACCTTGGGCGATCTTGCGCTGGCGCTCGTCCATCATCCGGAGGAGGGGCGGCCAGATCCACTTCATCGTGATGTAGATGAGCGTGGCGAACACGACCATCTGCACGACGAGCGTGAGATTGATGTTCACGGTGCGTATCTCCCGTCGGCGGAAGTCCGGTCGCGCTCGATCAGTGCGCCGCCTGTACCGCGCCCAGGAACGGGTTGGCGAACGTGAAGAACAGCGCGAAGCCGATGCCGATCATGGCGACGGCGTCCAGCAGTCCGGCAACCAGGAACATCTGCACGCGCAACACCGGCAGCAGCTCCGGCTGGCGCGCCGAACCTTCGATGAAACGGCCGCCGAGGATGCCGAAGCCGATCGCGGTGCCGAGCGCGCCCATGCCAAAGATGATGCCGACGGCCAGCACGGTCATGGCCTGGATGTGTGCAACATTTTCCATTCAATCTCTCCTCGAGAACAAGAGCGTATGACCAGTTATCCGAACCCTGACTCCGCGCCCCTCGCGGCTCAGTGATGCTCGCTCGCCATCGACAGATAGACGATCGTCAACACCATGAATATAAACGCCTGCAGCGTGATGATAAGGAGATGGAAAGCGGCCCAGACGAGGGCCAGAAAAAACTGCATCACCAGGAAGAACCAGCCGCTGAAATGCGACAGCGCCGAGATTCCCTGCAGTGTCAGCACCGCGAGCAGCAGGAACACCATCTCGCCCGCATAAAGGTTGCCGTAGAGACGCAGTGACAGCGACAGCGGCCGCGCGAGGAAGGTCACCGACTCAAGTATGAAGTTGACCGGCACCAGCAGCGCTTGCACGAAAGGGTTTCTCGCCCGGAAAGGATTGAGCGTGAGTTCACCCAGGAAGCCGAGCGGACCTTTCATCTTCAGGTTGTAGAAGATGATGAGAATGAACACCGTGAGTGACATGGCAAAGGTCGCATTGAGATCGGTGCTGGGCACGACTTTCAGGTGCTGGAGACCGACCCCGCGCGCCACCAGCGGCAGCAGGTCGACCGGTATCAAATCCATGAAGTTGAAGAGGAAGATCCAGCAGAAAATGGTGAGCGCCAGCGGCGCCACCAGGCGACTCGCGCCGTGGAAGGTATCGCGCACCTGACGATCGACGAACTCGACGATGGTCTCGATGAAGTTCTGCACGCGTCCGGGAACGCCTGCAGTGGCTCTGCGGGCGACCAGCCCGAAGAACGCCAGGAAAACCACCGCGAGCAGCAGCGAGAAGAAGATGGTGTCGTAGTTGATAACGGAGAAGTCGAAGATCCCGTGGGGCGTTTCGTTCGACAGGTTTTTCTGGTGGTGCAGGATGTAATCGGTCGCACCACCGCCTGTTTCTGCCGCTGACATCAGCACCATCATCACCGGTCCACCCCACCACACTTCAGGCGCCGCGCCGCGCTCCGCTCAGGGCCGGTAGCGCAGCGAGCAGCGCGATCCAGTACACGAAGAAGGTCACCGCGAAGCCGACGAACATCGCCAGCGGCGCCACCGTCATCGCCTTCAGCACTACCACGAACAGCACCGTCACGACGGCGAGCTTCACGGCCTCGCCGACGTAAAAGGCGCTGACGACGCGCTGTGCGCCGCCGTTCGCCGCGCTGCCGAACACCAGCCCCGCCATCGCCAGGCTCCCGGCGGTGGCGATTCCCCCACCGATGAGCGCCGAGAGCGCCGCGACCCGACCGGCCAGGGCCCCGGCGCACAGCGCCGCAATTCCGCTCACGATCGCCTGACCCAGCACGACGCCGAAGGCCAGCCGCCGCGCCTGGGGCAGATCGATCGCCGACACCTTATATAAGTCCCGTTCGAGGGGCTCAAAAGAGCCGCTTGACTTGCATCTTGAGCGGACGCAAGTGGCTTAACATTACTTCGACCGTTCAGTCACTTACGTGACGACGGCGAAAAAGCCGCGGGATTATAGAGAGCGCTCGGGGCGCCGTCCACCGGCGCTGGGGCGTTATCCACCGTGCATGGCATACGCACTTGTGCGTATCGCCGCGGCGCGCCTCGCCAGGCGGCCGCGGCCGCTCACTGAATGTGCGCGAGAATCCCGTCGAGCTCGTCCAGGCTGTTGTAGCTGACGACGAGCTTGCCGCGCCCGCCGCTGCCCTGCTGGATCGCCACCCGGGCGCCGAGCTTGTCCGCGAGCTCCCGCTCGAGGCGCTCGACATTCGGGTCGCGA
>DATIXW010000085.1:0-7679 GCA_035518135.1 Steroidobacteraceae bacterium
CCGAAAGGGCACGCCAATGGTGTTGGCCGTGCCGCAGTACTTCGCGTACTCGTCCATGCGCTCCTTGCAGGTCGCAAGGCGCAGATTGCCGGTCACGTGGAAGCTCACGTCCTGCCCGGTCTCGGCCGGCAGCCGCTTGTACAGGTCGACCGAGTACTTGTGCAGCTGGCCTACGGTGTAGCTCATGTTGAAGAGCGGCAGGAGACCGGCGGCATGCCAGGTGGAGCCGGCGGTCAGCTCGGTGCGCTCAATCAGCGCGACGTCTTTCCAGCCCTTCTTTGTCAGGTGATAGAGCGTGCTCACGCCGACGACGCCGCCACCGATCACCAGGACCCGAACATGCGTCTTCACGAGTCGATTCTCCGCGTAAGGCAGGCAAGCCACGCGTGCCGCCGGAAATTTGAGTGTAGCCCGCGCTGCCCCCGCCGGGACTCCAATTGCGACAGTGCCTTGTCTAAATAATCCCGCGACTCGCCTCGGCGAGGAACTGCGCGACGTAGGGCGCGAAGGAGCGCCACACCTCGAGACGAAATGCCTGTGCGTCGGTGCGCCACAGCACCACCTCCGCCTTGCCGAGCACGGTGCGGGTACACATCCCGACGGGGAAGGACTGCAGGTCGAGGTCCAGCGGGCAACCGCCGGCGAGCACGGTGGCCGCATGGGATCCGTGCACCAGCAGCGCCACCTGGCGGTGGCTTACGTCGACCAGGGAGTGGGGCAGCCGCGCGAGCGAGCGCTCCAGTCGCAGCGCCAGTCCCGCCTGCTCGGCTGGCGCCACGAGCAGCCACTCGTCGGGCCCGAGCCACAGCGCGGCGCGCTCTCCGGTCACACCGGCGCGGCAGGCCTCCTCGGGCAGCGGCACACCCAAGGCGTCCTGCGCGGCGGCGCGCACCGCCTCATCCCCCCGCAGCACCCAGCGCACGGCCGCCGGGAGCGAGCGCAGCCACGCGGTCTCGCTTACGAGCGCAGAGCTTCGGGCGGCCGTGAGATCAGCCATGGATGCGCGCACCGCTTGGGTCATAGAACACGCTCGCGGTGACTTCCACCGCCACCTCGCCGCGCCCGCCGGCCACGTAGAGCGTCTCGCCCATGCGCGCGCGCCCCCCGGCGACGAGTCCCATGGCGATCGAGCGACCGAGCGTGGCGCTCAGGTACGAGGACGTCACGTGACCGAGCGGGCGTGTCGGGGCGCGCGCGCCGGCTTCAGCCATCAGCTGCGCGCCTTCCTCGAGCACGACCTGCGGGTCCCTGGTGAGCAGCCCCACCAGCTGACGGCGCTGCGGCGCGCTCATCGCGGGGCGCGCGAGCGAGCGCTTGCCGACGAAGTCCGGCTTGCTCTTGCCGATCGCCCAGCCGAGTCCCGCGTCATCGGGCGTCACCGTGCCGTCGGTGTCCTGGCCAATGATGATGTAGCCCTTCTCGGCCCGCAGCACGTGCATGGTCTCGGTCCCGTAGGCAGTCATGCCCAGCGGGCGTCCCCTCTCCCATAGCGCCTCCCACACCGCTGCGCCGTAGTCGGCCGGCACGTTGACCTCAAAGCCCACCTCGCCGGTGAAGCTGACACGGAACAGACGCATCGGCACCCCGCAGATGTGTCCGCGCACGACGCTCATGTGCGGAAAGGCCGCGCCACTGATGTCGACGTCGACGAGTCCCTCGAGCACCGCACGCGCCTGCGGTCCCTGCACGGCGATCACCGCCCACTGCTCGGTGGTCGAGGTGAGCCACACCCGCAGCTCGTTCCACTCCGTCTGCAGGTAGTCTTCCATCATCGCCAGCACACGCGGCGCGCCGCCGGTGGTGGTGGTGACGTGGAAGCACTGCTCCTCGATACGCGCGACCACGCCGTCATCGAAGATGAAGCCATCCTCGCGCAGCAGTACTCCGTAACGGCAGCGCCCGACGGCGAGGCTGTTCCACGCGTTCACATACAGACGGTTCATGAAGGTGACCGCATCCGGGCCCACGACCTCGATCTTGCCGAGCGTGGAGGCATCGAAGATGCCGCAGGCACCGCGCGCGGCGCGGCACTCACGTGCGACAGCTGCGTGCAGGTCCTCGCCCGTGCGGGGGAAGTAGCGCGCGCGCTTCCACAGGCCCACGTCCTCGAATACCGCACCCTGGGCGGCCGCCCAGTCGTACATCGGCGTGCGGCGTATGGGGTCGAACAGGTCCCCGCGCGCCAGCCCCGCGAAGCTGCCGAAGCTTACCGGCGTATAGGGCATGCGGAAGCTCGTGAGGCCGACCTGCGGCGGGGTCTTCCCCAGGGAACGCGCGACAATGCCGAGCGCATTCAGGTTGGAGGTCTTGCCCTGATCCGTCGCCATGCCGGTCGTGGTGTAACGCTTTACGTGCTCGATGGAGCGAAAGCCCTCGCGCAGGGCGAGCGCGAGGTCCTTGGCGGTGACATCGTTCTGGAAGTCAACGAACGCGCGGCCGCGCGTGCGCGCCGTGCGCGGCAGCGCGCCCACAAAGCCGGACTGCGCCGCAGGCGCGGGTTGGGGTGCAATGCGGCCGCTGCCACCGCCGGGGTCAACGCCTGCACGTGCCGGGTCGAGCGCCTCGCGGGCGGCGGCCGCACCGGCGGCGGCGCCGTCCTCGAGCACCTCCTGCAGCGCGAAGACGCCGCGGCAGGCCCCGGCGCTGCGAGCGCGCTCGGCCGCCGCTCCGGGAATGAAGGCCTGCAGGGGCGCACTCCAGGTCAGCCTGCCGCGCGACTGCGAGTGCAGGTGCACGCTCGGGGTGAAGCCGCCGGACATGAGCACCAGATCGCACGGCTGCGTTTGCCGCTGGCTCAGTTCCCCGCCGCCCAGGCGAGCCAGTTCGACGGCGCTGACGCGCCGGCGACCGTGCGTGCCGAGGACGCAGGCTTCGGTGAGCACCGGGATGCCGGCGGCGCGCGCCCGCTCACTCAGCGCACCCGCGGGGCGCGTATCGGCGATGCAGGCGATGAACACCCCGGCACGCTGCAGGTCGAACGCCGCCTCGTAGGCCTCATCGGCCGCCGTCACCACCACGGCGCGCGTTCCGGGCAGCACGCCGTAGCGGTTGAGGAAGGTGCGGGCGGCGCCGGCGAGCAGGATCCCCGGCCGGTCGTTGCCGGCAAACACGAGCGGCCGTTCGATGCTGCCGGTTGCGAGCACTACCTCGCGCGCCCGCACCTGCCATTGCCGCTCGCGCGGCGCATCGGCGGCGGGGCGGGCGAGATGGTCGGTGAGGCGCTCGCTCAGGCCGAGCAGGTTGTGCGGGAAGTAGCCGAACGCGGTCGTGCGGGTCAGGATCCGCACGCGCGGGTTGGCCGCAAGCGCGCTAAGTTGCGCGGCGAGCCAGGTGGCCGCGGAGCGCCCCTCGATGCCAAGCCCCGCGCTGGCCGGTTCGCTCAGCAGCGAGCCGCCGGCCTCGGCCTGCTCATCGCAGAGAATGACCCGGGCACCGGCGCGGGCGGCGCTGGCTGCGGCCGCGAGCCCCGCAGGACCCGCACCGACCACCAGCACGTCACAATGGGCGAACTGATTGGCATAGGTGTCAGGATCGGCTTGCCTCGGGGCTTTCCCGAGACCGGCGGCGGCACGGATGCGCGGCTCATACAGCGCATGCCACGCGCGGCGCGGCCACATGAAGGTCTTGTAGTAGAAGCCGGCGGGGATGAAGGGCGCGAAGAAGTCATTGATCGCGCCGGCATCGAAGGCGAGGCTCGGCCAGCGGTTCTGGCTGTAGGCGATGAGCCCCTCGTAGAGCTCGACCTGCGTCGCGCGCAGGTTCGGGGTCTCGCGCCCGGCGTCGCGCCACACGGTCACCAGGGCGTTCGGCTCCTCCGCGCCCGCCGCCAGCACGCCGCGCGGGCGGTGGTATTTGAAAGAACGGCCCATCAGGTGCACGCCGTTGGCGAGCAGTGCCGCCGCCAGGGTATCGCCGGCACAGCCGCAGTACTCGCGCCCGTCGAAGCGGAAATGCACCGCGCGCGCGCGCTCGATACGACCGCCCGATGCGGTGCGCAGTGCCTCGTTCACGGCGGCTTCGCGGCCACTTCGGGACGCGCCTCGCCCACCGGGTAGGTGGCCAGGAAATGATCGGTGGTGGTGTCGCGCAGCGCGTTGAAGAAGCGCCCGCAGCCGCGCGTGTGGCGCCAGCGCTCGGCGTGCACGCCACGGACGTTCTCGCGAACGTAGAGGTAGTTGGCCCAGTTCTGGGTGTCGACCTCGCTCGGCTTGGCGGGGCGGGCGATATGGGCCTGGCCGCCGTAGACGAACTCAGGCTCCGGGCGCTCGCCGCAGTAAGGACAGCGGATCAGGAGCATGGTGCGTGCGCCCCCTTAGTGCATGACCGCGGCGGCCGCGGCCTCGTCGATCAGGTCGCCGTCGCGGAAGCGCTCGAGCGTGAAGGGCGCGTTGATCGGGTGAGGCTCGTCCTTGGCGATGGTCCAGGCGAACACGTGCGCTGCGCCGGGGGTCGCCTTGAAACCGCCGGTGCCCCAGCCGCAGTTGACATACAGTCCCGGCACCGGAGTCTTGCCGATGATGGGGGAGCGGTCGGGCGTGACGTCCACGATTCCGCCCCAGGAGCGCAGCATCTTCAGGCGTCGGAACACCGGGAAGAGCTCGCAGATCGCCTCGAGTGCGTGGCTGGTGATGTGCAGTCCGCCGCGCTGCGTGTAGGAGGTATAGGCGTCGGTGCCCGCCCCGATGACCAGCTCGCCCTTGTCCGATTGACTGATGTAGGCATGGATGGTGTTGGACATGACCACGCACGGGAACACTGGCTTGATCGGCTCCGAGACGAGCGCCTGCAGCGGATAGCTCTCGAGCGGCAGCTGCACGCCGGCAAGCTTGAGCACGACGCTCGAGTTGCCCGCGGCCGCCACCCCCACGCGCGGGGCGCGGATGGTGCCGCGCGTGGTCTCGACGCCGGCGATGCGCCCATCGTCGTCCTTCAGGAACCCGGTGACCTCGCAGTTCTCGATGATGTCCACCCCGAGCGCATCGGCAGCGCGCGCGTAACCCCACGCCACCGCATCGTGTCGCGCGGTGCCGCCGCGACGCTGCAGCGCCGCCCCCAGGACCGGGTAGCGAATGTCGCCAATGTTCAGCGGCGGGCAGAAGGCCTTGGCCTCCTGCGGCGTCAGCCACTCGTTGTCGACCCCGGCGGCACGGTTGGCGTAGACGTGGCGCTTGAACACCTGCGCATCGTGCACCGTGTGCGCGAGCATCATGACGCCGCGGGGGGAGAACATGACGTTGTAGTTGAGCGCCTGCGCGAGCCCCTCCCAGAGCTTCACCGCGTGGTCGTAGAGCGCCGCGCTTTCATCGAACAGGTAGTTCGAGCGGATGATCGTGGTGTTGCGGCCGGTGTTGCCGCCGCCGATCCAGCCCTTTTCGAGCACCGCGATGTTGGTGAAACCGTGCTCCCCCGCCAGGTAATACGCCGCACCCAGGCCGTGGCCGCCGCCACCGACGATGATGGCGTCGTAGGCGCTCTTGGGTTCGGGACTGCGCCACTGCGGCTGCCAGCCGCGCTGGCCGGTTAGGCCCCGCAGGATGAGCGACAGGCCGGAGAAGGGTTGCATCCGGAAGGACCTGCAGGTGTGCCCGAGTGGGCGCGCATCATGCTCCGCTAGCGCACCACGCAGTTAGCACCCGGGCGGCGCCGCTCTTGAATGAATGCGACATTTGCGACACGGGACGGCCCGCAGCTCCCGGCGACCCAGTTTAGGCACCCGGTACCCCCTGCCGTTTTCACGTGACTCTTCTTCGTGCCAGAGTCAGAGGGTTCCTGGCTTTGCGATCCCCTGCGCCCGCTGGCAACACCGATCCGAGCACACTCATCCGCACCCTCTCCATGAGAACCGAGCGCTACGGCAATCTGAAAGCTCAGGAAGGGGACCTGCATCTTCCGGCGCGGGCACGAGCCCCCGTTGTCTGCCTGTTACACGGGGGCTTCTGGCGCATGCCCTACGGTCGAGATCAGTTCAGTGCAGTTGCGCAGGATCTTCGCAATCGCGGGTTTGCCGTCTGGAACCTGGAGTATCGTCGACTGGGCGCGCCGGGGGGCGGTTGGCCGGGCACGTTCGATGATGTCCTCAGGGGCATCGAGCATCTCGGGTTGCTGTGCGCACAAGGTGCCGGTCTGGATCTCAGTCGCGTTGCGGTGGTCGGGCATTCTGCCGGCGGACATCTTGCCCTCTGGTCTGCCGCCCGACAGCGTGTCGACCAAAGCAAGGGGCTCACGGCACCCGTCAAGATCCGTGCCGTCGCCGGGCTCGCCCCGGTGGCTGATCTTGTCCAGGCTCACTTGCGAGGCCTTGGCGGCGGCGCCGTCGAGGAGCTCCTCGGAGGTTCGCCGGCCAAGGTGCCCGAGCGTTACGCGGCAGCCTCTCCCCGAATGATGCTCCCGCTGCTCGTGCCGCAACTGATCATCCACGGCACCGAGGACACTGCCGTGCCGATCGAGTTCTCGCACAGTTATGTCCGCGCCGCACGGGATGCCGGTGATGACGCCGACCTGCTGGAGTTATCGGGAGTCGGTCACAAGGAATTTCTGGAATCAGCCAGCACAGCCCATTCCCGGCTGTGTCACTGGCTCACTGGCACATTAGAAGAGCCATCGGCCCCCTAGAATCGCGTGCCGCTTGAGCGTCACGCACGGGGCTGGCCGGGGGGCGACCCCTTGATCACCGTTCGTGGGTTCACGTGTTGGACGAACTCGGCGACGTAGTCATCGGCGGGCCGCTCCACGATGTCGCGCCCGGTGCCGCTTTGCACGATGCGTCCGCCCTCCATGATGGTGACCTTGTCACCGAGCTTCAGGGCCTCATCAAGATCGTGGCTGACGAACAGGATTGTCTTGCGCACGCGTTCCTGCAGCGCCAGCAGCTCATCCTGGAGCTTGCGCCGGATGAGCGGGTCGAGCGCGGAGAAGGGCTCATCCATCAGCAGAATATCGGCATCCGTGGCGAAGGCGCGCGCGAGCCCCACGCGTTGCTGCATGCCGCCGGAGAGCTCGCTCGTATAGCGCTCGGCCCACTGTGACAGCCCCACGAGTTCGAGCTGGCGGTCGACGATCTGGCGACGCTTCTCGGGCGGATCGCCGCGCAGCTCGAGGCCAAAACCCACGTTCTGCCGCACCGTGCGCCAGGGCAGCAGTCCGAACTGCTGGAACACCATGGCGACCCTGCGGCGGCGGATGCGCCGCAGCGTCGCCGGATCGCAGGTGGCACCGATATCGACCGTGGCGTCGGCATCAGCGACCAGGACGTGGCCGCGGGTGACGAGGTTCAGCCCGTTGGCGGCGCGC
Organism: Steroidobacteraceae bacterium; assembly: GCA_035518135.1. Lineage (GTDB taxonomy): Bacteria > Pseudomonadota > Gammaproteobacteria > Steroidobacterales > Steroidobacteraceae > 13-2-20CM-66-19. The sequence goes on from DATIXW010000085.1 coordinate 7,291, forward strand.
AGGAGCGTGGACTTGCCGGACCCGGACAGGCCCATGAGCACCGAGATCTCGCCCCGGGCGACCGAGAGCGAGGCGCCGGCGACGCCCACCACGACGCCGGTCTTTTCGGCAATCGCGCTGCGGGTGCCGCCGGCATCGAGCAGCACGAGTGCCTGCTGGATGGCGGCCGCGTGGGCGCGGCCGCCGCTCTTGGCGCAGAAGAGGATGTCGACGGCGCGAAACTCCAGCGCGCCGCTCATGGTGAACCGGCCTTCTCCGCCGGGCGTGTGATGCGATCGAGCACGATGGCGAGCAGCACGATGACGAAGCCCGCCTCGAATCCCATGCCGACCTGCACGCTGTTGAGCGCGCGCACCACCGGCACCCCGAGACCGCCGGCGCCCACCAGG
>DATIXW010000086.1:0-2247 GCA_035518135.1 Steroidobacteraceae bacterium
CTCGAGTCCCTCGAGAGGCGCCACCTCGACCACGCGGCCGTCGCTCACCGCCTGGCAGGGATTGCCGTACTCGTTGATGAGCCCTTCGGTCGACCAGGTGAGGGAGTACTTGAGGACGTTGTTGGGGTGCTGCGGCAGCGCGCCGACCCGCAGCTTCACCGTGCGCAGCTCATCGAAATGCGTGATGAGCTCGGCGGCGGCGATGCTGATGAACCCGGGCGCGAGTCCGCACTGCGGCACGAAGGCCTCAGCCGCACCGGTTGCGATGGCGCGCACCGCGCGCGTCACCTCGACGTCCTCGGTGAGGTCGAAATAGTGAATCCCGGCGCGCCGGGCCGCTTCCGCCACCCCGCGGTTGCAGTAGTAGGGGAGGCCCGAGATGACCGCATCGACCGGGTGGGCTTTGAGGTGGCGCTCGAGCACCTCGCCATGGCTCGCATCGAGGGCGAGCGCGACGAGCTCGCGCCCGCCGTGGGCGCGCACCACCGCCTCCGCGGTCGCGCCGTCCACGTCCGCTAACTGAACCTTGTAACTCCCGGATTCTGCTAGTAATCCGGATATCAGAGCGCCGATCTTTCCGGCGCCGAGGATCAACACGCGGTGCATAGGCCCCTCTCGAAAAGGGGCGCATTCTGCCTTCGATATGCCCGCAACGCCAGCCGCCCCGGCGGGGGGCTTCCGCGCCCCTTGCGGCGGCGCAAATTGGCCCGCGGAGCGCATGCTAGGATCGATTCATATGCGCTCCCCCGAGACCACTTCCTGGCATAGCGCGAGCTGGCAGACCCGGCCCGCCCAACAGCAGCCGGCCTACCGCGACCCGAAGGCCCTCGAGCGCGTGGTGGCGGAGCTCTCGCGTCTGCCTCCGATCGTCGTGTCGTGGGAGGTCGAGGCCCTGAAGGAGAAGCTGGCCGCGGCGCAGCGCGGCGAGGCGTTCCTCCTGCAGGGGGGCGACTGTGCCGAGACCTTCGCCGAGTGCGAGTCGGACACGATCGCCAAGAAGCTCAAGATCCTCCTGCAGATGAGCCTGGTGCTGCTGCACGGACTGAAGAAGCCCATCATCCGCGTCGGCCGCATGGCCGGGCAGTACGCCAAGCCGCGTTCCGCCGACAGCGAGACGCGGGATGGAGTGACGCTGCCGAGCTATCGCGGCGATCTGGTCAACCGGCCGGAGTTCACACCCGAGGCCCGCGCGCCGGATCCGATGCTGCTGCTGCGCGGCTACGAGCGCGCCGCCCTGACGCTCAACTTCGTGCGGGCTCTCGTCGAGGGCGGGTTCGCGGACCTCCATCACCCGGAGTACTGGGACCTCGGCTTCGTGCATCACGCGCCGCTCAAGGACGCCTACCAGCGCATCGTGCGCTCGATCGCCGACGCGCTCGACTTCTTCGAGGGCATCAGCGGCCGGCGGGTCCACGAGGCGACGCTGGTCGAGTTCTACTCGAGCCACGAGGGGCTGCATCTGCATTACGAGCAGGCGCAGACCCGCTTCATCCCGCGCCAGAACCGCTGGTACAACCTCTCGACCCACCTGCCGTGGATCGGCATGCGCACCGCGGCCCTCGACGGCGCGCACGTGGAGTATTTCCGGGGTATCTCCAATCCGATCGCCGTCAAGGTGGGCGCCGCCATGGACGCCACCTGGCTGCAGGGGCTGGTGACGGCTCTCAACCCGCAGAATCAGCCCGGGCGGCTGACGCTGATCCACCGCTTCGGCGCGCAGGAGATCGCCGCGCACCTCCCGAAGGCGATCGAAGCGGTGCGTCAGACCGGCCAGACCGTGCTGTGGGTGTGCGACCCGATGCACGGCAACACCGAGACCACGACCGGGGGCTTCAAGACGCGCCGCTTCGAGAACATCCTCAAGGAGGTCGAGCTCGCGTTCCGCATCCACGCCGATCTCGGCTCGTACCTCGGCGGAGTGCACATCGAGCTCACCGGGGATGACGTCACCGAGTGCACCGGAGGAGCGCGCGGGCTCACCGATCAGGACCTCGCCCGCGCGTACCGCTCGAGCGTCGACCCGCGCCTGAATCACGAGCAGGCGCTCGAGCTCGCGATGCTGATCGCTGAACGAGGCCCCGGCCGCCGCACCGACAAGCGCGCCTAAGGCGCGCGCGCCGCTTCCCTCATGCAGTACGCGCACATCGTCGTCCCGAAGGATGGCAGCCGCATCCGCGTCAATCCCGACGCGACGCTTGCCGTGCCCGATCGCCCCATCATTCCCTTCATCGAGGGGGACGGCATCGG
>DATIXW010000087.1:0-5559 GCA_035518135.1 Steroidobacteraceae bacterium
GCAGGGTGTACTGATATTCGGCATTGGCAGAGCGCCCGCCGCCACCCCCGCCGATGTCCTGCTGCGCCTGCAGGAAAGTCTCGACACCGTCCACCCGGGCGAACTGCGGCCGCAGGCGATTGAGCACCTGGTCGGCCGAGACCCGCCGCACGCGCAGCGGCTTGAGGCCCACGTTGATATTGGCACTCACGTTGCCGCGGAAGAAGCCGAAGTTCCCGCCGCCCACCGAACCGGTCACGGTGGCCACCGCCGGATCGCTCTGAATGATCCGGGTCACCTGCTGCAGCTTGGACTTGATGAGCTGGAAGGAAGCGGCCGCATCCGCCCGCATGCCGCCCTGAAGCTGCCCCGTGTCCTGCTGCGGAAAGAACCCCTTGGGCACGACGATGTACAGGACGACGTTGAGCACGATCGTCAGTACCAGCGACCAGAGCATCAGCCAGCGGTGCTCGAGCGCCCAGCCGAGCGAGCGCTCGTAGCCGGTGCGCAGGCCGACGAACAGGCGCTCGAACGCGCCCGGGCCCCGACGCCGCGGGCGATCGCGTCCCAGCAGTCGCGCGCACATCATCGGCGTGGTCGTGAGTGAGATGACGAGCGAGATCAGGATGGAGACGGTGAGCGCCACCGTGAACTCACGGAACAGCCTGCCCGGAATGCCGCCCATGAGCTCGAACGGACTGAAGACGGCCACCAGCGACAGGCTCATGGAAAGGACGGTGAATCCGACCTCCCGCGCCCCGAGCAGTGCTGCCCGCATCCGGGTCATGCCGGCCTCGATGTGGCGGGTGGTGTTCTCCATGACGACGATCGCATCATCCACCACGAAGCCCGTGGCGATCGTGAGCGCCATGAGTGAGAAGTTATCGAGCGTGTAGTCCAGCAGGTACATCGCCGAGCAGGTCCCGAGGAGGGAAACCGGCACCACCACCGCCGGGATGAGCGCCGCCCGCGGACTCTGCAGGAACATGTACACGACGAGGATCACCATCGCCACGGCGATCAGCAGTGTCTGCTCCATCTGACGGAGCGAGGCACGAATGGTGACGGAGCGATCGAACGTCACGACCAGGTCGATCTTGGGATCGATCGCGGCCTTGAGATAGGGCAGCTCCGCCTTGACCGCATCCACCACGTCGATCACGTTGGCGCCGGGCTGTTGCAGCACCTGCACGGTCACGGCCGGCTTGCCGTTATAGATGCCATAGGTACGCAGGTTCTCGGTCGCCCCGTCGCGCATGTCGGTGACTTGCGCCACATCGCTCAGGCGCACGGTCGCACCCTTGCGATTGGCGATGATGAGGCTGCGGTAGGCGTCCGCCTCGCGTGCATTGTCGTTGGTATAGATGTGGTAGCGCCGCTGGTCGGTCTCGATCGCCCCCTTGGGCGAGTTCGCGTTGGCGTTCGAGATCGCCGCCTGTACGTCCTGCAGCCCGATGCCGTACTTGGACAGCGAGAGTGGATTGAGCTCCACCCGCACGGCCGGCAGAGCGCTGCCGTTCACGTTCACCCCACCGACGCCCTTGATCTGAGCGAGTCGTTGCGAGACCACCGCATCCGCCGCATCGTAGATCTGCCCCTGCGTGAGCACGTCCGAGGTCATGGCGACCGCCAGCACGGGAAACATGGAGCTGTTGAGCTTGCGGTAGAAGGGATTGCGCACCAGCCCCGTGGGCAGATCGGCGTGCGCGGCCGCGATGGCCGCCTGCACGTCGCGCGCCGCGCCATCGATGTCGCGTCCGATGTTGAACGCGAGCTGAATGTTGGTCGATCCGACGCTGCTCGTGGAGGTCATGTCGTCCACGTCGGCAATGGCGCCGAGATGGCGCTCGAGCGGGGTGGCAACCGAGGATGCCATCACCTCCGGGCTCGCCCCGGGCAGCTGGGCGAACACCAGGATCGCGGGCACGTCGATACGCGGCAGCGGAGCGACCGGCAGCAGCACGAAGCTCGCGGCGCCCGCCAGGGCGACCCCGAGAGTGAGCAGGATCGTCGCGACGGGGCGCGCTATGAACGGGGCCGAGAGATTCACGGCACCGGATCCGGAAGCTCATCGCCCGCGAGGTCGTCCTCCGGGCGATGGAGCCGCTTGGCCAGCCGGTCAAATGCCAGGTAGATCACCGGCGTGGTAAACAGCGTCAGTACCTGACTCACGAGCAGCCCGCCCACGATGCTCACGCCGAGCGGATGGCGCAGCTCCGAGCCCGTGCCGGCGCCGAACATCAGCGGCAACGCGCCGAAGAGCGCGGCCACGGTCGTCATCAGGATGGGCCGGAATCGCAGCAGACAGGCCTGATAGATGGCCTCACGCGGCGCGAGGCCCTGGGTGCGCTCGGCGTCGATCGCGAAGTCGATCATGAGGATCGCGTTCTTCTTCACGATGCCGATCAGGAGCACGATGCCGATGAGCGCGATGATGGTGAGGTCATCGCCCGCGAGCATGAGCGCGAGCAGCGCGCCGATCCCGGCCGAAGGCAGGGTCGAGAGGATCGTTATCGGGTGGATGAAGCTCTCGTACAGCACCCCGAGCACGATGTACACCACGACCACCGCGGCGAGCAGGAGCAGCAGCTCGTTGGTCAGATTCTTCTGGAACGCGAGCGCCGCGCCCTGGAAGGTGGTGCGGATGCTGTCGGGCACGCCGATACCGCGCTCGACCGACTCGATCGCCGCCACCGCCGATCCGAGTGAGGCGCCGGCAGCCAGATTGAAGGAGACGGTGACGGCGGGGAACTGCGCCAGGTGATTGATCACGAGCGGCCGCGATTGGACCTCGACGTGCGCGATCGTGGAGAGTGGCACCTGGCCGCCCGCCGCCGACGGAACGTAGAGGGAGTCGAGCGACTGCACGCTGCGATATTCCTTCGGATCCGCCTCGAGGATCACCCGATACTGGTTCGACTGGGTGAAGATGGTGGAGATGATCCTCTGGCCGAAGGCGTCGTAGAGGGCGTTGTCGACCGTTCCGACGCTGATGCCGAGCCGCGCAGCGCTGTCGCGGTCTATCGTCAGGTACACCGCGAGCCCGTCGTCCTCCTGGTTGCTCGCCACCTCCGCAAGCTCGCTGCGCCCGCGCAGTGCCGCCATCAGCTTCGGGGTCCAGCTCTCGAGCGCCTGCGCATCGGCGCTCTCGAGCGTGAACTGGTACTGCGCCCGGCTGACGGTGGCATCCAGCGTGAGATCCTGCGCGGGCTGCATATAGAGTGCGACGCCGGGCACGCGCGCGGTCTCGGTTCTCAGCCGGCGGATGATCTCGGTTGCGGTCGCCGTGCGCACCGCACGCGACTTGAGGTTGATGAGGAAGCGACCGCTGTTCAGCGTGACGTTGTTACCGTCCACGCCGATGAACGATGACAGGCTCTGCACGTCGGGGTCGGTGAGGATCGCCTCGGCGAGTGCCTGCTGGCGATCGGCCATCGCCGCATAGGACACCGTCTCGGTGGCCACCGAGACGCCCTGGATGAGCCCGGTGTCCTGCTCGGGAAAGAACCCCTTGGGGATCACGATGTACAACAGGGCGGTGAGGGCGACCGTGCCCGTCGCCACCCACATCGTCAGGCGCTGATGATCGAGCACCCAGGCGAGCCGGCGCCCATACCATGCGACCAGCGCCGCGAACCAGGGTCCGCTTGCATGCGCACCGTGGGCGGCCTCGTCCTCACCGAGCGGTCGGACCGACTGCCGTCGCAACAGCTTGGCGCACATCATCGGCACCAGCGTGAGCGATACCAGCGCGGAGATGAGGATGGTCACGGCGAGGGTGACGGCGAATTCGCGAAACAGCCGCCCCACCACGTCCTGCATGAAGAGCAGCGGAATGAGCACTGCGATCAGCGACACGGTCAGGGAGATGATGGTGAAGGCGATCTGCCCCGAACCGTGCAGGGCCGCCTGCAGCGGCCGCTCGCCCCTCTCGATGTAGCGCGAGACGTTCTCGATCATCACGATCGCGTCGTCCACCACGAACCCGGTGGAGATCGTGAGCGCCATGAGCGAGAGGTTATTGAGACTGAAGCCAGCCAGATACATGGCGGCGAACGTGCCGATGAGCGACAGCGGCACCGAGAGACTCGGGATGATCGTGGCGCGCACGTTGCGCAGGAACAGATAGATCACCAGCACCACGAGTGCGACCGCCAGCATCATCTCGAGCTGCACATCCGCGATCGACGCCCGGATCGTCGTCGTGCGATCCGTGAGTACGTTCACGTCGATGCCCTTCGGCAAGGCGGCACGCAACGTGGGCAGCAGATCCTGGATGCGATTCACCACGTCGACGACGTTCGCCCCCGGCTGACGCTGCACGTTGAGGATGAGGGCCGGGGAGCGGTTCATCCAGCCACCGAGCTTGTTGTTCTCGGCGCCGGCCACCAGGGTTGCCACGTCGCGCAGCCGCACGGGCGCAGCGTTGCGGTAGGCGATGATGATGTCGGCGTATTCGACAGCGCTCTTCAGCTGGTCGTTGGTGTTGATGGTGTAGGCGCGGGTCGCGCTGTCCAGCGTCCCCTTGGGGCCGTTCTGGTTGGCGACGTTGATCGTGGTGCGCAGATCATCGAGATTGAGGCCGTAGGCGGCGAGCGCCCGCGGGTTCACGACCACGCGCACGGCCGGGCGCTGCCCGCCGGAGATGCTCACCACGCCGACGCCCTTCAGCTGCGAGATCTTCTGCGCGATCCGCGTGTCGGTCAGATCCTCCACGTCAGTGAGCGGCATGACCTCCGAGGTGATCCCGAGGGTGAGCACCGGAGCGTCCGCCGGATTGAACTTGGCGTAGACCGGAGGTGCGGGCAGATCCTGCGGCAGCAGCACCTGTGCTGCGCTGATCGCGGCCTGCACCTCCTGCTCGGCCACGTCCAGATTGAGCGCAAGATCGAACTGCAGCGTGATGATCGAGGCACCGCCCGAGCTCGTCGAGGTCATCTGCGTGAGGCCGGGCATCTGCCCGAACTGCTTCTCGAGAGGGGCGGTGATGCCCGAGGTTACGACCTCGGGGCTTGCCCCCGGGTAGAAGGTCTGCACCTCGATGGTCGGATAGGCCACATCCGGCAGCGCCGACAGCGGCAGCTCCAGATAGGCGATCATGCCCACGGCGAGAATCGCGGCCATGAAAAGCGTGGTCGCGACCGGGCGCTCGATGAAAAGACGCGATGGGTTCATCGGCTCCGTGCCGCAGATCCACCTGTGCGCTTGGCCGTACGCTTTGCCGCAGGCGCGCCCGAGGGCTTTGCGACCGGCGCATCCGCGGGTCGGGCAAAACCGCTGGGCAGTACCACGGCGGCGTGGTCGCGCAGCCGGTCACCGCCCTCCGTGACCACCAGATCGCCCACGCTCAATCCGCTCCGCACCCCGACACGCTCCCCATCCTGCACTCCGAGCGTGACCGGGCGAACCGCGACCGTGCTGTCTGGCTGCACGAGGTACACGAACGTGGTGACGACGCCGTTGGGCGCCCCGCGGTGTACGGCCGCGCTCGGCATGATCGTCTGCCGCTGCAGCACGTCCTCGAGCAGCACCACGTTCACGAACTGATTGGGAAACAGCAGGCCCTCCTTGTTGTCGAAG
>DATIXW010000088.1:0-2660 GCA_035518135.1 Steroidobacteraceae bacterium
GGTCCCACTGCCCGCCCGGGCGGTGCAGCACGAAGCCGCGGTCGGTGTGCACCGGGCCCCCGCGCAGCACCGGCTGCTCGCCGATGCGCTCGCTCGAGGGCTCGAGCTTCATCTGCGAGAGCACGTCGGAGAGCTTCATCGGCAGGGGCTTATTCAGCACGATGCCGAGTGCGCCCTTGTCGGTGTGCTCGCAGATGAGCGCCACGGTCTGGGCAAAGTTCGGGTCCGCGAGCTGGGGCATCGCGATCAGGAGGTGATTGGTGAGGCCGCCCGCGGGGCCTTCCGCGAAGGGCGGGACGTCGGAGGGTTCCGGCGTGGAGGCCTGCGCAGGGGGGTCGACGCTGTGCTTGCCGCTCATGAGCACAGTATGGGCATCGTCCGCGGCACTCTCAAGGAACCGATACCGTGCCACTGGCGGGGCGGCCGCCGCTGAACTGCCACTCGTAGGCAAAGCGCAACACCCGGTACTGCCGGGCCAGCTGCGGCGGGAAGGGGTCAAAGGGACTGGCGAGCTTCAGGATCTCCAGGGCCGCCTGGTCGAGCTCCGCGTTGCCGCTGGAGCGCCGGATCAGCACGCGATCGAGCTTGCCGTCGGCGGCGATGCCGACCTCCACCACGGGGGCGGCGGCAGCCCCGGCCACCTTGGCGACGGTCGGGTAGTTGAGCGTGCCGATGCGCTCGACCTTGCGCCGCCAGGCGTCCAGGTAAGGCGCGAGCGTTGCCGCCCGCGTGTCGGGGGTCACCCACAGTTCGTCGCGCTTCGGTCCGCGCAGCTGCGCGGGGCCCTCCTCGTCAGGGCCGGGATCGGCGCTCTGGGGCTGATCGAGCAGCAGCGGCTTGTCGCGCGTGGAGCCCTCACCCCCCTCCTCGGTGAGGTAGCGGATGCTGGTGCTCCAGCCGATCGTGCTCAGCACCCGCTCATCCTCGGTGCTGCCGGCGCGCTCGCCCTCGTCCTTGAGCGAGTTGCCATCGGCGGTGCCGGCATGCTTGAGCGTCGGGAGCGAGGCGGTGCGGTTGCGCGGGGCGACGGACTTGCGGGTATTGCCCGAGCCCACCTGGGTGCGCTGCGCGAGGTAGGTGGCGGTCGGATTCTTGTCCGCCTCGGGCAGCTCGTCGGAGACCAGCAGCACCTCGAGCCCCGGCGCGCTCATCTTGTCGCTCGCGGCGGCGTTGAAGGTGAGCCCGACGATGATGAGCCCGTGCAGCAGCCCTGCAAGGAACACCATGGTCAGCAGCCGGTCCCACACCGGCGCCACACCCTCCCGCAGCATTAAGGCGCGACGCGCCATGGATTCTCCCTGCGACTCCCGTCAGCGCGCCGCGAGCCGCCGCTCGAGCGCCTGGATGAACAGCTCCCCGATATTGATCGGGAACTGCTTCTCCAGTTCACGGATGCCGGTGGGACTTGTGACGTTGATCTCGGTGACGAAGCCGCCGATGACGTCGAGGCCGACGAACAGCATGCCGCGCGCGGCGAGCGCCGGCCCGATCTGCCCGGCGAGCCAGCGGTCACGCTCGTTCAGCGGCCGGCCCACGCCCCTGGCGCCGGCGGCGAGGTTGCCGCGGTGGTCCTCGGCGGAGGGGATGCGGGCGAGGGCGTAGGGCACGGGCTGCCCGTCGATGAGGAGCACGCGTGCATCCCCGGTGAGGGCGATCTCGGGCAGGTAGCGCTGCGCGATGGCAAAGCCGCGCCCGTAGTCGGTGAGGGTCTCGAACACCACGTTGGCGTTGTGGTCGCCCTGCTCGAGCACGAAGATCGAGCGCCCGCCCATGCCGTGCAGGGGCTTGACCACGATCTTGCCGTGCTCGCGCAGGAAGGCTCCCATGTCGGCCATGTCGCGCGTGATGAGGGTCGGGGCACAGCACTGAGGGAACCAGGCCGTGTACACCTTCTCGTTCATGTCGCGCAGGCCCTGCGGACGGTTCACCACCAGCACGCCCGCCTCCTCGGCGCGCTCGAGGATGTAGGTGCTGTAGATGTACTCGGTGTCGAACGGCGGGTCCTTGCGCATCAGCAGCACATCGAGCACCGACAGCGCCTGCACCCGCGGCTCCCCGAGTGTGAACCAGCCCTTGGGGTCGGGCGCCACCTCAAGGGGGCGCATGCGCCCGTAGGCCTCCCCGTCGCGCAGCGACAGGTCCCGCTGCTCGAGGTAGGCGAGCGCGAAGCCGCGCGCCTGCGCGGCCAGCAGCATCGCCAGGGTGCTGTCCTTGGCGTAGTTGATGGCGCCGATCGGGTCCATCACCACGCCGAGTCGCTTGCCGGTCGTCATCGGGTCCTTCCAGGGGACGAAACTCACGCGAAGTGCCGATTATGGCGAGTGCGGTGCGAATATGTCTGCCCCGGGGTTACCACAGCACGAAAGCTGCCCGCGACCTTCGAAAAACGTGACGTGCATGGCATAGCGGGGGGTATACCGATATGTTAAAACCGCGCTGCGCTTGCCCCTGCGTTTTTCGGGCTCGGGAGGGGCATGACTTCAGCTGGAAGGCGCACCGGTCGGGGGTACGCTGCAGGAAGTCGCCCGCCAGGCTGCGCAACGGGTCTTTTTTGGTCGTTCGGCCTACTGAGGAAGGAGTCACTCGACCGTGACCGGCAGCAACACCAAGCTCCAGGGTCTGAAGGTGCTCGTCATCGATGACAGCAAGACGATCCGTCG
>DATIXW010000089.1:0-3043 GCA_035518135.1 Steroidobacteraceae bacterium
CGTCGCGGCTACCGGGTCCCCCGCGGCCTGGCCGGCACCGATTTGCTCACCCGCCCCTCACACCCTCTGAACTAGGGTGCGCAGCAGGAGGTCGTCATTGGCTCCCATGGACCGCCTGAACAACATGCTCGGCGCGCTGACCGTGCTCTACGGCACCTACATCGCCGTGATGCTGTGGATTTCGCGCCGACGCAGGATCCGCCGCAAACGCCGGTCAGCGCTTCCCAGTCCAAGCCCGAGCCAGCGCCCGGCTGGACCCTAGCCCGCGGCGCCGGTAGGCTGCGGGCCACGGCCAGGGGGAGATAAACCAATGAGCTCTAGGGCACCGCGGCCTGGTGTGCTGGCGGCGAGCTGTGTACTCATCCTCGGTTTGCTGCAGGGGCGCACGGCGCTCGCGCAGGGCGCTGAGCGCTCCGGATCCAGCGACTCGCCTCGCTCACCGGCGCAGTGCTCCACGCTCGCCGGGCGCTCCATCGGGGGCGCGCAGATCACACGCGCCCAGACCGGAGCCTCGCCTTTCTCACCCCAGGCTGCAACGCCCGGGGGAAGCGACGCCGCCCCCGCCGGAAAGAGTCCCGCGTCCGGCGCTACCGTCTGCATCGTCGTCGGGCGGCTGCATCGCGCGCTCGACTTCCGGCTCGTCCTGCCGACCACCTGGGATGGACGCCTGCTCTACTACGGCGGCGGCGGCTGGGACGGCATTCTGCAAACCACGCGCTTCTCGCCGCAGGAAGTGCTTGCCTCCACCGCGGTCGTGTCCTCGAATGGCGGCCACACGGCCAACCCGATCGATGCGCGCTGGGCACTGCACGATGCGCAGGCGCGCCTCGACTTCGCTTCGTTGTCCGTGCATTCGGTGCTCGAGGCCGCGCGGGACATCGTGCGCGAGTACTACGGGGCGGAGGCCCGGCACCGTTATTTCGAGGGCTGCTCCAACGGCGGGCGCGAGGCACTCATCGAGGCCACGCGCTTCCCGGCCGACTTCGAAGGCATCATAGCGCGAGCGCCTGCGCATGCATGGACACCGCTGTTCTCCGCGTTCGTGCGCAATGCCCAGCGCCAGTATGGGACCCCGGGCGGAGCACTGACCGCGCAGGCGGCGCGCCTGGTGGAGCAGGAGGCGCTCGCCCAGTGCGATCGGCTCGATGGACTGCAGGACGGCATCATCTCGCGCCCGCAGGCCTGTCGCGTGAGCTTCGATCGCCTGCAGTGCAAGGGCACTCGCGCCGGCGAACAGTGTCTGACGCCCGAGCAACTGCAAACCGTGCAGGTGCTGTTCTCCGAGGTACGCGGAGCCGACGGCCGGGTCGAATACCCGGGCTGGGGTCCCGGCGGAGAGCAGGAGGGCTGGTCAGAGTGGATCATTGGCGCTGCGGTGCCGGGGGCCGCGCCGCCGAGCGGCCCCGGACCGGGTGCCGCGCCGCCCATGAGGGGCGCTCAGTTCCTGTTCGCGGAGGGTTTCGTGCGTTACTGGCTGACCGAGGATCCCACGGCCGACGTGCTGCACTTCGATCCGGCCCATCACGCCGCCGCCATCGATCTCGCCGGCACGCTGCTCAACGTTCAGCCCGATTTGGCTGCGTTCGTCGGCCTGGGGCACAAGCTCATTCTGTGGCACGGAACGGCAGACTGGGCCATCAGCTACAAGAGCTCGGTCGATCTGTTCGAGCGCATCGGGCGCGCGCTCGGAGAGAGCCGGCGCGATGCCGCGATGGAGTTCTATCTCGCGCCGGGCGTGGGGCACTGCGCCGGTGGGGCCGGTGCGGACCAGGTGGACCTGCTCACCCCGCTCACGCGCTGGGTGGAACAGGGTGAACGGCCCTCCTCTGCCGTGCTCACGGCGGGCAAGCGCGCCACGACGGGCCGCGTGCTCATGTCGCGCCCGCTGTGCCGCTATCCGGCCTACCCGCGCTATGAAGGTGGGGACCCGAGCAGCGCCGCGAGCTTCTCCTGCGCGCGCCGCTAGCGCGGGGCCGCCAGCTCCGCGGCGAAGCCGAGGACTTCGCGCGCGAGGTTCTCCCGGTCTTCCAGCGAGCGCATGAGAGTGCGCGTAATCCTTACCGGCACGGAGCAGCATGCGGCGAGGGCGGCGTCGGTCTCATCGAGGACGAAGCCATCGAGCAGGCCTGCGTAATGCGTCGCCACGCTGAGCGCTGAAACCTCCACGCCGAGCTCGCGCATGATCTTCGCGGTGGGACCTTTCACCGCTGCCCCGCCGATGAGCGGTGAAACTGCGATCAGCGGCGCCTTACGCGATGCGAGGGCCGCGCGCCAGCCGGGAATCGCAAGGATCGGGTCGATGCTCAGATACGGGTTGGATGGGCAGATCACGATCGCGGCAAGTCCCGGCTGATCGAGGGCAGCGAGTGCGCCTGCGGCCGCGTGTGCGGCTGCAGATCCCTCGTAGTGCAATGCGCGCACCCGCGGCGCGCACTGCCGGGCCACGAAGTACTGCTGGAAGGCGAGCGTGCCCACGTCGGTGTCGACGAACGTACGCACCCGCTCATCGCTCATGGGCAGCAGCTGCGTATCGAGTCCGAACTGGCGCGCGAATGCGCCCATGATCGCGCTCAGCGATTCGCCTGCCGCCAGGCGCCGCGTGCGCTCGATGTGCACTGCCAGATCCCGATCACCCAGCCGAAACCAGCCCTCCCCGCCCAGCCGCTCGAGCTCAGCCATGAAGTTCCAGCTCTCCTCGGAGCGTCCCCAGCCGAGCTCCGGGTTCGCCACGCCGGCGAGCGTATAGAGCAGGGTGTCGAGGTCGGGGCAGATCGCAAGTCCCAGATGCTCGAAGTCATCCCCGGTATTGGCCACGACGCTGAGGGCGCCCGGCGACAGGACACGTTGCAGGCCGAGCGCGAGTTTGGCCCCGCCGATGCCGCCGGAGAGGGCAACCACGCGGCGGCTCACAGCGACAGCGTGCCTCGTCCCAGCTCGATGACCTCACCGCTCACCAGGATGCGCTGGGCGGCATCGAGCTCGAGAAACAGCCGGGAGGGCCGGCCGGCCTGCTCACCCTGATCGATCTCGACGCGCAGGCCGC
>DATIXW010000090.1:0-7795 GCA_035518135.1 Steroidobacteraceae bacterium
ATGTAGGTGGCGGCGAGGCCCTCGTGGCGGCTCATGATCTCGAAGAAACTGCCCATCGAGTTGGGATCGAAGCCCGCGCCCGCGAGGTAGCCGATGCCGACGCGATCGGCCTCCATCTCGTTGTCGCGGGTGAAGTTGATCTGCTGCTGCGCGGCCATGCCCTGCACCGCGGCGATGCCGCCCATGGCGGCCTGCCCGCCGCCGGCGGCGCCCAGCAGGATCGCCGCGATCATGCCGGCGGCGGTGGCCAGTGACTGCTGGCTCTGCGCGCGCAGCTGGCGGGCGATGTGGTGCTGCGTCACGTGCGCGATTTCGTGGCCCATGACGCTCGCCAGCTCCGACTCGGTGGTGGTGGCGAGGATCAGTCCCTGGTGGATGAAGACGAAGCCCCCGGGTACGGCGAAGGCATTGATGCTGTCGTCCTTGATGACGAAGAACTCGAAATCCTTCCCCCCGTCCGGGCTCTGCGACGCCAGGCGCTGGCCGATGCTCTGGATGTACTCGTTCACCTCCGGGTCCTCGAGCAGGGCGCCCTGGTCGCGCAGCTCGCGCGTCACCATGGCGCCCAGGCGGAACTCATCGGTGCGCGAGATGTAGGCGGCGGCCGGGCTGCCCATGTCCGGCAGGTCCGAGCCGGCCGGCGGGGCGGTGAGCACGATCGGCTTTGAGGCGGGGGCTTCGTCCGCAAACGCGCCTCCCGTGAGGGTGAGACAGGCGGTCACGAGCGGAACCAGAAGTCGGCGCATGGTGGATTAAGACCGCCAAGGGCGGTCGAGGTTTCCCGCGTTTACAAGCGCTTACATGCGCAGCGGTGAGAGTGAGTCCCTAGGGTACACCTATAAAATGTCGGACGCGAAGTCCGCCAGCCGTGAACGCTCCCCGCGCACTAGGGTGATATGCCCCGAGTGCACCCAGCCGCGGAAGCGGTTCACCGCATAGGTGAGGCCGGAGGTCATCTCTGTCAAGTAGGGCGTGTCGATCTGGGCGATGTTTCCCAGGCAGGCGAGCTTGGTGCCCGGGCCTGCGCGGGTGATGAGCGCCTTCATCTGCTTGGGAGTCAGGTTCTGCGCCTCATCCAGGATCAGGAAGCGGTTGAGGAAGGTGCGCCCGCGCATGAAGTTGAGGGAACGGATCTTGATGCGGTTGCGCAGCAGATCGTTGGTGGCCGCGCGCCCCCAGTTGCCGCCCTCCTGCGAGCCGGTGAGCACCTCGAGGTTGTCCATGAGCGCGCCCATCCACGGCTCCATCTTCTCCTCCTCGGTGCCGGGAAGGAAGCCGATGTCCTCGCCGAGGGGAATCGTCACGCGCGTCATGATGATCTCGGCGAAACGGTTGGTCTCGAGCGTCTGCATGAGGCCGGCGGCGAGGGCGAGCAGCGTCTTGCCGGTGCCGGCAGGCCCCAGCACGGTCACGAAGTCGATCTCCGGGTCCATCAAGAGGTTCAGCGCGAAGTTCTGCTCGCGGTTGCGCGCGGTGATGCCCCACACGCTGTGGCGCTCGTTGCGGTAATCGCGCAACAGCTCGATCGTGGCGGTGTCACCGGAGATGCGCCGCACGATGCCCTCGATCCCCTCGGGGGTGTCCTCGAACAGCCCCTGGTTCGGCTGCCAGTCGCGCACCGCGGGGCCGGAGATCTCGTAATAGGTGCGCTCGGCATCCTTCCAGGAGCGCATGTCGCGGCTGTGGCTCTCCCAGAAGTCCGCCGGCAGCGCCGCCATGCCGCTGTAGAGAACGTCGGCGTCCTCGAGCGTCTTGTCGCTGTAGTAGTCCTCGGCGTGCACGCCGAGCACCGCCGCCTTGATGCGCAGGTTGATGTCCTTGGACACCAGGATCACGCGCGCATCCTTCTGCTCGTTCTGCAGCGCAAGCGTCTGCGCGAGGATCGCGTTGTCGCCGCCGGCCCCGGGCAGGCTCTCCGGCAGCGCGCCCTGCATCTGGCGGGTCTGGAAGAACAGCCGCCCGGAGGAGGGCTTCTTGCCGTGGTTGCCACTGTAGCCGGAGGGCAGTGGCAGGCCGCGGTCGATCTGCTCCTTGGTGGCATCGCGCATCATGTCATCGAGGAAGCGACTCACCTGGCGCACGTTGCGCGAGGCCTCCGAGAGGCCCTTCTTGTGGGCATCGAGTTCCTCGAGCACCACCATCAGCAGGTACACATCGTGCTCCTCGAAGCGGAAGATCGACGCCGGGTCGTGCATCAGCACGTTGGTGTCGAGCACGAAGAGTCTGCGGCCGGCCCGCGAGCGTCCCTTCACGTCGCGGGCTTCGCCTGAGGCTGAGGTCGGACCGGGTTCATGAACGCTGCGCTGCTTCAAGTACTTCCTCCGCGTGACCGGGCACTTTGACCTTGCGCCACTCCTGTTTGAGACGACCCGCAGCATCGAGCAGGAAGGTGCTGCGCTCCACTCCAAGGTACTTTCTGCCGTACAGGCTTTTCTGTTTGATGACATCAAACAGCTTGCAGACCTTCTCGTCGCTGTCGGCGAGCAGCGGGAAGGGCAGGGACTCCTTGGCTGCAAACTTGTCGTGCGAGGCGACCGAGTCGCGCGAGACGCCCACGATGAGGGTGCCGGCCTTGCGAAAGGCGCCGGCGAGATCGCGGAAATCCTGTGACTCGCGCGTGCAGCCGGAGGTCATGTCGCGCGGATAGAAGTAGAGCACCAGTTGCTTGCCGGCAGCGTCCTTCAGTCTCCACGTGCCCCCGCCCGTCATGGGCAGGGAAAAGTCAGGCACCTTGGTACCGGGCTTGATCTTGGACATCTCGCTTCAGGATTTTACCGGTTCGAGGATGGCATCGAGGTTGAGCGAGTCACAGAACTCCATGAACTCCTCGCGCAGGTGCGCCACGTGAATGCGGCTCGGCACGTTGACGATCATCTGCACGGCGAACATCGGCGCCCCGGTGTGCGCGGCCGGGTAGCTGCGCGTGGACACCTCCGCGATGTCGATGCCGCGCGTGGCGAAAAAGCCCGACAGGCCCGAGACGATGCCGCTCTGGTCCAGGCACACGACGTCGATTGAGTACGGCAGCATGTCGGTGCGTGCCGTGCGCGGCTCGGTGCGCTTCAGGTGGATGCTGAGGCTGCTGGTCTCGGCCAGGCGCTTGAGCTCGGTCTCGAGCTTCGCGAGCGCGTGCCAGTTGCCCGACACCAGCAGCAGCATCGCGAACTCGGTCCCGAGGCTCGCCATGCGGCTCTCGCTGATGTTGCCGCCGGACTCGCTGATGACGCGCGTCAGCTCGTGAACCATGCCCGTGCGGTCGCTGCCGATCGCCGAAACGGCCAGGTGCTGCTTCATCTGTAGGTTGGCGTTCGCGGCTGCTGTATCCGTTTGGCGAGCCTTGAGTGTACCGGTAGCCGGCAGCGAGCGCGACCTTTCTGCCCGCGGCACGGCTTGAGCTCTTGCCTCGGCGCAAGCTCCACTCGTAACATCCCATGCTTCCCCCGCGGATGTGCAGCAATCCCATGTTTTCAGGCAGCTTGGTGGCCATCGCCACACCTATGCATGTGCACGGGGCGATTGACTTTGACGCCTGGACGCGGCTGCTCGAGTTTCACGCCGCCTCCGGGACGAGCGGCATCGTAGTCGCGGGCACCACCGGGGAGTCGCCCACCCTCACGGATGCGGAGCTGCGCGAACTGACGCTGCGCGCGTGCACGCAGCTGCGCGGGCGGCTGCGCGTCATCGCCGGCGCGGGCACCTCGAGCACGGCGAGCACCGTGGCGCGCGTGCAGTGGCTGCGCGAGCTGCCAATCGATGGGCTGCTCATCGTGACGCCCGCCTACAACCGCCCCTCGCAGGAGGGTCTGTTCCAGCACTTTGCCGCCGCGGCCGCGGCGGCCGCGGGCACGCCGGTGCTGCTCTACAACGTGCCCTCGCGCACCGCGGTCGACCTGAAGCCGGCGACCGCCGCGCGGCTGTCGCGCGTGGCCGGCATCGTGGGACTGAAGGAGGCGGTGCCCGAGTCGGCGCGCGTGCGCGAGCTCGTGGGCGCCTGCGCTGCGGGATTCACGATCCTCAGCGGCGATGACGCCACCGCGCGCGAGGCCATCGCGGCCGGTGCCCGCGGGGTCATCTCGGTGACCGCGAACGTAGCTCCGCGGCAGATGTCGCAGATGGTGGCGGCCGCCCTGGCGGGAGACCAGGAGCGTGCCCGGACGCTTGATGCGCCGCTGGCGGCCCTGCACCGGGACCTGTTTCTCGAGGCCAATCCGATTCCCGTGAAATGGCTGCTCGCGCAAATGGGTCTGATGCCCGCCGGGTTAAGATTGCCCCTGACCCCGCTCGCCGAGGAATATCGGGCGCCCCTGCAGGCGGCCGCGCGCGCGGGCGGAGTATTGACGTGACGGATCTATCAAGGTGGGTGCGCATGAGGATCACTGTTCTGGCGGGGTTGCTTGCGGGGCTGACGCTCCTCGGGGGCTGCAAGTCCTGGCGTGAGGCCGCCTGCCACAAGCCCCAGCCCTACCAGTCCGCCACCACCGGGGCGCCGCTGAGGATCCCCCCGGGACTGGCCGCCCCTGATACGGCCAATGCGCTGAAGCTGCCGACCCTCAATGAGCCGGCGCCCCCGCCGCGCAAGAGCAAGGACCCCTGCCTGGATGAGCCGCCCTCCTTCAAGGTCCCCAAGAGCGTGACTCCCGCGCCGCAGGCCTGAGGAGCGCGACGGCGGCCGGGGTGCGGGGCGCGGGCGCATGCCTTATCATGCGGCGCCTTTTTCAGGTCCCGGCTGCTGGCCGACTGAAGCTCGCGGGGGCCTGCGTAAGTCATTGATTGGAGAGGTGGCCGAGCGGTCGAAGGCGCTGGACTGGAATTCCAGTAACATCTCAACGGGTGTTCGTGGGTTCGAATCCCACCCTCTCCGCCACCTTGCAAGTGCGCGGCCGTGCTTCAGTGAGCGCCTTCGCCGGGCTTCGCCGCCGCGGCCGCCCGCTGCGGCAAGAGCAGCACGCAGCCGAGCACGAAGACCGCGAGCACCGCCGAGGCGAGCGGGCGGCTCATCCCCAGGCCCCCCTGGGCCGGGGGCTTGTCGAAGAAGTCCCCGAGGGTCGCCCCGAGCGGACGCGTCAGGATGAAGGCCGCCCAGAACAGCAGCACGTGCGAGAGGCGGGTGCGCAGGTATGCGACCGCGATGAGCGCGAGGGCTGCGCCGAAGAGCAGCGCACCGCCCCCATAGCCGAGCCCGGCATCGGCCGCCCAGTCCCCGAGGGCCGTGCCCAGGGTCTGCGAGAACGTGATCGTGGCCCAGTAGAAGGCCTCAACCCGCGGCGTGCTTACGGTGCTGACGGACACCGAGCCTTCCGTGCGGTACCACAGCGCCAGGCTCCCCAGCACGCACGTCAGAAGCAGCAGCGTGCCCCCGAGGTAGCCGATCCCGAGCGAGCGGTCCGCGAAATCCGCAAGCGTGGTGCCCGCGGTGGTGGAGGCGATGATCGTCGCCCAGTAGAGCAGCGGGCGGAAAGCGCGGACGCTGATCTGCACGCTCACCAGCACGATCAGCGCGGCCAGGAAGACGAGCGTGCTGAGTGCGTAGCCGAGATTCAGCGTCATCGAGACGGTGTCGCCGCCGGTTTCCCCGAGCGTCGTCGCGGCCACCTTGATGATCCAGAAGGTCAGGGTGACCGCGGGTACCTTGCTCAGCGCGCGCGCGGCCGCGTTCACGGGCACACCGCGCGCCGGGTGCGGCCGCGGGCGCGGCCGCCTGCCGGTGCTGTGGTAGCATCGCCGCTCGGCGGCAGGCTGCCGGCGCGGTGATGAGCCCTGACGTCGTGATCCGTCAACATCGCACGAGATTAATGGATCGCGACTCGCACGACAGCTCGCCGGGCCCGACGCGGCTGGCCGCTGCACGGACCATGGTGGCCCGCATTGGTTTCTCCGCGACGATTAGTCGTGAACCCCGTCAGGGCCGGAAGGCAGCAGCGGCAGCGGCGATGTCGGGTGCCGGAGCTTAAGCTGGTGCGGGCCGCCTCCAGACTCGCCCCCGCAGGAACCCATCGATGAGTTACACCGCACTGGCGCGCAAGTGGCGCCCCAAGACCTTCGCCGAGCTCATCGGGCAGGAGCACGTGCGGCGCGCGCTCGTGAACGCGCTCGACAGCGGGCGCGTGCACCACGCGTTCCTGTTCACCGGCACGCGCGGTGTGGGCAAGACCACCATCGCGCGCATCCTCGCCAAGTGCCTCAATTGCGAGAAGGGCGTGACGAGCGAGCCGGACGGCACCTGTGCGAGCTGCCGCGAGATCGACGCCGGGCGCTTTCCGGATCTCATCGAGGTGGACGCCGCCTCGCGCACCAAGGTGGATGACACCCGGGAACTGCTCGACAACGTGCAGTACGCACCGGCCCGCGGCCGCTACAAGGTGTACCTGATCGATGAGGTGCACATGCTCTCCACCCACTCCTTCAACGCGCTGCTGAAGACGCTGGAGGAGCCCCCGCCGCACGTGAAGTTCCTGCTGGCCACGACCGACCCGCAGAAGCTGCCGGTGACCGTGCTCTCGCGCTGCCTGCAGTTCAACCTCAAGCGCCTGCCGGCCGCCGCCATCGCCGCCCACATGCAGCACATTCTCAGCGCCGAGGGCGTCGCCTTCGAGGCCGCGGGCCTGAAGCTCGTGGCGCAGGCCGCCGACGGCAGCATGCGCGACGGACTGTCGCTGCTGGATCAGCTGCTCGCCTTCGGGGGCGGCAAGGCGGGCGAGGCCGAGGCGCGCGCGATGCTCGGCACTGTCGCGCGCGAGCACGTCGTGCGCATCGCGGAGCTGCTCGGTGGCGCCGACAGCCACGCGCTGCTGCGCTGCGCGCAGGCACTCGAGGAGTTCGCACCCGACTACGCGCAGCTGCTCGATGAGCTCGCCGCGCTCCTGGTGCGCGTCGGGCTCAGGCAGGCCGTGAGCGGCTACGAGGGCGATGAGCTGTACGAGCCGCAGCTGCTCGAGCAGCTGGCGCAGCGCCTCACCCCCGAGGACGTGCAGCTGTTCTACCAGACCGCGATCCTCGGGCGGCGCGACCTGGCGCTCGCCCCCGACCCGCGCAGCGGCTTCGAGATGACGCTGCTGCGGATGCTGGCCTTCCGGCCCGCGCCGGCGGGCACCCCGGCACAGCAGCCGCGCAGCGGGGGCGGCGCTGCCGCAGCACCGCCCGCGCGTACCTCCGCCAGCGCCGCGACGGCCGCACCGGCGGCGCCGAGCGCGGCGGCCGAGGGCAGCCCCTGGGCGCAGATTCTCGCGGCGCTCGAGCTCACCGGGGCGGCGCGGCAGCTGGCCACTCACTGCGTCTTCATCGGCCGCCAGGGTGCCCTGGTGCGCCTCGCGCTCGATCCGCGCAACCAGCTGCTGCGCACCGCCGCGCTGGAAGAGAAGCTGGCGCAGGCGCTGGCGCGCTACTACGGCGAACCGGTGCGGCTCGAGTTCCAGGCGGTCGCCCCGGGGCTCGAGACGCCGGCCCAGGCGCAGCGGCGTGCCTCGGATGAGGAACTGGCCGCCGCACGGCGTGCCTTCGAGGACGACGCGGGCGTCAAGGGCCTGCGCGAACGCTTCGGGGCGACGGTGCTCCCGGAGACCGTACGGCCGGTAAAATGAGCCATGTCAGTCAGCCGGCGCCGCAGCGCCGCAAAGGGTGCACATTCCCATGAAGGGCAATATCAACAACCTGATGAAGCAGGCCGAGGCCATGCAAAGAAGCATGCAGAAGGCCCAGGCCGAGATCGCCACTCTCGAGGTGATCGGGGAGTCCGGCGGGGGCATGGTCAAGATCACGATGAACGGACGGCACGAGGTGAAGCGCGTGCAGATCGAGG
>DATIXW010000091.1:0-13321 GCA_035518135.1 Steroidobacteraceae bacterium
CGCGGCGGTGCGGTGACGGTGAGCGCAACGCAGCCCGGGTACCACCTGGCGCTGCACCAGGTGCGCTGGACGCAGGACGTGGCAGTCTCCGGGGAGCTCGAGTGGCCGGGCCGCAGCGGCACGGTGCATGCCACGGTCGACCTCGTCGCGCCCGACGGGATGCGCGGCAAGCTCGAGCTGCAGTGGCCCGAGGGGGTCGCGCGCGCGCGGGCGACGGTGAGCGGGATGCTTGGCGGTGAGCCGGTGGCCGCCGAGGCGCCGGCGCCCTGAGATCAGGCCGGCTGCGGCGCGAGCGCCCCCGCGGCCCGCCGGGTGGGGTCCACGAGCAGCCATGCCGCAGCGCTCACCAGCGCGAACACCGTGCCGGTGAGGAAGACGCTCGTCCAGGCGTTGTGACCCGACAGGTACGCGATGATCGGCGTCGCGATCACCCCGCCGAGGTTACCGCCGGTGTTGAGGATTCCCGTCGCGGCCATGCTGTCGGCGCGGGCAAGGTGCATGGTGGCGGCCCAATATGGCCCTTCGTTCATCTCGACGCAGAAGTAGCACGCTGCGAGGGCTGCAACGGCCATGTAAGCATTCACGGCATCGACGGCCAGGAATTGCAGCAGCCCCGCGGCGGGCAGCGACAGGAGCGGGATGATCCGTAGTCCCTTGCGCACGCCGAACCGCATGCCAAGCATGCCCGCCAGGTAGCCGCCGACGCCTGCGCCGATCGCCGCCGCGAGCGGCGGGGTGCTCGACAGCCAACCGCTCTGCAGCACGGTGAAGTGTCGTTCCTGAATCAGATACAGCACGCACCAGTTTGCCAGCAGGTAATAGACGTAGTTCATGCACAGGTAGGAGATCGTGAGCAGCATCAGATCCCGATCCCTGCACAGGACCCCGATGCGCTCCCAGGGGATGCGCTGCTCCACCGCCGGCGCCCGCGGATCAAGTTCCGCCAGCTCGGCGTCGCTGACACCGGGGTGCTCGGCGGGCGTATTGCGCGCGTAGAAGCCCCACCAGATGACGAGCCCGACGGCGGGCAACGAGGTCCAGAACAGCGCCCGTTGCCAGCCGAAGCCGATCATGAGCGAGGCAATCAGCGGCGGCGCGAGTGCCGCCCCGAGCTGCAGCCCCATGCTCTGCACACCCTGCACCAGGGACCATTTTTCGGGCCTGAACCAGGCCTCGAACACGCCCGCGCACACCGGAAAGATCGGCCCCTGCGCGGCGCCGAGCACGAACTGCACAATGAGCAGCGCGATGAACAGCGCGGTGCCGCCGAGCACCCAGGGCAGCAGTGGCGTGGCGATCGTCGCGGTGAAGGCGATCAGGCCGATGATGACGAACGTCAGGCGCGCCCCGAGGCGCTGCCCGAGCAGGCCGCCGGGAAACTGTAGCAGCGTGTAGCCGATGATCATGGCCGTCTCGAGCAGCCCGAGCTGCATCTGGCTGATCCCCAGCCGCGGCATCATCTGCACGCCGGCGATCGTGATGCCGCGTGCCTGGAAGTAGGCGATCATCCCGAAGCCGAACAGGAACCAGTAGATGCGCCAGCGTACGCGCGGTCGCCTGAGGGGCGGGCGCTGCGCGGGGAGGGACACGGCGCTCACGCCGCCCCGAGGGCATCGCCGATGCGCTGCGGCACATAGCGGCGGATGTCGAGGTTCAGGGCCTGCATGGGGGCATAGTAGCCGCGCTCGTGCACGCGCGCGCTCGCTTCACAGAGACAGCCAGGGTCCGGCAGGCGTCGCGGCTGCGCTCAATGCGTGCCTTCCAGGTCCCGGACGTCCGTCGGCGCGGCCGGTTCGCTCTGGCGGTTCAGCGGGGCATCGCGCCGGTGAGCGAGGGAGTGCGGCTCGGCGTCGAGCTCGCGCGCGAACCGGTGGCCGCTGTAGACCGCGTGTACGATGGCCCCCGGGGCCGCCGCGTCCCCGACCCGCGTCACGGAGCTGATCCCGGCGCGCTTCACATCATCGGCGCGCGCGCTCAGGGCCTGGTAGAGGAAGTCGTTGGAGAAGCGCGCGCCGACGATCAGGAGCGACTTGCAGGACAGGCGCGTCAGCGCGTTGGTGAACTGCTGCGCGAGCACCAGGTCGCCTCCCTCGAATGCGACTACCCGTGAGAGGGTATGCAGTGCGATCCCGGCGGCTGCGAGTGCGCGGTGGATCTGCGGCTGCTCATTGCTCATGATGGCCCAGGCTGAGGCATGCCCGGCCGGGGTCACGTAACTCACCTCGAGGCCGCTCTTGGCGAGGTGCTCGGCGATTACGCCGCCCATGTAGTAGTTGTCAAAGTCATACACCGCGACCGGTCCCTCGATGCGCGCCCCGTCGGCGACGTCATCGGGGGTGTAGACGTTCGGTTCCTCGAGGCGCCCCACCGGCACCTCGAGCGCTGAGTAGAGCAGCCGCGCCCAGCGCGAACCTGTCGCGATCACGACGTGGGTGTTGCCGAGCTCGAGGATGTCGTCCGCCGCGAGGCGGTTGCCGCGATAGATGTTCACGTTGGCGAGCCGCTCGAGCTGTCCGCGGCGCCAGTCGAGCACGCGCCCCCAGCCGGTGAGCCCCGGCAGGCGCGTCTCAAAGCGCAGGCGGCCGCCGATCTCGTCTGCGGCTTCGGCCACGGTGACCTCGTAGCCGCGCCGGCCGAGGGTGAGCGCACACTCAAGACCAGCAGGTCCGGCGCCGACGATCAGCACCGAGGCCGTGCTGGCGGCGGGCGCCACGCGCTCGGGGTGCCAGCCGCGGCGCCATTCCTCGCCGATGGTGGGGTTCTGCGTGCAGCGCACCGGCACGCTGTCGTGCCAGCTGGAGATGCAGATGTTGCAGCCGATGCACTCGCGGATGTCCTGCTCGCGGCCCTCGTCGATCTTCTGTGGCAGAAAGGGATCGGCGATCGAAGGGCGCGCCGCGCCGATCAGGTCGAGCACGCCGCGCCGGATCTGCCCGACCATGGTGTCGGGCGAGGTGAAGCGCCCGACGCCAACCACCGGCTTGGTGGTGAGCTGCTTCACGAACTCGATGACCGGCTCGTGGCTGCCTTCGGGGGCGAAGCGCGAGGGTGCGCAGTCGGTGGGCGAGGAATCGAGCTTCACGTCCCAGAGGTCGGGCAGCTCGGCGAGCAGGGCGACCACTTCGTGCGCCTCGGAGGGGGCGACCGCGCTCGGTCGCGCCCGCAGTTCCTCGAGGCTGATGCGCAGGGCGACGGCGCACTTGCCCTGCACCGCTTCGTGCGTGACCTCCAGCAGCTCGCGCACGATGCGCACCCGGTTGGCGACGCTGCCGCCGTACGCATCGGTGCGCTGGTTCCATTCCGACAGCAGGAATTCGTAAGGCAGATAGCCCATGCCGGCATAGACGTAGACGATATCGAAGCCGGCGCGGCGCGCGCGGCGGGCGGCGTCCGCCTGCCAGGTGAGGAGCTGGCGGATGTCCGGGGTCTCCATCACGCGCGGGCGCTGATTGCCCATGAAGTTCACGTGCGTAGCCATCCACGCAGTTCCCGAGGGCGACATGGGGGGGATGCGGCTGGCGCGATTCATGACCGAGCCACCCCCGTGCCAGAGCTCGATGCCGGCCAGTGCCCCTTGCTTGTGCACCGCATCCGTCATCAGTGCGTGCGAGCGCACGTCGTCCTCGTCCCAGAGCGTCGCGAACGGCAGCGGCGCATCGTCCGAGCTTGGATCGATCGAGACGTAGCCGGTGCACACCACTCCCCAGCCGCCTTGCGCCTTGGTGCCACGGAACGCGGCACGCATGCGCGGCATGGCGTTCGTCATGCCCGCCGCGTGGGGTACGGCATAGAAGCGATTGCGGGCCGTCACCGGCCCGATCTTCACGGGCTCAAATAGAATGTCGTAGTGGGGGTTGCGTGCCATACGCAGTCCAATGGCCGCATGGCGCGGCGAGCTTGATGCGGCCGAGTCTGCCCGTAGTTGAGCGGATGTTCAATAACAGCCGTCGAGCGGCTATGCTGTGTGGCCCAATGGCGGTTCGGCCTGACTGATACGAAGAGCCCGCATGCCCGCAAAGCCGTTACTCCTTCTTCTTACGCTGTCCCTGCTGGTTCCGGGCCTGGCCGCCGCCCAGGCGGCCAATCCCGATACCCCCGAGTCCGGTTCGGTCGAGGAAATTGCGCGTGCCACGACCGAGGCGCGCTTCCTCTCGCCGTGGGTCGCTTATCTGCCGGCCTCCGCGAGCGTCGTGTCCCCGCGTGCCTTTCTGCATCGCATTCCCGGTGCGCCCGGGGAGCTGGTGAACTCGACGCAGGCCTATGCCTACTGCCGCGCGCTGGCTGGCTCTTCACCACGCGTGAGGATGTTCACGATCGGCCGCTCGGAGGAAGGGCGCGACATCGTGCTGCTCGCGATCGCCGACGAGAAGGGCATCGCCACTCTCGAGCAGCTGAAGGCCGCGACGGCGGCGCTCGCCGATCCGCGCAAGACCGATCCGGCGAACGTGGAGCAGATCGTCGCAACGGCGCGCCCGATCTATTACCTCAACGCGGCACTGCATTCCGATGAGACCGGCTCGACCGAGTCGGTGCTGGAACTCGCCTACCGGCTGGCGGTTTCCGAGCAACCGATGATCCGCCGCATCCGCGAGAATCTCGTGGTGCTCATCAATCCGGTCTCAAACCCGGACGGTCGCGACAAGCAGGTGGAATGGTTCTACCGCTACCTCAAGGGAAAGACGGACCTGGCGAGCCTGCCGCGCCAGGCGCCCCCGTACTGGTCCAAGTACGCCTACGTGGACATCAACCGCGACGCGCACCAGCAGGTGCACGAGACGACCAAGGCCGTCTTTCGCATGATGTTCGACTGGCACCCGCAGATAATCCACGACCTGCACGAGAGCATCGCGCTGCTCGTGACCTGGAACGGCACCGACCCGATCAACACGCACGTCGACCCTCTCACCTACGCCGAACGGCTCGAGCTGAGTTTTCACGAGGTGCAGGCCATGACGGGGCTGGGCATGCCGGGGGTGTGGACGTGGAATTTCGGCGACGACTTCGCCCATCTGTACCTCGATGCGATCGCGACCAACCACAACGCCGATGGCCGCGGCTATGAGACCTTTGGCAACGGCACCGCCGAGACGCTGCGTCCGGAACAGCCCGGCAACGAGGTCTCGGTCGAGTGGTTCCGGCCGCTGCCGGCGCCGGCGCAGAAATCCTTCCTATGGTCTGCGCGCGACAACGTGAATTACAACGAGACCGCGATCCTTGCGGCGCTGGACGACACCGCCCTGCAATCCAAGAGCCTGCTTCGGAATTACTATCTGAAGGGCCTGCACTCCTATAACCGCGGACTGCAGGAGGCTCCTTACGGGTTCGTGATACCGGACGGGCAGGGTGATCCCCAGCGCGTCGCGCAGATGGTGGGGCGACTGCTGTCGCTGGGAATCGAGGTGCATCGTGCGGCCTCGGCCCTCACGCTCAAGGAGGGCACCTTCCCGGCTGATAGTTACGTCGTGCGGCTCGACCAGCCGTACCGCGACTATGCGGTGGACCTGCTCACCCCGCAGCACTACCCGAAGGACCATTTCGCTGAAGCCTACGACGATGTTTCCTGGGAATTGCCGGCGCACTACCACCTCGAGGTCGTCCCGACGGCCGATCCGCAGGTACGTGCGGCGGCCCTCACGCCGCTGCACAGCGCGCCGCACGTGCAGGGAACGGTCAGCGGCACGGGACCGGCCTTCCTGCTGAAGGATAGCGGCCAGGAGGGCCTGCTCGAGGCACGCTTCGCGCTTGCGCGCTTCAAGGTGGCGATCGCAGAACGGGCGTTTGACGTGAACGGCACCGACTATCCGGCCGGATCCTGGATCTTCGCGCCGCAGCCAGGCCTGGCCGCGGCCGTGCACGGGATCGCGGACCGGATCGGTCTTGATTTTGTGAGCATCGGCTCACTCCCGCACGTGGCGCAGCACGAAGCGCCGGTGCCGCGGCTGGGATTGTGGGTGCCATGGGCCGACACCGATACCATCGGCTGGGCGCGCTACACGCTCGATCAGCGTCATATTCCCTACGTCTACGTGCGCGATGAGGACATCCGCGCCGGTCGGCTCAAGGACAAGTACGACGTGCTGCTCTACGGGCACGTCGACCTGGAGCTCGCCGAGCAGATCGAGGGCCTCTACAAGGCCTGGTCGCCGATGCCCTTCAAGAAGACCAGCACCACGCCAAGCCTGGGAACCCCGGCCTCCTCCGAGGACATCACCGGCGGCATCGGCTACGCCGGACTCGGCGAGCTGCAGCGATTCGTGGAGTCCGGTGGTCTGCTGATCACCCTCGGCAACGGCTCCATGCTCCCCCTGGAAGGCGGCCTGGTGCGCGGCGTGCGGCGCGAGGCGGGCGGCGTGCCGCGCACCTCTGGGGGTGGTGAAGCCTCCGCGGCCGCTTCGCAGAGCTCGGTAGCCAAGACCCCGGGTGCGCACGTGCGCGTGTCGTTCGCGCGCCCGACCCATCCGATCGCCTACGGCTATGCGCCGCGCACCTGGGTATTCCGGCAGAACTTTGCGCTTTACTCGCTGCCGCGCCGCTGGCTGCGCATGGCGTACTGCACTACTTGTCTTGATGGCCCCATCGACAGCAGCCCCATAGTGCTCGAGTGGGGGGATCGCGAAGGGGAGCCGTTTGTCGTCAGCGGCCAGGCATGGGGCGAGGAATCGCTCATGGGTCGCGGCGCAATCATGGATTTCCGCGTCGGGACGGGACACGTGATCACATTCAACTTCAACCCCCTGCACCGCGACTTGAACCGCGGCGACCAGCGCTTGCTGTGGAACGCCATCATCAACTGGAAGGCGATTCTCGCCATGCCCTGAACCGCGCGCCCTCGCTGGGCGCCCCATGCGGAAGCGGACTGCCTTCCCAGCAGCTGCCGAGGCTCCAGCATCGCGGGCGTCTGCCCGCGTGAGCCTGAGCGAAGCCCAATTCCCGGAGTTGCTGCAGCGCCTGGCGCGGTTCGCCGAGACCGCGCCACGCGCCTGGGCGCGTGGCTCTCCCTCGGCGGCATCGGCTGCCTGCAGCCATTGGTGCTGATGGTCGGGCTCTTGGCCCTCGCCGCCCTTGATCCAGTGAGCCGGCGCCTCCGGGGTCGCGCTTACGGCGCTCGCAACGGTGCGCCAAGGTAGCAGCCGAACTCCTTGACGAAGTTGACCGAGACGCGCGCGTGCACGCGCCCCTGCCGGTCGAGGAACTGCGCTTCGTCATCATGCGGCACGACCGCCCCATGCCACACGTTCGGATGCAGGTAAAGGCCGCGGCGGCCATCGCACCAGAACGTCACGAAGGATTCGGGGGTCACGTCGTCGCCAGGCAACGCGAGTGGCACGACGAAGCTCTTGCCATTGAGCGGATAGAACAGCTGCCCGCCGTCGGGATGATAGTTGGCACGCCAGATGAGCGCGCGTTCGCGCACCCTGCCGGTGTGCTCTGCCGATGCCTGCTCGGGCCAGGTGCTCCACCCGAACAGGTAACTGTCGCCGACGGCGTTGTTGCGTGCGAACAGCGTCTCGCCCTTCCAAGAGAACTCGAACAGTCCCTCCGCGACGCCACCCTGGTCGCCGCTGTTCGCATCGATCGTGCGCCACCCCTGTGCCGGCCAGCGCACGATCTCGATCTTGCACGCTTGCGGATCATCGACCAGAAGCCCGTAGCCCGCGAGGCTCGCCTCGCTCGCAACGACGAGCGGGGTGTCGTGAACTCGTCGGGCTCCCGTGGAGGGTATGTAGGCAATCGCGCCGGGATCGATGTCCATTGGGACCTTTGGTTTTTTCAGAACACCTCTTAGGACCGATGCATTATGCACCGGGACGAAAGGACGCAGGAATTTCGGCATATTGCGCGCGCGCGTCGTGCCTGAGCAGCAAGGCGATGACGCCGCTGAGCAGTACGCCTGCGGCCACCGTGAGCAGCCCCCACGTGAAGCTGCCGCTCGCCTCCTTAATCCAGCCGACCAGGTACGGTCCGGCGAAGCTGCCGAGATTACCCACAGCGTTGATGAAGGCGAGACCCGCTGCGGCCGCGACGCCGCGCAGCGTGGCGCTGGGGAGCGTCCAGAAGATCGGCAGCATCGCAAGGGTGCCGGTAACCCCAACGGTGAACGACAAGACGGCGAGGATGGCTGAGCCGTGCAGTACCGCGCTGAGGGCGAGCCCGATGAAACCCACGAGAGAGGCGAGCGCGATGTGGCGCGTGCGCTCGCGGCTGCGGTCCGAGTGGCGCGACCAGGCGATCATGCCGACCGCAGCCGCAGCGTAAGGCAGTGCCACCGTAAGGCCGATGGCGCGCGCGGGTATCCCCGCAGCGGCGAAGATCTGCGGGATCCAGAACACCACCCCGTAGAGCCCGAGGTCCGCGCCGAAGTAACAGGCCGCCAGCGCGAGCACGCGTCCATTCAGGAGCGTCGCGCACACCGAAGCATCCGCGGTGCCCAGCGGGGAGCTGGCCTCGCGCGCCAGCGTGTCCGTCAGCCAGGTGCGTTCCTCCGGGTCCAGCCACGGCGCTTGCGCGGGTGTATCGCTCAGGAAGCGCAGCGTGAGCAATCCCAGCACCAGCGACGGAATGGTTTCAATCAGAAACAACCACTGCCAGCCCGCGAGGCCGCACGCGCCATCGAGCCCCAGCAGCAGGCTCGAGAGCGGGCCGCTCACCGCCGTGGAGACCGGGATCGCCACCATGAACGTGCCGATCAGACGCGCGCGCTCGGCCGCGGGCAGCCAGTACGTCAGATAGTAAAGCACCCCCGGGAAGAAGCCGGCCTCGGCAATGCCGAGCAGCAGACGCAGTCCGTAGAAACCGGCCGGGGTCCTGATGAAGGCCATCCCGGCGGCGACGACTGCCCAGGAAATCATGATGCGGCCGATCCAGCGTCGTGCGCCCAGCCGATGCAGGATCAGGTTGCTCGGGATCTCGAACAGGCAATAGCCGAGGAAGAAGACACCGGCCCCGAGGCCGTAGACCGAGGGCGAGAACCCCAGGTCGCGGTGCATCTGTGCGGCTGCGAAGCCGACGTTCACACGGTCGATGAAGGCCGCGAAGTAGAGCACGCCGAGAAACGCCACCAGACGGGTGCGCACCTTGCGCAGCGCAGCGGCGCCGGAGCTCGGGTTCACGTGAAAAGCGGATGGGTATGCGCTGCAGCCAGGCGAGGCATACCGGTGTCCGGGGGCGCTAGTCTGCCGCGGTTCTGGCGCGTGACAGTGCCTCGATGAGGACGGCGTACTCGCGCAGGCCCGGCGTGGCAAGCCCTGCAACCTTGCCCTGATCGTCCCAGTGGCGCACACGCACCGCCTCGCGGTAGTAGGGCTCCTGCTCGAAGCGCGCAACTTCCGCCTCGGACATCGGGCCGCCCTGCAGCTTCAGGGTGTGAACGGAGGCCGGACTGAGCTGCGCGAAGTAGTGTGGATCCACGGCGCAAAGGTAGCGCTTGGCCGGCACGTGCAGCCGCACCGGCTCGGACACGTCGGGCGCGAAGCGCTGCGCCAGCCAGCGTGCCCCGCTTTCCTCGTGATGCGCGTCACTCACCCAGTCCTCGATGGCCTCCGGGACGGCCTCCAGCAGATGCCCCACATCGTGCAGCAGCGCCGCGATCACCAGGTTATCGGGCGCACCCTGCACGCGGGCAAAATGCGCAGCCTGCAGCGCGTGCTCGGTCATCGATACGCGCTCGCCGAAGTAGGCGCCCGCGCCCCGTCGCTCGTAGAGCGACATGACTTCCGCGGCAACGCTCACGCGGGCACCTCGGCGAGCCGGCGACGCAGCAGTGCGCTCTGGCTGTAGACGCTGTCGCGGCTGAGGTAACAGCCGCGCAGGTGGCGCGCAAAGCGCGCCGAGGAGAAGGCGGTGCGACCGTGCAGGATGCGCTGATTGTCGAACACCACGAGCGTGCCGGCCCCCAGGCGCGTGTGCAGCTGGTAGCGTGGCTCCCGTAGCAGCGAGGCGAAGCGCCGATAGGCGGCATAGAAACGCGCCGCCGCGGCAGGGGCGATGCTGAGCGGGGCAATGGAGCGGCTGTTGTAATGGACCGCCCGCACCACCCCCGTAGTGGACAGCTGGATCAGCGGCCGCTCGGCGTAGAGTTCCGCGTCCTGCGAGCGGTAGAGGAAGGGTACCGCCGTGCCGGCGAGGAGGGCGAAATCATCGGGCGCTTCGCTGTGCAGCTGCGCTGCGAGCGCGAAGCCGTCGGCGAACAGGCTCTCGCCGCCTTCGTTCGAAGTCACGAGCGCATGCAGTGCCTGGAATCCCGGCACGGGCTCGCGGTAGGGATTGTCGGTGTGCAGCCCGAGCCCCAGATCGGAGTAGGCGAGGTTTTCCGGCTGCGCCACCGAGCGCACGTCGAAGGTGAGGCCGTAGTTGGTCTCGAGCACACGCCCGATGAGCGGCATGACCTCAAGAATCGCGCCTTCGCGCGCGGGAACTTCCTCAAGGAAGGCCAGCCCGTCCTGCACCAGGCGCGTAAGCCATGTAAGGCGCGCGCTCGGCACGGCCGACAGCGTGGCCACGCTCGTCCAGGCGAAATCCCGCCGGGCATCGAGGCGCTGGCCTTCGAGCCAGGTGCGCACCTGCAGTTCCGGGCGCTGTACCGGCGCCTCGGGACGATGGGCGCGCAGCCATTGAAGCTTGAAGGATGCCGTACGAACCTCGCCGTCCCAGTCGATGCGCACCGCGCCGTCCTCGCGTACGGCGCTGCGGATGCGCGGGCTGGCCGGTACGTCCGCGATATCGACCAGGCGCTGCCCGCTGTAGGCGTCGCGGTCTTCCGGGACGTTATCGCGCAGCCACAGGCTCGAGTACTCGCTGCGCGCCCCGTCTGCCCACTCGACCGTCAGGGTCTCCGGCGCCGCCAAGATGCGGCGAACTCCTTGAGATTCACTCATGCGCGGATTTTGCGGCCTTCGTGTTCAGGACGTAAAGGATCCCGGCGCACACGGCGGCAACCGCGCTGACCACCGCCAGCGACACGAAGACCCCCTCCCAGCCGAAGGCGCGTGCGATGCGCGCCACGGTGTCCCCGGCGAGCGCGCCGCCGATGTAGCCGATGCCGTCGATGATGCCGGAGGAAGCCGCGCTCGCCTGCTTGCCGCCGAAATCCAGCGCGAACGCTCCACCCAGGTAGGAATACGGTCCCAGCAGGCAGAACGCGACGATCCCGATCATGAGCACGGGAAAGAGCGCACTGGCGCTGCCCGGATGCACGCCCATCAGCAACAGCAGCGCAGCCGCCGCTCCGGTCAGTCCCAGGAACATCAGCAGCGCGCGACCGTTGAGCCCCAGACGGTCGCTCAGCCAGCCGGCGGCGAGCACGGAGAGCACGCCAACGGCCGGAAACACTGCGCTGACGGTCGCGGAATGAGCCGTGCTGAAGCCCAACTGGTCGCGCAGGTACTGTGGCGTCCAGGTGTTGAAGGTCTCACGGATGATCGTGCATCCGAAGGACAGCAGGCAGACCAGCAGGAATGCACGGCTGCGCAAAAGCGGTTGCAGCAGCGCCCACACCCCTGCCGGCGGCGCCTCCGTCTGCGCGAACAGGTTCAGCGGATTGGCCTTCGCCGGCGCGTGACCGGCATCGGCGCGCGACTCGCGCAGCCACAGGAAGCTGGCCAGCAGTGCGACCGCGGCCACGGCGGCGGCAAACATGAACAGGGCGCGCCAGCCGTAGCCGTGCTCGATCAGCATTCCCATCTGCTGGCGCGCCAGCGCGTCTCCCACCAGGTAGCTGATGCTGAGGATGCCGAGGATGGAGCCGTAGGAGGTGTAGTTGAACCACTTCGAGGAAACCTTGATCAGGCCCGCCCAACCCACCGACTGCGTGAGGCGATTGCCCACCCAGGCAAGGGTGAACAGCGGCAGCGTGCCGGACAGCCCGAATAGCAGCGTGAATGTCGCGGCGCCGCCCACGCCGATCAGGAAATTGCGCCGTCCGCCCCAGTAGTCCCCGAGCCCGGTGAGGAAGAACTTGCCGAACGCGTAGGCGAGCACCCCGAAGGAGGTGATGGACCCCAGCCGGACCAGCGCCTCACCGTGACTCATGCCGCGCCTGCCAAGCTCCTCCGCCAGAAGCGGGGTGGCCACCGACAGATCGGCCCGGCAGTAGTAGCAGGCCGCGTAACCGGCAAACAGCAGCACGATCGTGCGGATCTGTGCGGCCAGCAGTGAACCGCTCGCCGGGAGGCTGGCGGCACCTTCAATGGGTGTTGCAGTGCTCAAGGACGTGCTGCCGCCGCGTCGCCCGCGGCCACCCAGATTGGATCCGTGTACGCGCGGCGGCCGAGCTGGTCCTCGACGACGAGCGCGTACCAGCGCCGCTGCTGCGGCTGCACCGTGAAGTCGACGTGGGTAGTGAGCGGCGCGTTTTCGAAGGTGCGCGTCTCGCGCGCTTGTCCATCGCCGATCAGTTCGACCTTCCTGAGCCCGGCCACGGACCCGAGCTCGAAGGCGAGCACCGCACTCTGGCCGGGGACGGCACGGATTGCGCTACCGAACATGGTGGCCGGATAGACGATGGGTCCGTAAGTCACGTAGGCGTGACCGGCCTTAAGTGCGGAGGCGAACGCCTCGGCAGTGACCGCGCCAGCCACGTGCACGAAGGTGCGTACGAGCCCGGACTGCTCGCTCCAGACGTTGTGCGTATCGCTGCCGCCGGAGAGGAAATAGTGCCGCCCTTCATTCCAGTAGTGCCATAGCCGCGCCAGCACTTTCGCATCATCCCCGGGCACCGTCGAATTGATCTCCACCAGGTCGAAGGCGCCGTCAAAACCGCCGGGCGCAACCCCGGCGGCCACGCTGGAAAAGTACCCGTAGGGGATGAAGGGATGATTAACCTGCACCACCGTCGCGCCTTCGCGGCGTGCCTCCTGCAGCACCGCGCCGATGGGGGCGGTACCGGTGTCGATCGCCAGGCGCGCGCCGACCTTGAGCGGATAGGCGTTGAAGTGACCCCAGGACGGCGACAGTTCGATGCCCGGGATGAAGGCCACGTGCCGCTCGCGGGCGATCTTCAGCAGCGCCGCGTGGTTAGCGGTGGAGTCATGGTCGCTGACGAACAGTACATTGAGACCGGCTGCCAGCTGGGAGCGGGCGAGATCCTCGGGCGGCGTCACCGCTTCGGCCTGATCGGCGTGATGGTGCAGATCGGCGGCATACCAGCCCCGCGCCGGCGGGTCGAACACGGGCCTGATGTGCACGCGGCAGTGTGCGGTCTGGCCGGATACAACCTCGACCTGCACCAGGGCATCCGGGGCGAGCACGCCCGCCCCGGCGGAGACCTTGAAGCCATAGGCACCCGGGGCAATGGGCACCTCGAGCCGGCCCCGGGGGATGAGCT
>DATIXW010000092.1:0-3810 GCA_035518135.1 Steroidobacteraceae bacterium
GCGTCAAGGCGCTGGTGCCCTTCCCCGAGGTGCTGCGCATGATGAACGTCAACCTCGAGTGGACCGAGCAGCTCGGGGATGCCTTTCTCGAGCAGCAGGCGGACGTGATGGACTCGGTGCAGCGGCTGCGCGCGCGCGCGAGCGAGGCCGGTGCGCTGCGCTCGACGCCGCAGGAGAGCGTCGCGCAGCAGAGCGGCGCCATCACCATCGAGCCGGCCAATCCCGCTGTGGTGTACGTGCCCTATTACGATCCGACGATTGTCTATGGCGGCTGGCCCTGGCCCGATGACATGCCGTACGAGTTCCCGCCGCCGCCGGATGTGGTCTACGAGCCGGGGCTGCTGATCGGTTTCGGCCCGGCGCTGGTCGTGGTCGGACCCCTGTGGGGATGGTGTCGCTGGAACTGGGCGGGGCGCGCACTCGTCGTACCGCGCAGCTCGCCGGCACGGCCGGGGCAGTGGGCGCGGTGGGGGCACGATCCCGCGCACCGCAGGGGCGTGCCCTATCGCGACGCCGCCACGGCCACTCGCTTCCTCGGCGCCCAGGCCGCAAACCGCGGCGCGTATCGAGGCTTCCCCCAGCCCGTGGAGCCGCGCGCAGGCCCTGCGCCCACCGAGCGTGGCGGCGAGCCCCGTGTGATCACGCCGCGCGCCGGTGAGCCAGGCCACGAGCCGCGCCCGGGTGAGCCGCGCCCCGTGCCGCGCCCCGTGCCGCCGCCGCCACCGGCCGCGCCCGCTCGTATGCCGCCGGCATTCGAGTCGTTCGGTTCCGGGGAGCAGGTCCGGGGCGAGGCCGCCCGCGGCTCGGCCAGCCGCGGGATTTCAGCGCCGCAGGGTGGCGGCGGGATGCACGGCGGCGGGATGCACGGCGGCGGCTCGCACGGCGGCAGTGCGCCAAGCGGAGGAACGCACCGATGAGACCCGCCTGCGTTTGCGCATTCGCGCTCGCCGCCAGCCTGAGCCTGCCGCTTGCCGCGCGGGCGAAGGGCGCCGAAGCCGCCCCCGAGAGCTTCGATACCCCCGAGAGGGCGGCCACGGCGCTGGCCGATGCGGTCCGCGCCAACGATCCGGCGCGACTGGAGCGGATTCTCGGTCCCGCGGGCCGTGTACTGGTGGAGTCGGGAGATGCGGTCGCGGATCGCGAGGCACGGGCGCGGTTCGCGGCCGAGTATGCGCGCGCACACCGCATCGAGCCGGTTTCCGCGAAGCGCGCGGTGCTCATCGTCGGCGCGCAGTCCTGGCCGCTGCCGATTCCGCTCGTGAGCTCGGGCTCAGGCTGGCACTTCGATGCGCAATCCGGCGCACAGGAGATCCTGAACCGGCGGGTGGGGCGCAACGAGCTGGCGGTGATGGAAGTGTGCCGCGAGTACGTGCGTGCCCAGCGCGAGTACGCGGCACTTGGCGCAGCGGTGCACGGGCCCAAGGTGTACGCCCAGCACTTTCTCAGCCGTGCCGGGGCGCACGACGGACTGTACTGGCCGGTGCAGCCGGGGGAGCGGCCGAGCCCGCTCGGACCCCTGGTCGCGCAGGCGCGCGCCGCCGGCTATCCGGTCGGCGAGAGTGCCTCCTCCGGGCATCGTCAGCCCTACAAGGGCTACCTGTTCCGGATCCTCACGCGCCAGGGCGCGCATGCACCCGGCGGGGCACGCAACTATCTCGGAACGGACGGCCGCATGACCGCCGGATTCGCCCTCCTCGCCTATCCGGCCCGCTACGGCGACTCCGGCGTGATGACGTTCATCATCGACCAGCACGGCATCCTGTTCGAGAAAGACCTGGGTGCAAAGACCGCCGAGCGTGCCGCCGCCATCGAGAGCTTCGACCCTGACGCGAGCTGGCACGCGCCCTGACGTACACTCACGGCATGGAGCAGGTGGCTGCGGGTCTTCAGTTTCCCGAAGGGCCAGTCGCAATGGCGGACGGCTCGGTGGTGCTCGTGGAGATCCGCCGCGGCACGCTCACGCGGGTGAGTCCCAAGGGCGAGCGCCAGACCATCGCCGAGCTCGGCGGCGGGCCGAACGGCGCGGCCATCGGACCCGACGGCGCGGTCTATGTCTGCAACAACGGCGGCGCCTGGCTCTGGAGTGAGGGGGACACGAATCTGCCGGCCGGTCCGCCCCCGCGGTACGACGGCGGCAGCATCCAGCGCGTGGACCTGCGTACGGGCGCATTCACCACGCTCTATGACGCGTGCGAAGGCCGCCCGCTCAACAGCCCCAACGATCTGGTGTTCGATTCCACCGGCGGGTTCTGGTTCACCTGCCTCGGCTACTCGGACGGGGAGAACCGGCGGCTCGGCGCGGTCTATTACGCCCGCCCCGACGGCTCACGCATCGTGCGCTGGCGCAGCGAGCTCTTCTCGCCCAACGGCATCGGCCTCTCGCCCGATGAGCGCAAGCTCTACATGGCCGACTGCATGGTCGGACGGCTCTATGAATTCGATCTGCCCGAACCGGGCGTCATGGCGGGCCAGACCTCCATCGCCCCGGGACGCGTGGTATGCACGCTGCCGGGGTTTCAGTGGCTGGACAGCCTCGCGGTGGAGCAGTCCGGGCGGATCTGCGTCGGCACGCTGTGGAATGGCGGCATCACGGTGTTCCAGCCGGGCGGCGCCTACGAGCACATCGCCTTTGCGGACGAGGTGACCACCAACATCTGCTTCGGCGGGGTGGACCTGCGCACCGCCTGGGTCACC
The DNA here is from genome assembly GCA_035518135.1 of Steroidobacteraceae bacterium. Taxonomy (GTDB): domain Bacteria; phylum Pseudomonadota; class Gammaproteobacteria; order Steroidobacterales; family Steroidobacteraceae; genus 13-2-20CM-66-19. The sequence continues at coordinate 2,695 of DATIXW010000092.1, forward strand.
TGCTCGAGCACCGGAACGCTGTGGCGCTGTCCCTGGCCTCGGCCCGGCCTCAGGCTGCCGTTCAACGGCTAGGGTGCAAACGGGGCGAGAGCCTCGCTGGCGAGCGGCTGTCCGCAGCGGGCGAGCACCGCGCGCAGGTCGCGGATGGGCGGGAACACCTCGTTGTTCCAGTCGGCGCCCTGTGCATCGTAGGCGCGCTGTTCGCACTCCACGATCTCCTTGTCCTCGCGGAAGATGTTCTCCGTGAACCACACCACGAAGGGCCAGACCGCGTGGATCAGCCCGGGAACGGGCGGCTTCTTCACCGACAGGAAGCCGAAGGTGCGGTTGGTGCGCTGCTCGGGATCGAGCGGGGTGTAGCCCAGCCACACATCGAGCACGGCATCGCCGTGCAGGTCGATGTTGCGGCCCAGCCAGACCTTGAGACTCTGGTAAGGGTAGTCGGTGCGGATGCGCATGTGATCGCTGAACTCCTGGCGCCGGTCACTGCGCGAGCGCACCAGATCGACGATGACCCGCTCGCCGAGCGAGGAGCTGCCGCCGGTGCGGCTGAAGCTGTATTCCACCTGCGCCCAGTTCTCCCCATGAGCGCGGCCCAGACACTGCGCCTTGATCGAGCCCATCTGTTTGCGGTGCATGAACTGGTGGTTCATGTCGAACAGATTCTCGTGCATGAAGCTGTAGTGGCAGGCGACCTGGCGGTTCAGGCGGCGGGTCTTGTAGTCGCTGCGCATCGCCGCGCCGAGCGGCCCGGGCAACCGCGACTCGGCAAGCGCAGGATTTCCGGGGAACACGAACAGCAGGCCGTCGATCTCGGCCACGGGGTAGCTGCGCACCCCGTTGGGCAGGCGCTCGCGCCCCAGGTAGGGCACGTCCACACAGCGTCCCGCGCAGTCGTAGCGCCAGCCGTGGTAGTGGCACTTGAGCTCGTCCCCGCTCACCACCCCCATGTGAAGCGGTACCTGGCGATGGGCGCAGCGGTCCTCGAGCGCGAAGGCCCGGCCGCTCTCGCCCCGATACAGCACGATGGGGAAGCCGGCGAAGCGCCGGCCGAGCGTGCGCCCGCGGCGCAGCTCGTCGGACCACGCGAGCGGGTACCAGTAATCGGGGTGTGCG
>DATIXW010000093.1:0-8268 GCA_035518135.1 Steroidobacteraceae bacterium
TGGGTGCTGTACTGCTGCATGCGCGCGAACAGCCGCCGCTGCAGGCCGCGCAACCCCGGCAGCGGGCGGGCGCGCACCACGTGGCGACCGACGAAGAAGGAGCTGTCCTCGGTGAACACCCGCAGGCCGCGCGCGCGGCACGCCTTGAGCGCCTCTGCCACGTCGGGGGTCTCCATGAAGCCAAAGCGCGCGGTGATGAAGTGCACGCCCGGTACCGGCTCCTCGATGCGCAGGCGCCGCACGGGATCCTGACGGGGCGTATCGGCGATCTCGACGTTGAGGATGATGACGCGCTGGTGCACTACACAGTTGTGCTCGATGTTGCGGATCAGGGCCGAGGGCACCAGGTTCGCGTTGCTTGCCAGGAACACCCCGGTGCCGGGGACACGGTGCACGCCCGCGACGAGCTTGCCGAGCTCGCTGCGCGGCACCGCCAGCTTCGCGAGCGCATGCCGCAGCTCCAGGCGCCCGTTGCGCCAAGTGGTGAAGATGAGGCACAGCACCGCCCCGAGCGTGAGCGGGATCCAGCCGCCGTGGGGCACCTTGGTGAGGTTGCCGGCCACGTACGCACAGTCGGTGATCAGCATCAGGCCAAAGAGGCCCCCGACCTGCCACTTCGGCCAGTTCCACTGCGTCGCCGCCACGAACGCCCCGAGGATCGTGGTCACGAGCATCGTGCCCACGACCGCCGAGCCGTAGGCACCGCCGAGCGCGTCCGAGGAGCCAAATCCCACCACGAACAGCACCACCGCCGGGAACACCAGCCAGTTGACGATGGGAACATAGATCTGGCCCATCTCCTGGGCCGAGGTCTGCAGCACCCGCAGGCGCGGCAGCAGATCGAGGTGCACTGCCTGACGCGCCATCGAGAAGGCCCCCGAGATCGTCGCCTGGGAGGCGATGACTGCGGCGGCGGTCGCCAGCATCACCATCCACGGCAGGATCTGCGCCGGCACCAGTCGATACAGCGCATGCTCCACCGGCTGACCGAGCTCGAGCAGCATCGCCCCCTGGCCGAAGTAGTTGATCACCAGCGCCGGGGCCACGAGCGCAAACCAGGCGATGCGCACCGGCTGCTTACCGAAGTGACCCATATCCGCATAGAGCGCCTCCCCGCCGGTGATGGCGAGGAACACCGCGCCGATGATCGCGAGTGCGACGGGCGGATGGTGCAGCAGCAGGGAGATTCCCTCGTAGGGGTTGAGGGCGGCGAGCACCCGGGGGTTGCGCACCAGCGGGATCGCGCCGATCACCGCAATCACAACAAACCACGCCACCATGATGGGACCAAAGAGGCTGGCAACCCGCGCCGTGCCACGGCGCTGCGCCGCAAATAAGACGACGATGACCCCGAGGGTCACCGGGATCACGTAGCGCTGAAAATCCGGGCTCAGCACCTCCAGGCCCTCGACCGCCCCCAGCACCGAGATCGCAGGCGTGATGAGCGCGTCGCAGAAGAAGAACGCGGTGCCGGCGAGCGCCAGGCCCACGGCGATCTTGGCCCAGCGGCTGCCGATGATGAGCCGTCGCTGCGCCAGCGCGAACAGCGCCAGGATCCCGCCCTCGCCCTGGTTGTCGGCACGCATGATCACGACCAGGTACTTGAGCGTCACCGAGATGGTGAGTGCCCAGAAAATCAGCGACAGCACCCCGAGCACCACCTCACGGTCAAAGCCGCCGGCGGCCTTGAGCGCGGTATCTAGAGCATAGAGCGGGCTGGTACCGATGTCGCCGTACACGATCCCCGTGGCGCTGACCACGGCGGAGACGCTTACGCGGCGGCCCGGCTGCATCGGCGGCTCAGCGCTCGGGGACGGGGCTCAGCGGCGCCGCGCGCGCGGCGCGGGGCGCGCGCGCTTCGCCGGCGGCGGCGGCCACAGCATGGTGCCGCGGCAGGCGGCCGCGCCGCAGCGGCAGGCGAAGATCGCATCCACGTTCGGCGGGTCACTCGGCTCGCGCTGGATCTGGTAGTCGTAGGTGAGCTCCTCTCCGGGGGCGATGTCGCGGATCGCCTCGATGAACACGCGCCGGCTCTCGATCACCGATTCGCAGTTCGGATCGCAGCCGTGGTTGATGAAGCGCGCTTCGTTGCCGTCGACGCCGGCATCGATCACGGTGCGCGCATCGACGATGAAGAGAAAGGTGTGGTTGTCGTCCTCGTCCTTGTCGTCGTAGCGGCGGTCCGCCTCGGCGTGCGAGACGCGCTCGCCCAGGTACTCCAGCACGCGCGTGCCCTTCCTGATGCGCCCGGTCGCGAACACCCCGAAGCCGTGCAGCGAGGACGCGCGCACCTCGAGGGGAGGTGCCTTGCGGCTTTCGCGGCCGCTCATACGGCCACCGCGGCGCGGATGCTGTCGTGATGCTGGTAGTTCACAAACTCAAAGTCCTCGAAGTGGTAATCAAACATGCTCTGCGGGCGGCGCAGGATGCGCAGCTGCGGCAGCGGGTAGGGTGTGCGACTGAGCTGCAGGTCCGCCTGCGCGAGGTGATTCAGGTACAGGTGGCAGTCGCCGCCGGTCCAGATGAATTCGCCGGGCTCCAGATCGCACTGCTGCGCGAACATGTGCGTGAGCAGCGCGTAGCTGGCGATATTGAAGGGCACGCCGAGGAACACATCGGCGCTGCGCTGGTACATCTGGCAGGAGAGCCGTCCGCCGGCCACGTACAGCTGGAAGAACGCGTGGCAGGGCATGAGGTGCATGCGCGCGAGCTCGCCCACGTTCCAGGCACTGACGATGATGCGGCGCGAGTCGGGGTTGGTCTTCAGCAGCTGCACGGCGCTCTCGATCTGGTCGATGGAGTCGCCCTCCGCCGTGCGCCAGGCGCGCCACTGCTTGCCGTACACCGGCCCGAGCTCCCCGTTGGCATCGGCCCACTCGTCCCAGATGCTGACGTCGTGCTCGTGCAGCCAGGCGACGTTGGTCTCCCCGCGCAGAAACCACAGCAGCTCGTACACGACCGAGCGCAGGTGCACCTTCTTGGTGGTGACCAGGGGGAAACCCTGCGCCAGGTCAAAGCGCAGCTGCTGGGCGAACACCGACAGCGTGCCGGTGCCGGTACGGTCGCTCTTGCGCACGCCCTCGGTGCGGATCAGCCGCAGCAGCTCCAGGTACTGCCTCATGGCGTGGCGCGGTAGTTGCCGGAAGGGACGCGCTCGCGGTAAGCCCACGCGAGCAGCGCCGCGCCGGCCACGATCATCGGCAGTGACAGCAGCTGCCCCTCGGTGAACCAGCCGCCCGCCAGGTAGCCGATGTGCTCATCCGGCACGCGCACGAACTCCACCAGCGAGCGCGACAGGCCGTAGACCAGCAGGAACAGGCCGGAAGGGGCGAGTCGCGGGCGCGGCCTGGCGGTGTACCACCACATCACGATGAACAGCAGCAGCCCCTCAAGCGCCGCCTCGTACAGCTGCGAGGGATGGCGCACGACGCCGTTCACCCTGAAGCCCCACGGCACGGTGGTGACCTTGCCCCACAGCTCGCTGTTGATGAAGTTGCCGATGCGCCCGAAGAACAGCCCCAGCGGCGGCAGCGGCGCGGTGAAGTCATAGACATCGGCGGCGTTGCGGCGACGGCGCCAGGCGAACAGCGTCAGCGCCGCGACCACCCCGAGCAGTCCCCCGTGGAAGGACATGCCGCCCTCCCAGATCTTCAGCGGGTACCACAGGTCGCTCGCCCAGAACTTCAGCCCGTAGAACAGCACGTAGCCGAGACGCCCGCCGAGGATCACCCCGAGCATGGCAAAGAAGATCAGATCGTCAACGTCATCCGGCTTCCAGGTGGAGCCGGGCTTGGCGGCACGGCGCCGTGCGAGCCACCAGCCGCCCGCGAAGCCCAGCAGGTACATGATGCCGTACCAGTGGACCTTCACGGGGCCAAGTTCGAAGGCGATGGGGTTAAAGCCAGGGTAAGTCAGCATGAGGCGCGAAGTTTAGCCGACCGCACGCGTGACGCGGCAGAAGAAGGCCTTCAGGTACCTCGTTTCAGGGATGGCCGGGTGCACGGGATGGTCCGGGGACTGGCCGCCGGACTCCAGGATCTGCACAAAGCGCCCCTCGTGGCGCGCGGCCGCCTGGATGGCGTGCTGCAGCTCCTCGCTCGCCAGATGGTACGAACAGGAGCACGACACGAGCGTCCCCCCCTCGGCGAGCAGCGCGAGCGCGAGCTGGTTGAGCTTGCGGTACGCCGCCTGGCCCTGGGCGAGGTCCTTCTTTCGCTTGATGAAGGCGGGCGGGTCGAGGATGACCACCTCGAAGCTCTGCCCCTGCCCTGCCAGCAGCTTCAGCGCATCAAAGGCATCCGCGCGCAGGGTCTTGAGCTGCACGCCGTTCGCGCCCGCGTTGGCCTGCGCGGCCTCGAGCGCGCCCGGCGAGGAATCCACCGCCAGCGCGCTCGCGGCGCCGGCCCTGAGCGCGGTGACGGACCAGGCGCCGGCGTAGCTGCACACATCGAGCACGCGGGCGCCGGGGGAAACATAACGCGCGAGCCGCTGCCGGTTGGCGCTCTGGTCGTAAAACCAGCCGGTCTTCTGGCCCCCGCCGAGGGGCACGGCGAACGTGAGCCCCGACTCCTGCACCGTCAGCCTCTCGGGGACGTTGCCGAAGGCGGCCTCGCTCAGCCGCGGGAGCTGCTCGAGCTCGCGGGCGCCGGAGTCGTTCTTCCAGTAGAGCGTCGCGGGGTTCACCACCGCGCGCACCGCGGCGCTGACGGGCTCCTTCAGACTCTCCATGGCCGCGGTGGCGATCTGGCCGACCACGACGTCGCCGTAGCGATCGAGCACGAGCCCCGGCAGGAGATCGGACTCCCCGAACACCCAGCGGTAATACGGTGCGGGGTACAGCCGCTCGCGCAGCGAGAGCGCTGCGCGCAGGCGCGCCTCGAGCAGCCCCGCATCCACGGGCCGCCCGGGCACCTGCGAGAGGATGCGCGCGCAGATGAGCGCGTGCGGATTGACGCCGACGTAGCCGACAAAGGCATCGCGGTGCGTACGCAGCTGCGCGAGTGCCCCGGGCGCAAAGCCCGCAAGCGGCGTGCGCGCGGTGTCGATCTCGTTGCTGAACACCCACAGGTGACCGGCGCCGAGGCGCCGCTCCTCGCCACGCTTCAGACACAGGATGGGCAATCCCGGGACGGCGGCAGCGGCGGGAGAGGATGTCAAAGGGGGAGTCCGGGGAAGCTGGGGCGGCCCCGAAGTATACAATCGCGCCATGGACATCGCTCACCGCAACGCCGACGGCACGCCGAAATACACCAATCGACTGGGCAGCCAGACGAGCCCGTACCTGCGCCAACACGCCCATAACCCGGTCGACTGGTATCCGTGGGGCGCCGAGGCGCTCGATGCGGCGCGCGCGAGCGGCAAGCCCATTCACCTCAGCGTCGGTTACTCCGCCTGCCGCTGGTGCCACGTGCTCGAGAGCGAGAGCTTCGAGGACGAAGATACGGCACGGCTGCTCAACGAGCGCTTCATCAACATCAAGGTCGACCGCGAGGAACGGCCCGACATCGACCGCATCTACCAGATCGCGCAGCAGATGCTCACGCAGCGCAGCGGTGGCTGGCCGCTGACGATGTTCCTGACGCACGACGACCAGAAGCCCTTCTTCGGCGGCACCTACTTCCCCAAGGAGGCGCGCTACGGCCTGCCCGCCTTCCGGGACGTGCTGCAGCGCGTGGCGGACTACTACGGGCAGCACGCCCCGGAGCTGCGCGCGCAGAACGAGGCGCTGATGAGGGCGCTCGCGAGCCTGGAGCCGCCGCCGGCCCCTGCCGCCACCGAATTCAGCGACGCGCCGCTGCGGGAGTGCCGTGCGCAACTCGCGCGCATGTTCGATCCGCAGCACGGCGGCTTCGGCGGCGCACCGAAGTTCCCGCGGCCGCAGATGATCACGTGGCTCCTGCGCTGCTGGCACGCGAGCAGCGCCGCGGCGGAGCCTGACCTGCAGGCGCTGTACATGGCGACGCTCACCCTGCGGCGCATGGCCGACGGCGGCATCAACGACCAGCTCGCCGGGGGCTTCTGCCGCTACGCGGTCGATGAGTTCTGGATGATCCCGCACTTCGAGAAGATGCTGTACGACAACGGCGAGCTGCTCGCCGCCTACGCGCAGGCGGCGCTCGCCACCGGGGACGCAGACTACGCGCACATCGCGCAGGCGATCAGCGCCTGGACGCTGCGCGAGATGCAGGCGCCGGCGGGCGGCTACTACTCGAGCCTCGATGCGGATTCCGAGGGGCACGAGGGCCGCTTCTACGCCTGGGAGCGCACGGAAGTGGAGGCCGCACTCAGTGCCGCGGAGTTTGCCGTGTTCGCGCCGCGCTACGGGCTTGACCGCCCCGCCAACTTCGAGGGCAAGTGGCACCTGTACGTCGCGCGGCCGCTTCAGGAGATCGCCGCGGCCACCCAGCGCTCGCCGGAAGCGGTGGAGAAGCTGCTCGCCGCTGCGCGCGCGAAGCTACTCGCGGTGCGCGACACGCGGGTGCGCCCGGCGCGCGATGAGAAGGTACTCGCCTCCTGGAACGCGCTCATGATCCGCGGCATGGCGATCGCCGCGCGCGCGCTCGAGCGGGCGGACCTCGCAGACTCCGCCACCCGCGCGCTCGATTTCATTCGCCGCACCCACTGGCGCGAGGGGCGGCTGCTGGCCACCTCCAAGGACGGGCAGGCGCACCTGAACGCCTACCTGGATGACTACGCCTACCTCGCCGACGCGATACTCGAGCTGCAGCAGGTGCGCTTCCGCGCGCACGAGCTCGGCTTCGCGCAGCAGCTCCTGGAGGTGCTGCTGCAGCACTTCGCGGACCCCGCGGGCGGGGGCTTCTACTTCACCTCCGATGACCACGAGACGCTGATCCATCGTTCCAAGACCTTCGGCGACGATGCCACCCCTGCGGGCAACGGCATCGCCGCGACCGCGCTGCTGCGCTACGGCTATCTGCTGGGTGAGCCGCGCTACCTCGCCGCCGCCGAGCACACGCTGCGCTCGTTCTGGCTGCCGCTCACCCGCCATCCGCAGACGCACGCGAGCCTGCTCGTGGCACTGGAGGAAGTGCTGCAGCCGACCGAGATCGTGATCCTGCGCGGAGAGCACTCCGCCATCGCCGCGTGGGGTCGGGAACTCTCGCGCGTGTATGCGCCCCGGCGCCTGGTGCTCGCCATACCCGCCGACGCCACCGACCTGCCGCCGGCACTGGCGCAGAAGACCGCCCGCGAGGGCACCATCGCCTACGTGTGCCGCGGCAGCAGCTGCTCGGCGCCGCTGGCGAGCGCCGAGGCTCTGCTCGCCGAACTCGGCGCGCCGCGCAGCTAGGCCCGCGCGGGCGGGCCGCTGGAAGGCCTAGCCGCCCTCGAGCATCTTCTTGAGATTGTCCAGGCCACCGCGGTAGACCCCGGTGACGAGCTTGGTGACGCCGGCGTCGCTCTCGGCCTCGGGCGGGTTGTCGGCCGGGTTCTTGCGCTTGAAGGTCCCGCTCCAGATCACCTTGGTCATGCCACCGCCGGCGGAGCGCACCGTGACCTTGCTGACGTAGTCGGTGATCGGCAGGGGCGACTCGACGATCTTGTAGCGATACGAGTGGCCGGCCTCATCGTAGGCGAGCAGCTGCTCGGTGAAGGACGGACCGTCCTTGATCGTGAGCCTGCGCACCGCGCCCGGGTGCCCGTTGGAGCCGGAGACCAGCGTGTCGGAGGCGAAGCCCGGGTGCCACTTGGTGAGACCATCGAAATCCTTGATCGCATCCCACACCTTCGCGGATGGCGCCTTGATCTCGACCGATTCAACGACGCGCAGCGGCGCGGGAGCCGCGGCCCATGCCGCGCCCTGCGTCAGGGCGGCGCCGAGTAACAGAGCCAGTGCAGATGTCTTCATTCGATCCTCCCCTGTCGGGCACGGAGCATAACCCCCGGGAGCGGGAGCGAGAAAGTGTGGCAAAAACGGCGCACCGCGCGCTGTTGGCTCTGCCACCGCGGAGTTTCGGATGCCTCAGTCGCGATCCAGCGGGGTGGTGCCGCCGGTGAAGTGGGCGCGTGCCTGCGCCAGGCGGTAGCTGTGCCCGGCGCGCCAGGCGCGCCAGTGCCGCACGGCGAGCAGCGCGTACATCACCCGAAACAGCCGCAGGCGCCACAGCACGCGCGGTGCATCAAACAGGTCCCCGGCAAGCATGGAGATGACGCCCTGCTCGAGCTGCAGGAAGTTGCGCGGGTGGCGGAACATGTCATCGATCACCGGGTCATTGAAGCGGTAGATGAAGAAGGAGAAGCGCCGCATGG
>DATIXW010000094.1:0-19294 GCA_035518135.1 Steroidobacteraceae bacterium
GCAAATCGATCAGAAAGTCCGGCAGGCGCTTCGGCCGCAGACTGTGGGCGTCCAGGCACACCACCCGCACGCTCGCCTCCAGCAGCAGCCGTGGCGCCGCACCGCTGCGCCGGATGCTCTGCAGGAATCGCAGCGAGGCGCGCCCCTCGGGCTGCGCACGGCAGGAGATCTGCAGCTCATCGTCCAGGCGCGCCGGCGCGCGGTAATCGACCTGCAGGCTCACCACCGTGAAGAGAATGCCCGGCTCGCGCGCCAGCACGCCCTGCGAGTGCCCGTGCGCGCGCAACCACTCGGTGCGGGCGCGCTCCAGGTAGCGCAGGTAGTTGGCATAGTAGACGATCGCCCCGCCGTCCGTGTCCTCCCAGTAGACCCGCGCCGGCCATACAAACGGCGTCACCGCGGGTCCTCAAACAGCTGCAGCGTGGCGCTCACGCGCTCGGGGGGCTTGAGGCCGAAGTGCAGGTAGGAGGCACGCGTCACCATGCGCCCGCGCGCCGTGCGGATGAGGAAACCCTGCTGGATGAGGAAAGGCTCGGTGACATCCTCGAGCGTGTCGCGCTCCTCGCCGAGCGCCGCGGCGAGACTGTCGATCCCGACCGGGCCGCCATCGAAGCGCTCGATGATGGCGCTCAGGAGCTTGCGGTCGAGGGTATCAAAGCCTTCGCGATCGACCTCCAAGAGCTCAAGTGCCGCGGTCGCGACCGCCTCATCGATGTGCCCCCGGGCGCGCACCTGGGCATAGTCGCGCACCCGGCGCAGCAGCCGGTTGGCGATCCGCGGCGTGCCACGCGAGCGCTGCGCGATGCGCCTTGCGCCCCCGGCATCGATGCCGACGCCGAGGATCGCGGCGGAGCGATTGACGATGCGCTCCAGGTCCTCGGTGCCGTAGTACTCCAGGCGCTGCACGATGCCGAAGCGGTCACGCAGCGGGGAGGTCAGCAGCCCGGCGCGGGTGGTGGCGCCGACGAGCGTGAAGGGCGGCAGACTCAGCTTGATGGAACGCGCGGCCGGTCCGTCACCAATCATGATGTCGAGCTGGTAGTCCTCCATCGCCGGGTACAGGACCTCCTCGACCACGGGAGCGAGACGATGAATCTCATCGATGAACAGCACGTCACGGGGCTGCAGGTTGGTGAGCAGCGCTGCGAGGTCTCCGGGTCGCTCGAGCACGGGGCCCGAGGTCTGGCGCAGGTTCGCACCGAGTTCGGCGGCAATGATGTGCGCGAGCGTGGTCTTGCCGAGGCCCGGGGGACCGAAGATGAGCACGTGATCGAGCGCCTCGGCACGCGCGCGCGCGGCACTGATGAAGATCCCGAGCTGCTCCTTGACGGGCGCTTGGCCGACATACTCCTCGAGGCGCCGCGGACGGATGGCGCGCTCGACGGCCTCCTCTTCCGCACTCGGCGTAGTACTGGTGATGCGTTCGGACGTCACGGTCGTTTCGGTCTACTCCCGCACCGCGCCCTGGAGGGCGCGGCGGATCAGTTCCTCGGTGGAATGTGTACCGGTCCCGGCGGCTTTGAGCAAGCGCGTGGCCTCCGCCGGGCGGTACCCGAGTGCCACGAGCGCGGCGTACGCTTCGGCCTCGGGACTGCCGGCACCCCCGGTACTCGGAGCGCCGGTTGTCAACTCCGGTGCCGCGAGCCGATCGCGCATCTCCACGATCAGCCGCTCGGCGGTCTTGCGTCCCACGCCCGGTATGCGGGTGAGGGCGGCGACGTCCTGGGACTGCACGCACTCATGAAACTCGCTCACGCTGATGCCCGAAAGCAGGCCGAGCGCAATCTTCGGGCCGACCCCCGAGACCTTGATGAGGCTGCGGAACAGGCGCCGCTCCGCTTCGCTGCCAAAGCCGTAGAGCACGTGCGCGTCCTCGCGCACGACCAGGTGCGTCAGCAGCTGCACCTCTGCGCCGACCGCCGGCAGGTGAAAGAAAGTCGACATCGGGGCCTCGATCTCATAACCGATGCCGCCGACCTCGACGGTCAGCTGCGGCGGAGCCTTTGCACTGATGCGTCCACGCAGTGACCCGATCATCGCCCACCCTGTGAGACGGCCGTGGCGGCGGCCGCGGCCAGTACCGCCAGTGAACGCGCATGGGCGTGGCAGATAGCCACCGCGAGCGCATCGGCGGCATCTGCGCCGGGGCGCTCACTGAGCGCCAGCAGCGCACGGATCATGTGCGCCACCTGGAACTTCTCGGCCGATCCGGAGCCCACCACCGCGAGCTTGATGGCACGCGGAGCGTACTCGAACACCGGCACGCCGGTTGGAATGGCGCACAGCGCCGCGCCGCGCGCCTGGCCGAGCTTGAGCGCACTGTCGACGTTGCGGTTGACGAACACGCGCTCGACCGCAACTTCCGCCGGCGCGTGCTCGGACAGCAGCCGCTGCAGTCCCTCGAAAATCAGACGCAGGCGCGCGCTCGGGGCGGCGCTGGCGACGTTCAGACACCCGTGCGCGAGTGCGACCAGCTGGTTACCGCGGCTCTCGATGAGTCCGAAGCCGGTGCGGCGCGAGCCCGGGTCGATGCCGAGAATGCGCACGCTCGCGGCGGTGCTGAGGCGCGCGCTCGCGGCACCCGGTTCAAAGCCGCGCCAGGACCTCGTCCGATATCTCGACATTTCGAATATACGTCCCGTCTCAGCTTAGGCTGGGCATGATCTCGGGCGGCGTAAGGGTAACTGAAAACAAGGACTTACGCATTCCCCGATCATCCCCAAGACTGTGCCGTCGAAACGCTCGAATCTGCCCAGGGCGTAGAGAAAGTAGCGCACACGCACCGGCGCTGCCCGAAGCCCCGATCACGAGTCCGCGATCCCCCCTGAGAGCGAGAAGGGAAGCAAACGAGCCCGTCGATCCGCTGTGCAGGCCCCGTGAGCGGTGTACCGATGCCCGGGGCGTTCTTAAGGTTCTCACATACCGTGGGCGAGTCGCTCCGCTCTTCGTTTCTGGCGCGAGACATGAGTGGGCGAAGTCACTGACCGCTTGTGACAGCCTCCCGCGAGCGGGCAGCCCTCATCGCGTAACGTGATCTGCGCCCTTGTTGCGAATTGCCTTGATCGGCAAGGATCCGCGGCAAGCACGGAGATGCACAGATGCTCAGGCCCGGATTTACCTTCCCGATCGCATTCCTGATCGCAATTACCCTGTGGGTGGTCTTCTGTCCTGATCCGGCGCCCGATGAGACCTGCAGACCCGTGATGCGGGGTTCCCATCACGGCACACCGATGGGGACTTGCGCCCTCGACCCGAGGTAACCCCGCCCCTGAAGCAGCCACTTTCACGTGCGTGTCCGGCCGTGCGAGCGCGGTGCTCGTGATCAAAGCCGCGGCTGCGAGCGAAAGATCGCCCTACGGAACGCTAGAGAAATGTCAGATGAGGTGCCGGCAGAAGCTCAGCCAAATGCCCTGACGAGCTGACTCAGATACGAGACAGGACCTCGTCCGAGATCTCCACATTCGAATATACCTCCCGCACTTCCTCCAGGCCCTCAAGTGCTGTGAGGAGCTGCACCATCCGCTCGGCGCTCTCGCCACTGAGTTGCAGCGCGGTGGCGGCGCGCTGTGTGACTTCCGCGCTCGCGGGGGCGAAGCCGTGATGTGTGAGGACCGCGCACACCGTGTCAAACTCGAACGGATCCGCCAGGACCTCCACCGAGTGATCGGCACTCGGCACGACATCTTCCGCGCCCGCTTCCAGCGCCACGCGCATGAGCGCCTCCTCGTCCGTGCCGGGCGGATAGGTCATGAGCCCGACGGTGTTGAACAGGTAGCTCACCGAGCCCTCCGCCCCGAGGTTGCCGCCGTACTGGGCAAAAACACGCCGCACCTGGGTGCGCACGCGCCCGCCATCATCGGTCAGGCAGTCCACCATCACCGCAGCACCGCCCGGGCCGTAGCCCTCATAGCGGACGCTTAGCAGCCCCTGAGCTGGCGGACGCGCAAGCGCGCGGTCACGGCGGCGCGATTGCACACTCTCACGGCGCTGGATGTTAGCCCACTTGCTATGTCCGGCCATGCTGGAAGCCGCCGCAAAAAAGAGTCGCGTATGATAACGGTAATCCTGCGCGAACAATACGTTGCGCGTCATTTCTGCCTCCGGAAGAGGCCCGAGCATGGAAACGAGCCTCCCCTGCCCGCCCACCATCCGCGACGCCCTGGCCGACGCGCGCACGCGTCTGGAGAAGCTCGGCGCGGGGAGCGATCTGGCACAGGCGGCGGAGGCCGCCGGCATCATCGGTGGCCTCACCGAGAGTACCGAGCTTGCGCTCGCGCTGCTTGCGCACGCCGCCCTCGCGAGCGGCTCGCTGACGAGCGAGCAGTGCACCGCCGCCCTCGGAGCGTCCTCGGCGCAGATCGCCGCCGCGCTGGTGCGGCTTGGTAACCTCGGGCTGCCGCGCGACTGGTCTCCGGGGCGCGGACTCGACACCCCGCAGACGCAGACGCTGCGCAAGATGCTGCTGGCGGTGGTCAGTGACCCGCGCCTGGTGCTGGCACGCATCGCCCAGGAGCTCGTGGCACTGCGCCATGCCCGCCAGCTGAGCGCCGCGGAGCGCGCGCGCCGCGCGCTCGAGGCACGCGCCATCTATGCGCCCCTCGCCAACCGCCTGGGCGTGTGGCAGCTGAAGTGGGAACTCGAGGATCTCGCGTTCCGCTACCTGGAGCCGGACGAGTACCGCCGCGTCGCCGCCGCGCTGAACGAGCGCCGCGCCGATCGCGAGCGCTACATCGAGCTGGTGTGCGAGGAGCTGCGCGCGCTGCTGCAGGCGGCCGGCGTGAGCGCGGAGGTCTACGGGCGACCGAAGCACATCTACAGCATCTACCGCAAGATGCAGCGCAAGCAGCTCGATTTCTCGCAGCTGTTCGACGTGCGCGCGGTGCGCGTGGTCGTCGAGTCGATCCCGCAGTGCTACGCCGCGCTCGGGGTGGTGCATGGCCGCTGGCCCTACATCCCCGGCGAGTTCGACGATTACATCGCCACACCCAAGGCCAACGGCTATCGCTCGATCCACACGGCGGTCATCGGTCCGCAGGCGCGCAGCGTCGAGGTGCAGATTCGCACCCGCGAGATGCACGAGCACGCCGAGCTCGGCGTCGCCGCACACTGGACCTACAAGGAAGGCGGCCCGCGTGATGCGCAGTACCAGCGCAAGATCGAGTGGGTGCGCCGCTTGCTCGAGCCCGGGGATGCCGCGAGCGCCGATGCCGACCGCGATCTCATCGAGGGCATGCGCGTCGAGCTGTTCGAAGACCGGGTGTACGTGCTCACCCCCAAGGGCGAGGTGATCGACCTGGTGCGTGGCGCGACGCCACTGGATTTCGCCTACCAGGTGCACACCTCGCTCGGCCACCGCTGCCGCGGCGCCAAGGTGAACGGCCGCATCGTGCCGCTCACCTACCCGCTGGTGAACGGGGAGATCGTCGAGATCATCACCGGCAAGCAGGAGGCCCCGAGCCGTGACTGGCTCGCCCCCGAGCAGGGCTATCTCGTCTCGGCCCGCAACCGCAGCAAGGTGCGCGCCTGGTTCCGCAAGCAGGACGCCGGGGACAACCGCAGCGCGGGCCGCGAGATCGCCGAGCGCGAGCTCACGCGCATCGGGGTCAGGCCCGAGCAGTTCGCAGCGCTCGCCCAGGAGCTCAAGGCGCGTGACACGGAGCGCCTGTACGAGCTCCTCGGCGAGGGCGAGCTCACCGTCACGCAGCTGCTGCAGGCGGCGGGGCGCCTGTTTGAACCCCCGGCGCGCCCGCTCCTGCGCCCGGCCCGGGCGCCGCTGAAGCGCCGGCGCGGCTCACCGGTGCAGATCGAGGGCGTCGGGGACCTGCCGATCACGCTGGCGCGCTGCTGCGCGCCGCTGCGCCCGCAGCCGATCACCGGCTACGTCACCCTCGGGCGCGGGGTCACCGTGCACCGCAGTGACTGTGCCAGCCTTGCGCGCATGGGGGCGCTCAAGCCCGAGCGGCTGCTGAAGGTCGAATGGGCGAACGCCGCCGATCAGGACGGCCTGAACGTGGTGCTCGCCATCAGCGCGTATGACCGGCGCGGGTTGCTGCGCGATCTCACCGAGGTGCTGGCGCTCGAGCGACTGTCGATCGATGCCGCGAGCACCCGCACCGACCACGACACGGGACTTGCACACTTTGCGCTCACCGTGGCGGTGCGCGACCTCGAGCAGCTGGCGCGCGTCCTGCGCCGCCTGAGTGCCGTGGCCAACGTGATCGAGGCGCGCCGGAAGCGCTAGCGATTGAGCGAATCGATCGAGCGCTTGTCGGCGTTGAGGGCGGCCTCGTGCACGGCCTCCGAGAGCGTCGGGTGCGCGTGGATCGTGCGCTGCAGATCCTCGCTGCTCGCCGCGTACTCCATCGCCAGCACCGCCTCGGCGATGAGTTCCCCGGCCAGGGGACCGATGATGTGCACCCCGAGGATCTCATCGTCATCGCGCGCGGCGATGATCTTGGCGAAGCCGGCGGCCTGTTCCATGGCACGCGCACGGCCGCTGGCCAGAAACGGGAACACCCCGACCTTGTAGTCCCGGCCGCTCGCCTTCACCTGCTCCTCTGTGAGCCCCACCCAGGCGATCTCGGGGGCGGTGTAGATGACCGAGGGGATGACCTTGTAGTTCATCTCCCCGTAACGGCCGGCGATCAGGTCCGCCACCATGACGCCCTCTTCCTTGCCCTTGTGCGCCAGCATCGGTCCGCGCACGCAGTCCCCCACCGCCCAGACGCCCTCGGCCCCGGTGCGACAGTGCTCATCCACCTTGATGAAGCCGCGCTCATCGAGCTCGACCCCGGTGTCGGAGCCGAGCAGGTCCTTGGTGTAGGCGCGCCGCCCGATGGCGACCACCACGCGATCGACCGTGAGATGCTGCTCGCCCTTGGCGTCGCTGTAAGTGACCTCCACCGCCGCGCCAGACGGGGCAGCCCCGGTCACCTTGGCGCCCAGGCGGATATCCAGACCCTGCTTCTTGAACTGCCGCAGCGCTTCCTTGGCAAGCTGCTGATCGGCGATGGCCAGAAACTCCGGCAGCGCCTCGAGCATCACCACCTGCGAACCCAAGCGTCGCCACACGCTGCCCAGTTCCAGGCCAATCACCCCGGCGCCGATCACCGCCAGGCGCTTGGGGACGGCGTCGAAGTCGAGCGCCCCCCAGGAGTCGACGATTCCGGGTGCCTTGAACGGGGCGCTGCGCAGTTCAATCGGCGTGGAGCCGGGAGCGAGAATCACCTGCCGGGCGCCGAGCGTGCGGCGCGCGCCATCGTGGGCGGTGAATTCCACCTGCCGTCGGGTGAGCAGCCGCCCGTGTCCCTGTAGCGGGGTGACGCCGGCCGCCTTAAAGAGTGCGAGGATCCCCTGGGTCATGCCGCGCACGATGCCCGCCTTGCGCTTCTGCATCTGCGCAAGGTCGAGCGTCACCCCGCTCACCTTGATGCCGTGCACCGCGAACTCCTCCTGCACGCGGTGATACAGCTCGGTGGACTCCAGCAGCGCCTTCGAGGGAATGCACCCGGCATTGAGGCACGTGCCGCCAAAGGCGGCCGTGCCATCGCGGTTCTTCCACTCATCGATGCAGGCGACTGCAAGGCCGTTCTGCGCCGCGCGGATCGCGGCCGGGTAGCCTGCCGGACCTCCGCCGATGACGACGACGTCGAACTGCTCGGCCGGAGCCTGGGATTTATTCTCGTTGGGCATCGCTGCGGGCACCGAAATTTAAGGGCTCGGGACAGTAGCATAAAGAAGGAAGGCATCCCCGCGGGGGCGCCGGGCGTGGCGGCGTCCACCAATCGCGCGCCGGCCCGCGGCGGTCCGGGCGCTCACCCGCGCCTGTAGGCGAAACCAGCCCCGATCAAGGACTTAGGCAGCCGTGAGGTTGCCAGGGGATCCCGAGCCGGTCCGTCACAGAACCAACACATTGACGTCCTAGGCTGGGCGACCTCCTCAGATCCCGGAAGTCATCGCCCATGAGCAGCGTACTCGCCGATCGCAGCAGCGCCACCGCCATCCGCCCGAGCCTGGATCACAAGCCCGCGGTCGGCACCGTGTTTCTGTTCCTCGCGCTGCTCGGCATCGGTCTGACCTACGCCGGCTACAGCCTCCTGAGTGACATCGGCAGCACGGCGCAGACGATGACGCTGCTGCCCTTCCTGCTGCTGGGCGTGGCGCTGCTGATCGCACTCGGCTTTGAGTTCGTGAACGGCTTTCACGACACTGCCAACGCGGTCGCCACCGTCATCTACACTCACGCGCTGCAGCCGCACGCGGCGGTGGTCTACTCCGGGACGCTCAACTTCCTGGGCGTTCTCTTCTCAAGCGGCGCGGTGGCCTTCGGGATCATCTCGCTCCTGCCCGTGGAGCTGATCCTGCAGGTCGGCTCCAGCGCCGGCTTCGCCATGGTATTCGCGCTGCTGATCGCGGCCATCATCTGGAACCTCGGCACCTGGTGGCTGGGACTACCCGCTTCCTCCTCGCACACACTGATCGGCTCGATCATCGGCGTGGGCGTGGCCAACGCCCTCATGCACGGCCGCGATGGCACGAGCGGCGTGGACTGGGCGCAGGCCGCCAAGATCGGCTGGTCGCTGCTCATCTCACCGGTGGTGGGTTTCGTGTGCGCCGCCGCGCTGCTGCTGCTCCTCAAAGCCCTCGTGAAGAACCGCGCGCTCTACCAGGAGCCCAAGGGCAACTCGGCGCCCCCCTGGTGGATTCGCGCCCTCCTGATCCTGACCTGTGGCGGGGTGTCCTTTGCCCACGGCTCGAACGACGGGCAGAAGGGCATGGGCCTGATCATGCTGATCCTCATCGGGACCGTGCCCACCGCCTATGCGCTCAATCGCGCCCTGCCGCAGTCGGATGTCGTCCCCTTCATCGCGATGGCCACTACCACCGAACGGGCGCTGCAGCGGTACGCCACCGCCCCCGCGCCGGCGGATCCGCGCGCGACGCTCGCCACCTACGTGCGCACGCACTCGTGGAATGCTGAGCTTGTCCCGGCACTCGCAGCGGTCACCGGCAGCATCGCCGAGCAGGTGCGCGCGCGCGGCAGCTTCGCCGGCATGCCGGCCGCCGCGGTCGCCAACGTGCGCAACGACATGTACCTCACCTCGGAGGCCATGCGCTTCATCGCCAAGGACCCGCACAGCAAGGCCTTTGACACCGAGACCACGGGCGATCTTACGGCCCTGAAGAAGCAGATCGACCGCGCGACGAAGTTCATCCCCCTGTGGGTGAAGGTGGCCGTGGCCATCGCGCTCGGACTTGGCACGATGGTGGGCTGGAAGCGCATCGTGGTGACGATCGGGGAGAAGATCGGCAAGACCCATCTCACCTACGCGCAGGGCGCCTCGGCGGAGCTCGTGGCCATGAGCACCATCGCCGCGGCGGACATGTTCGGCCTGCCGGTCTCAACCACCCACGTGCTCTCCTCCGGGGTCGCCGGCACCATGGCGGCCAACCGCTCGGGACTGCAGATGGCGACCCTGCGCAACCTCGTCATCGCCTGGGTGCTGACGCTGCCGGCCGCGATCATCCTCGCGGGGGTGCTGTACTGGATCTTCCGGCACCTCTTCTGAGCGTACCGACACCGCACCGAAGGATGACGCGAGCGGGCTCGCCGCCCGCGCTCGCGCGGCAGGCTCAGATACCGAGCAGCATGCGGCCCGGGTCCTCGAGCGCATCCTTGATGGCGACCAGGAACTGCACCGCTTCGCGCCCATCGATGATGCGGTGATCATAGGTCACCGCGAGGTACATCATCGGGCGCACCACGATCTGGCCGCCGAGCACCATGGGGCGCTCCTGGATCTTGTGCATGCCGAGGATGGCGCTCTGCGGCGCATTCACGATCGGCGTGGACATGAGCGAGCCGAACACCCCGCCGTTGGTGACGGTGAAGGTGCCGCCGGTCAGGTCCTCGATGGCGAGCGTGCCCTCGCGCGCCTTTTTGGCAAAGTCGCCCACTTCCTTCTCGATGGCCGCGAAGCTCTTGGCGTCCGCATCACGCACGATCGGCACGATCAGGCCGCGCTCGGTGGAGACCGCGACGCCGATGTCGTAGTACTCGTGGTAGATGATGTCGTTCCCATCGACGGAGGCGTTCAGGACCGGGTAGCGCTTCAGGGCCTCGATCGCCGCCTTGACGAAGAAGGACATGAAGCCGAGCCTGACGCCGTGCTCCTTCTCGAAGCGCTCCTTGTAGCGCGCGCGCAGGTCCTGGATGGCCGTGAGGTCCACTTCATTGAAGGTGGTGAGCAGCGCCTGGGAGGCTTGCGCCTCAAGCAGCCGCTGCGCGATGCGCGCGCGCAGGCGTGTCATCGGCACGCGCTGCTCGCCACGCGTGCCGGCCGGCCGTGCGCGAGCCGGCCGTGCGGCCGCCGGCTGGGCCGGCGCAGGAGCCGGTGCTGGCGGCGCGGCGGGCTTCTTCCCCAGATAGTCGACGACGTCGGACTTGGTCAGCCGCCCGTCGCGTCCGGAGGCCGGAATGCTCGCCGGGTTCAGCTGGTTCTCTTCCACCAGGCGCCGCACCGAGGGACTCAGGCGCCCCGGCTCCTTCGCCTCCTCCGCGGGCGCAGCCTTCGAGGCCGCCTTGGGCACCGCAGGCGCTGGCGCGCCCGCGGCGGGGCGCGCGGGTGCCGCCGCCCCCTCCTCGATGATCGCCAGCACCTGGCCGCTGGTCACGACCGCGCCGCTTTGCACGCGGATCTCGCGCACCACCCCATTGGCCGGGGCGGGCACCTCCAGGACCACCTTGTCGGTCTCGAGGTCTGCGAGGTTCTCATCCCGGGCGATCGGATCGCCGGGCTGCTTGTGCCAGGCGACGAGGGTCGCATCCGCGACCGATTCGGGCAGCTGCGGGACACGGATCTCGGTACTCATGAGCTCTTTCTCAAGGGGGTCGCGGAAGCGGGGGTGGCGGCCCGCAGGCGCTGCGTGTCACGCCCGGACTCCTCGGTCGTCGTGGCATGGAGCGCAGCGGCCACCAGTGCCTGCTGCTCGAGCAGGTGGATCTTGCCAATCCCGGTGGCGGGAGCAGCCGCCGGCGCGCGCCCGGCATAGAGCACGTCGCGCCGGGCGCCCGAGAGCTCCTGCAGGCGGTGACGGATCTGATACCAGGCGCCCTGATTCTGTGGTTCCTCCTGGCACCAGACAATCTCGCGCGCACCCGGGTAGCGGCCGAGCACGGCGCTGTACTCCTCGTTCGGAAACGGATACAGCTGCTCGATGCGCACCAGCGCGACGTCCTGGCGCCCTTCCTCGCGGCGCGTCCTGAGCAGGTCAAAGTACACCTTGCCGCTGCAGAAGACGACCCGGCGTACCTCCTTCACGGGCAACTCATCCACCTCGCCGATGACGCGCGCAAAACCGCCGCGCGTCAGCTCCTCGAGCGCGGAAACCGACAGCTCGTGGCGCAGCAGGCTCTTGGGCGTCATGACGATGAGCGGTTTGCGGAAGGACTGGCGCATCTGCCGCCGCAGCATGTGGAACATCTGTGCGGGCGTCGAAGGCACGCACACCTGCATGTTGTTCTCGGCACAGAGCTGCAGAAAGCGCTCCAGGCGCGCGGAGGAATGTTCCGGACCCGCTCCCTCGTAACCGTGCGGCAGGAGCAGCGTCAGTCCGCAGAAGCGCTCCCACTTCGCTTCGCCGGAGCTGATGAACTGATCGATGATGACCTGCGCGCCGTTGGCGAAATCCCCGTATTGCGCCTCCCAGATATCGAGCGTGGTCGGGTCCGTGGTCGCATAGCCATACTCGAACCCCATGACCGCTTCCTCGGAGAGGACCGAGTCGATCACCTGTACGCGCGGCTGCGGCTCGGCAATGTGCTGCAGCGGGATCCAGGTCGCGTCGGTGTTCTGATCATGCAGCACGGCATGACGGTGAAAGAAGGTGCCGCGGCCGCTGTCCTGGCCGCTGAGGCGCACGCCGAAGCCATCCTCGACCAGCGCTGCATACGCCAGCGTCTCCGCGCAGCCCCAGTCAAGCGGCAGCTCCCCGGCCAGCATCTTCCTGCGGTTGGCCACGACCTGCGCAACGCGCGGGTGCAGGGTGAAGCCCTCCGGCACGCGGGTGATGCGCTCCCCGAGGCTGTGCAGGCGCGTGAGCGGCACGCCGGTCTCGACATGCTCGGTGAGATCCACCTGCGAGTAGGCGCTCCAGTCGACCGTGTACTTGTTGCCGATCATCCCGAGGGCGGCGCGCGCCTGCGGCCGCCCCTCATCAAGACCACTGCGGTACTGCTCGAGCATCGCCTGCACCTGCGGCTCGGTCAGTACGCCGGCGGCGATCAGCTGGTCCGCGTACCGGCGCCGCGCGGTGGGGTGCTGGCGGATCCTGCGGTACATCCCCGGCTGCGTGGCCGCAGGCTCGTCCGCCTCGTTGTGACCGTGGCGGCGGTAGCACACCAGGTCGATCACCACGTCCTTGCGGAAGCGCAGGCGATACTTCAGCGCGAGGCGCGTCACGAACACCACCGCCTCGGGGTCGTCGGCGTTGACATGAAAGATCGGCACCTCGAGCATCTTGGCCACATCGCTCGCATAGAGCGTCGAGCGCGCGTCCCGGGGCTCGGAGGTGGTGAAGCCGACCTGGTTGTTGATGATGACGTGCACAGTGCCGCCGGTGAAGAAGCCGCGCGCCTGCGACAGCTGCAGCGTCTCCATCACCACGCCCTGACCTGCGAAGGCGGCATCCCCGTGCACCAGCACCGGCAGCACCCGCTGCGCGCGGGTGTCACCGCGGCGCTCCTGGCGCGCGCGCACGGAGCCTTCGACCACGGGATTGACGACCTCGAGGTGCGAGGGGTTGAAAGCGAGCACCGTGTGCACGCTGCCGTTGGCGGTGCGCAGGTCCGCGGAGAAGCCCTTGTGATACTTCACATCCCCCGAGCCGCGCAGGCGCGTGGGGTCGTACGCGCCTTCGAACTCGGAGAACAGCTCCGCCGGGGACTTGCCGAGGAGGTTCACGAGCACGTTGAGCCGCCCCCGATGCGCCATGCCGATGACGGCCTCCTCGATCCCGGCCGCGCCGCTCATCTGGATCAGGTCATCAAGCAGCGGGATGAGCGCATCGGCGCCCTCGAGCGAGAAGCGCTTCTGGCCCACGTACTTCGTGTGCAGGTAGCGCTCAAGTCCCTCCGCGGCGGTGAGCTGCCAGAGAATGTTGCGGCGCTCCTCCGCGCTGAAGCGCCCGTGCAGGCGGCCCTCCTGGAACTCGTCCTGCAGCCACAGCCGCTCCTCCGACTCGGACACGTGCGCGAACTCCGCGCCCACGGTGCCGGCGTAGATGTACTGCAGCTGCTCGAGGATGTCGCGCAGCTTCATGCGCTTCGGCGCCGTCGCGTTGCGGCTGCCGGTGAAGAACTCCGACTCCAGATCCGCCGGGGTGAGCCCGAAGTAATCCAGGTCCAGCACCCGCGGCCGTGGCCGCACGCTGAGCGCGAGCGGATCGATGCTGGCCAGCAGGTGCCCGCGGTTCGTCCACACCTGGATCAGGCGCGAGACGGCGGCCTGGCGCGCATCCGCGCTGCTGGCCGCTGTCGCGGCGGCAGGTCCGGCGGCCGCACGGGCGGCGATGGCTTCGCGCACCGGGGCGTGCGGGCGCTCCGGACCCGCCGGGGAGCCCAAGGTGGCAAAGTAGCTGCGCCACTGTGCCGGCACGCTCGCAGGATCACTCAGGAACTGCTCGTAGAGCGCGTCGAGGAAATCGGCGTTACCGCCGTAGAGGGGTGTCGGTTCGAGCATGGCGGGAGAAAAGTGCTGGCAGGCCAACAGTTTAGCGAAAAAGCGGGCGCGGCGGAAAACCGCCGCAGCCCTGCGGACTTAGATGAGGTCGAGGAGGCTGATTTCGTAGGTGATGAGCGCGCCGTAGATCCCGAGCACCAGATACAGGAACACGCCCACGGGAATGCTGCCGAATGCGCGCAGGCGCGCGAGCTGCGTCAGCAGCAGCACCCCGCCGGCGGTCAGCACCACCTTCACCAGCGCAAACGTGAGGGCGGAGTTGCCCATGAGGGGCGCCATGATCGGGTTCGCCTCCACGGCAATGCCACGCTCGACGAGAACCAGCGTCAGGAGCGCATCGGTGCAGGAGCCGATGACGATCAGCATCGAGACCGCGAGCCACTGCGGATGGTGCCAGTCCACCGCGCTGACGCCGCGCTCATTGGCACGGCGCGGGCCGCGACGGCGCGGACGAAGGCTCCCGTAAAAGAGCGCGCGCAGCACCCGCAAGCGACGCTCGGTGAGCCGACGTTCCGGAAGTCCCGCCCGGGCGCGGGGGCATTTCGGGCCTTGTGCATCCATGGACACCGGCGCTCTTCTTATCGGTGCCGCCGGGTGGGCGGCGCTGCAGCATTGTAGCTGCGGAGCAGCACGGCCGCGGGCGCCACAAACGTGACGCAGTTCACAGTCGCTCCGCGCTCGGGCGCCATTCAACTTATGACGTCCCGCGACCCACTCATATATATGATGCGCGGCGCATGCCAGGGTTAAGCGCAAGCCGGGTCGAGTCGCACGCCATGCCCGACGGGCTCCCCCCGCCGCGACGCTACTGGGCGATCGCGGTGATCATCCTCGCCATCGTAATCACGGTGCTCGACAGCACGATCGTGAACATCGCGCTGCCCTCGATCGCGCGGGACTACGCCGTCACGGCCGCGGCCTCGATCTGGGTCGTCAACGCCTACCAGCTGGCGATCCTCATGCTCCTGCTGCCCCTCGCCTCCCTCGGCGAGATCGTCGGCTACCGGCGCGTCTCGCAGGCCGGGGTGGCACTGTTCACCCTCGCATCCCTCGCCTGCGCGCTCGCCCCGACGCTGCTCACGCTCAGCATCGCGCGCGTGATCCAGGGCGTGGGCGCCGCCGGCATCATGAGCGTGAGTCCCGCGCTGGTGCGTTTCACGTATCCGCAGCGCTCCCTGGGGCGGGCCGTCGGCATCAACGCGTTCGCGGTCGCGGCCGCCGCGGCCCTCGGGCCCACGATCGCCTCGGCCGTGCTGGCGGTGGCGCACTGGCGCTGGCTCTTTGGCATCAACGTGCCGATCGGCCTGGTGACCTTCATGATCGCGCTGCGGGCACTGCCCGAGTCGGAGCGCTCGCACCGCGCGCTCAACTACGGGGGCGCACTGCTGTACGCGGGGTCCTTCGGGCTGGCCCTCAGCGGCCTGCAGGCGCTGGCTCATCACTCCGCCACGCCCCTGGCGCTCGCGCAGATCGGCCTCGGGATCCTCTTGGGCTGGCTCCTTACGCGCCACGAGCGTGGCCGCAGCGCGCCGCTGCTGCCGTTCGATCTGCTGGCGCGCCCGATCTTCACGCTCTCGGTCGGCACTTCGGTGTGCAGCTTCATGGCACAGATGAGCGCCTTCGTGGCGCTGCCGTTCGAGATCCAGCGCCTCGGCCACAGCGTGGTGGCGACCGGGCTCTTCATGACGCCCTGGCCGCTTGCGCTGGCGCTCGCAGCACCCGTGGCCGGGCGCCTCGCCGACCGCTATCCGGCCGGGATCCTCGGCGGGATCGGCCTGCTGCTCCTCAGCACCGGACTGCTGTTGCTCGCGCTGCTTCCCGCCGGTGGCGGCGTCAGCGGCTTCGTGTGGTGCATGGCGCTGTGCGGGCTCGGCTTCGGCCTTTTCCAGGCACCCAACAACCGCACTATCATGGCGTCCGCGCCGCGAGCACGCAGCGGCGCCGCCGGAGGGATGCTCAGCACGGCGCGGCTGACGGGGCAGACCCTCGGAGCTGCGGGCGTAGCGATCCTGTTTCGCGCCTACGGCGCTGCGGGCTCGCACTTCGCGCTGTACCTGGCGGCGCTGCTCGCCTTCGCGGGTGCCGGCATCAGTTTCGGGCGGCTGAAGCACGTGCCGCCCTGAGGGGAGGATTCAGGTATGAGCAACAGCAGCACCCAGGGCACGCCGGCGCCGGTAAAGCCACCCTTCACGCTGGCTTCCGCCATCACCAAGGTGCGCATGGCCGAGGATGCCTGGAACAGCCGCGACCCCGAGCGCGTCGCGCTCGCCTACAGCGAGGACAGCCGCTGGCGCAACCGCGCCGAGTTCCTCGAAGGCCGCGCGGCCATCCGCGAGTTCCTGCGGCGCAAGTGGGCGCGCGAACTCGACTACCGGCTGATCAAGGAAATCTGGGCGTTCGCCGATGAACGCATTGCCGTGCGCTTCGCGTACGAGTGGCACGATGACTCCGGACACTGGTTCCGCTCCTACGGCAACGAGAACTGGGAGTTCGATGCCGCAGGACTCATGCGCCGCCGCTACGCCTCGATCAATGACCTGCCGATCAGCGAGGGCGAGCGCCAGTACCGCTGGAGTGCACCCGGAGCACGACCCGCCGCCCATCCGGGCCTGAGCGAGCTCGGGCTCTGAGCGCAGCGGCGGCCGCGCCGCGCGCGCCTAGCTGAGTGCCCGCTTGAAGAGCACCAGCAGCCGCGCCCAGGCGTGCTCGGCCTGCTCGGGGTTGTAGACCTGCGAATCCGGCGGACACCAGCCGTGCATTGTCCCCGGATACACTTCGATTTCCGCCGGCAGGTGCGCGGCCGCGAAGGCCGCGCGCAGGACGTTCTTCGCATCCGGCTCCTTCTCATCATCACTGGCGGCGATCGCCACCAGGTACTGCGCCTTGATCTGCCGGATGAGCAGGTGCGGGCTGTCGGGCTTGTCGGTCACCAAGCCTCCGCCGTGAAACGAGGCGCCCGCCCCGACGCGTGCGGGGACCGCTGCCGCCGTGCGCAGGGTCAGCGCCCCGCCCATGCAGTAACCCGTCGTGCCGACCTTCTTTTTCTTGTCCACCGCCGCCTGCGCGTCGAGCCACGCAACGAAGGCCTTGGCGTCCGTGAAGGCCGTCTCCTGCGTCAGTGAGCCCATGAGGGCCATGATCGCCGAACGCGTCGCCGGGTCGTTGAAGTCCGGGTGTTCCGGCGCCGTCGGTGCCTTCTTCTGCCGGTAGAACGCGTTGACGACCAGCACCGCGTAGCCGGATTGCGCCAGGCGGCGGCCCATCTGACGGAACGCCGGACGCAGCCCGAAGGCATCCGGCCAGATGAGCACACCCGGGTGCGTCCCCTTCGCCGGATGCACGAAATAGGCGTCCGCCGTGCCATCGGGCGTCTTGATCTCGACCTCGGCTTCGATCACCTCGGCCGCCCCCGCCACCGCCGGCAGCAGTGAGAGGACGCCCGCGCCGACGGCCAGCGCACCAAACTGCCGTCGCGAGAGGGTGCCGGACTTCAGCTGGTACGCGGTCATTGCATCGAACGCATCCTGATCACACACGGTGGCCTCCAGTTGGTGACGGCTCGGGAAGTACACGGACCCACGGCGCCGGCGCGGCATGGTGCCCTGCCCGCCGCGGGGCCCGCAAGGGAAGCGGCGTCGCGGTTCCAGCCCCTCGGCGCAGGGATGGCGGCGCGCGCAGCGAGTGTCCCGCGAAGGACGGCGGCAACCGGCGCATTTGTAACTCGTCTGGAACCGATCCCGCACCACGCGATGACCGCTCAATGCCTAGACTCCGGGTGCAGGAGTGCGACATCCCAAACGCAGGAGGCCGATGATGTGGGGAACGGGCGGCACGCGAGCGGCGTTGAACTCTGCGGATCGCACCATCGCCATTGTCGGCACGGGCTTCTGCGGCACCGTGCTCGCCCGGGAACTCCTGCAGCGGGCACCGAATCAGCCGCTGCGGGTGCTGCTTCTCGGGCGCGCCCCGCCGGGACGCGGCCTCGCCTACGCCCGCGGTCGCCACCCCTACCTGCTTAACGTGCCCGCCGGGCGCATGTCGGCGAGTGCGGCGGATCCTAAGGAATTCCTGCGCTTTGCCCGCAGCACGCGCCCGCAGGCGACGGGCGACGACTACCTGCCGCGCGAACTGTACGGGGAGTATCTCGAGGCCGCACTGGCGAGCGCCGCACGGCGGTGCGCGCCACAGGTGCGCCTCGAGCACGTGAGCGCGCAGGTGATCGCCCTGGATGGTCTGCGCCGCGGTTCGCCGCTGCGACTGCATCTGAGCGATGGCTCGCAGGTGCAGGCGGATACCGCGGCGTTGGCACTGGGGAACCCACCCCCCGCGCCGCTCCCGGGTACACAGCGGCTCGACACATCGCGCTATATCGCGGACCCCTGGGCGAGCGAGCCCACCGTCGGCGCAGGCGAGACGGTGCTGGTCATTGGCACCGGCCTGACGATGGCCGACGTGGTGCTCGCCGGCAGTGCCGGTAACCGCCGCGCACCCACGTTTCATGCGCTCTCGCGTCGGGGCCTGCTGCCGGCGGCGCAGACGCCGTTCCCGCCCCCCGCCGCGCAGGAGGATGGCCGGGCGCTGCTGCAGGCCGCCTCCACCTCACTGCTTGAGCTGTGGCGCACGGTACGGGCACTCGCGCAGCAGCTCGATGCGCACGGGGGCGATTGGCGCGAAGCCGTGACGCTTGCGCGCACGCTCGCCCCGTGCCTGTGGCAGCGGCTCGACGCCCCCGAGCGGCAGCGCTTTCTGCGCCACGCGCGTCCTTACTGGGACCTGCACCGGCACCGGCTGCCGCAGAGCAGCGCGGCGGCCCTGCAGGAGCTGCGGCGCGCGGGGCATCTGCATATCCACGCCGGGAGGCTCATTCGCCTCGAGCACGCCGGCCGCAAGCTTCGCGCGCTGTGGCAACCGCGCTCCCAGGCCACCCCGCAAGTGCTGCAGGCCGATCGGGTAATCAACTGCACCGGGCCGGACTACGACGTACGTCGCACGGCCGACCGGCTGCTGCGCTCGCTGATCGCGCAGGGCGTGGCGGTCGCCGATCCGCTCGGACTGGGACTGCGCACGGGCGTGCACGGTGCGCTGGTGAGCGCCAGCGGCCGCACGTCCGATCGGGTCTTTTATCTGGGTCCGCTGCTGCGTGCCACGCACTGGGAAGCCACGGCAGTCACGGAACTGCGCGCACATGCGGCACAGCTGGCGGCGCGGCTGCTGCGGGAGCCGCGTGTCGGACGTGCACACGTTGAGCGAGCGCCGCGCAGCGGCGCACGGCCGCTGCACCCCTAAGCGCCCACTCATGCCCGGCGGGCATGCAGTCAGAAGCAACCGGTGTTGGCGTCGTGCGCATCGCTCGGGCTACTGTTTGCGCGGACGTCGTGGCGCGCGAGCCATCGTGGTGAGTTGGATGACCCCCTCGTTCGATTTTCCGTGCGCTCGCGCGCCACGGGCGTCCACCAGCCTCTGACCGCTCTGCGGCAGCGGGCCTTCGCCCGCTCGCCCAGCCCCCTCTCCTCCCGCCTGCCCCGCTGCGCCGAATTGCGTAATATCGGCCGTAT
>DATIXW010000095.1:0-30106 GCA_035518135.1 Steroidobacteraceae bacterium
CGCCGGGCATGGCGGTGGGGTGCTCGAGCGCGGCCCCGCTGCCCCACGCGGCGCGCAGGTCGGCAAAGCGCGCCACCTCGCGCCAGAAGTCCTGCGGCTGCTCGAGCGACCAGGCGTAGAGCGCCTCGTAGCTGTCGAGGCGCGTGCCGCGGCGCGCGTTCACGCAGCGCATGAAGCGCGTCAGGTTCGCATCCTGGATGCGGCCGGCGGAAGGGCGCCACAGTTCGCTCATTGCAGGCTCCGGTGGCGCCATCCTACAGCGACTGGTAGTTCGGTCCCGAGCCGCCCTCGGGCGTCGTCCAGGTGATGATCCCGTAGGGATCCTTGATGTCGCAGGCCTTGCAGTGCACGCAGTTGGCGGCGTTGATCTGCAGGCGCCGCCCGCCTGCCCCGTCATCGACCATCTCGTACACGGCCGCCGGGCAGAAGCGCTCGCACGGGTTGCCGTACTCCTTGCTGCAGCGCGTGGCACAGATGCTGGTGTCGGCGACCTTCAGGTGCACCGGCTGGCTCTCCTCGTGGGCGTTGCCGGCGAAGAACACGAACGACACCCGGTCGCGCGGCGGCAGCGTGCGCTCGCCCCAGTGACGCTCGGGGGAAGTGTAGGCATCGAGGCGCTCCAGGCGCTGCCAGTCGGCGCTGTTCTTTAAGGTCCAGGGGGATTTCCCGCAGGTGAGCATCTCCCAGGCGCAGTTCGCAAGACCAAACCACAGGCCGCGCTTGAAGCCGGGCTTGAAGTTGCGGATGCGCCTGAGCTCCTGGCCGCCGGGCGAGGCGCGCCAGCGCGCGTCGAAGCCGGCCACGCCCTGGCCCTGCGCCAGGTGCTCACCCGCCAGCGCGCCGCTGCGGATCGCCTGGTGCACGCCCTTGATCTTGGCGAAGTTGAGCGTGCCGCCGGCATCGCCGACGAGCAGCGCCCCGGGCATCTCCAGCGTCGGGGTCGACTGCCAGCCCCCGGCGGCGATGGTGCGCGCGCCGGCCGAGACGATCTCGCCCCCCTCGAGGAGCGCCTTCACGCTCGGGTGGTTCTTGTACTGCTGGAAGGCCTCGAACGGTGCGAGGCGCGGGTCCTGGTAGTCCAGCCCCACGATGTAGCCGACGTACACGCGGTCGTTGTCGAGGTGGTAGAGGAAGCTGCCGGCGTAGGTGTGCGTATCGGCCGGCCAGCCGAGCGCGTGCTCGATGCGCCCCGGTCGCACCCGTCCGGGGGGCAGCTGCCACAGTTCCTTGTAGCCGAGCGCGAAGGTCTGCGGGCAGTGTCCCTGCGCGAGCTCGAAGCGCGTGATGAGGGTCTTGGCGATGGAGCCGCGGCAGCCCTCCGCGAGCACCGTGACGGCGGCGTGGATCTCCACCCCCGGGGTGAAGTTCGGTCCGGGCTTGCCGTCGCGCTCGAGGCCCATGTCCCCGATGCGCACGCCCTTGACGGCGCCGCTCGCATCGAACAGCGCGGCCGCGGCGGCGAAGCCGGGGAAGACCTCGACGCCGAGCGCCTCGGCCTTCTGCGCGAGCCACGGCGTGAGCTGCCCGAGGGAGATGATGTAGTTGCCGTGGTTGTTGAAGGGCGTCGAGTAGGTGAGCGAGCGCGGCAGCAGCTTCACCGCAAAGTCGGGCAGCGGCTTGTAGGAGCCCTGCGGGGTGAGGATGCGGAAGTCATCCTCGCTCGCCGGCACCTTCATGCCGGGGTACTCGCTCTTCCACTCCGGCAGCAGCTGCTCGAGGGGGCCGGGCTCGAGCACCGCGCCCGAGAGGGAGTGCGCGCCCACCGCCGAGGCCTTCTCCAGCACGCAGATACTGACCTCGGGCTTCAGCTGCTTCAGGCGGATGGCGCACGCCAGGCCCGCAGGGCCCGCGCCCACGATGACGACGTCGTACTGCATGACGTCCCGCTCGATCCCCTCAGTCACGCGTGTCCCCCTTCAAGGAAAAAAGTATTGCGTGGTTATTTCGGCTGCATGCGGATCGCGCCGTCCAGGCGGATCGTCTCGCCGTTGAGCATCGTGATCTCGCACACGCTCGCCACCAGCGCGGCGAACTCCTCGGGTCTTCCGAGACGCGCCGGAAAGGGCACCTGCGCGGCGAGGGAGGCCTGCACCTCCGCGGGCATCCCATCCATCATCGGGGTGTGGAAGATCCCCGGCGCGATCGAGACGCAGCGGATGCCAAAGCGGGCGAGCTCGCGCGCGATCGGCAGCGTCATGCCCGCCACCCCCGCCTTGGTGGCCGAGTACGCCGCCTGCCCGATCTGGCCCTCGAAGGCCGCCACCGAGGAGGTGTGGATCAGCAGGCCGCGCTCACCGTCCGCCCCCGGGGCGTTGTGCTGCATGAGGTTCGCCGCCGCCTTGTCGCACAGGAACGTGCCGATCAGGTTGATGTGGATGACCTTGGTGAAGAAATCGCCCGCCATCGGGCCGCTCTTGCCGAGCACGCGGCCGGCGCCGACGACGCCTGCGCAGTTGACCAAAAGGTTCAGGCCCCCCATGTGCCGGTGCGAGGCCTCCATCGCCGCATTCACCTCGGCCTCCGCGGTGACGTCGCAGCGCAGGAAGCGCGCTCCTCCCCCGAGGGCGCTCGCGGCGGCCTGTCCCGGGCCCTCCTGCACGTCGAGGATCACGACCTTGCCGCCCTGGGCGCTCACGTGGCGCGCGACCGCGTGGCCTAAGCCCGATGCGCCGCCGGTGATGACGGCCCGTGCGTCCTTGATTTTCATGGGACTTACCTGAGCTTTCGCAGTGGGGGCTAGATGAGCTCGACCGCGGCGGCGACCGCCTCGCCCCCGCCGATGCACAGTGATGCGATGCCGCGCTTCGCGCCGTGCTGGCGCAGCGCGTAGAGGAGCGTGGTGAGGATGCGCGCACCGGTCGCCCCGATCGGATGCCCGAGCGCGCAGGCGCCGCCGTTGACGTTGACCCGCGCGTGCTCGATCTCCAGATCGTGCATCGCCGCCATGGTGACCGCGGCAAAGGCCTCGTTGATCTCGTACAGGTCGACATCGCGGGCGCTCCAGCTCAGCTGCTCGAGCACCTTGCGGATCGCCCCCACCGGGGCGGTGGTGAACCACTCCGGCTCCTGGGCGTGGCTGGCAAACGCGAGCAGGCGGGCGAGGGGCTTTAGTCCCCGGCTGCGGGCGGCCGCGGCGCTCATCAGCACCAGCGCCGCCGCGCCATCGGAGATGGAGGAGGAGCTGGCCGCGGTCACCGTGCCGTCCTTGCCGAAGGCCGGCCGCAGCGCGGCGATCTTGCTGAGGTCGCAGGTGCCGGGCGTCTCATCGCGTGCCACCACGGTCTCGCCCTTGCGGCCCTTCACGGTGAGCGGGGTGATCTCGGCGTCGAAGTCCCCGGCCTGCACCGCGCGCACGGCGCGGCGCACCGACTCGCTCGCAAACGCATCCTGCTGCGCGCGGCTGAAGTGGTATTTCGCGGCCGTCGCATCCGCGAAGCACCCCATGAGCTTGCCGTCCCAGGGACTCTGCAGCCCGTCGTAGAACATGTGATCGAGCACCTCCCCGTGTCCCATGCGGTAGCCGCTGCGCCCCTTGGGCAGCAGGTAGGGCGCGTTGGACATCGACTCGAGCCCCCCCGCGAGCACCACTTGCGCGGAGCCCGCGCGGATCTGCTCGGCGCCGAGCATCACCGCCTTCAGCGCCGAGCCGCACATCTTGTTCACGGTCGTGGCGGGCACGGACACCGGCACCCCCGCCCCCACGGCCGCCTGGCGCGCGGGCGCCTGCCCGAGTCCGGCCGCCAGCACGCACCCCATGATGAGCTCCTGCAGGTCCGCCCCGCGGATAGCGGCGGACTCCAGCGCGGCGCGGATGGCGGCACTGCCCAGCTGCACCGCGCTGAGCGGCGCGAGCGCCCCGAGGAAGGCGCCGATCGGGGTGCGCTTGGCGGAGACGATGACGACTTCGTGGCTGGACATGAGGGTCTCCTTAACAGCTCGGATGCGGGGAGGGTCAGCGGGCGAGGGGGGCCGGCGCGCGGCGCGCGCGACGCCGGGGCGCCGGGCGCGCGGCCGGAGCCTGCGCGAGGGCGCCGTTGCCGCGCGGGGAGAGCCCCGCCTCGAACACCCGCACGAACGCCTCGGCGATCTGCGCCCCGCTCAAGGACTGGTCTTCGCGGTACCAGTGGGCGATCCAGTTGAGCGCCCCGGCAAGGGCAAAGGCGGTCATCTTCGGGTCGCACGGGTGGATCGAGCCGTCCTGGATGCCCTCGCGGATGAGGCGCCGGATGCCGTGGTCGATCTCGGACTTCAGGGCCTTGATGTGCCGGCTCATGGCCGGGGAGAGGTCCTGCTCCTCGGCGCGCACCATGCACCAGCCGAACTCGGAGGCCACCGCCTCGCCGTAGTGGCGCAGCACCGCGTTCAGGCGCTCGCGGGCGGGGACCTCCAGGCGGCGCACGTCCCGGAACGCCTCGCGGATGCGCTCCACCCCGGCCACGAAGCACTGGAACAGCAGCTGCTCCTTGCTGGTGACGTAGTAGTACACGGTGGGCTTGGTCACCTCGAGGCGCGCGGCGATGTCATCGAGGGAGGTGTTGTGGTAGCCCTTGCGGTTGAATTCGCGCGCCGCGGCCCGGATCACGGCGTCGCGCTTCACCGCGCGGTCACGCTGGCGCTCGTGGCTCGCCTTCCAGGGCGAGGCGGCGGCCACGGGGGTCTTGCCCGGGGCACCGGGACTTGAGCGGCGGTGGTTCATGGCTGTGCGGGTATTATAGCGGCGCGGGGGCGGCAAGGTGACGGCTCGCGCGGCGTAGACTTGAGGCGCGGCCGGTGCGTTGACCGGCCGCCCGCCGCTCGATCATACTCACAAGTAGAGATCCTACCCGCGGGTAAACAGGTACGTCCATCGGTCATTCGGACTACGCTTCCGCAGGAACACACGCACTATGAACGCCGGTCTAAAGAAGGGCGCGGCGCTGCCGCGCAGCGAGGCTGCCGCCGCCCGGCCGCCGTTGCGGTTCGTGTCCGCGGCCTCGCTCTTTGACGGTCACGACGCCGCCATCAACATGATCCGCCGCCTGCTGCAGGCACGCGGCGCGGAAGTGGTGCACCTCGGCCACAACAGGAGCGTCGCCGACATCGTGCGCGCGGCCATCGAGGAGGACGCGGACGCCATCGCGGTCAGCTCCTACCAGGGCGGCCACAACGAGTACTTCACCTACATGGTGGACATGCTGCGCGAGCGCGGTTACGAGCACGTGCGCGTCGTGGTCGGCGGCGGCGGCACCATCTCCCCGGACGAGATCGCCGCCCTCGAGCGCCACGGGGTGGAGAAGATCTACACCCCCGAGGACGGCCGCCAGCTCGGGCTCGCCGGCATGATCGATGACGTGTTCCGGCGCGTGGGCGCCTCGAGCAAGCCCGCCTACGAGCTGCGCCCGCTGAACGCCCGCGACCACGGCCTGATCGCCCGCACCATCTCGGTGCTCGAGGGGGCCGGAGCTGACGGCCAGGCGGAGCAGATCCGCCGCATGCTCGCGCGAGCGCGCCACCAGGTGCCGGTCGTGGGCGTCACCGGCACCGGCGGGGCCGGCAAGTCGAGCCTCACGGACGAGCTCCTCGCGCGCCTGGTGCGGCACTTCCCCGAGGCGCAGATCGCGGTCGTGGCGATGGACCCGACCCGGCGCCGAAGCGGCGGGGCACTGCTCGGGGACCGCATCCGCATGAACAGCCTCAGCGCGGAAAACATCTTCATGCGCTCCCTCGCCACGCGCCGCGCGCACCTGGCGACCTCTGCGGTGCTCAGGGACGTGATCGAGCTCTACAAGGCCGCAGGCTTTGACCTCATCATCGTGGAGACCGCCGGCATC
This sequence comes from Steroidobacteraceae bacterium, assembly GCA_035518135.1. GTDB lineage: Bacteria > Pseudomonadota > Gammaproteobacteria > Steroidobacterales > Steroidobacteraceae > 13-2-20CM-66-19. Next base: position 5,811 of record DATIXW010000095.1, read on the forward strand.
GGCCAGTCCGACACCGAGATCGTCGACCTGGTCGACCTGTCGCTGTACGTCATGACGAGCGAGTACGGCGCCGCGAGCCAGCTGGAAAAGATCGACATGCTCGACTTCGCCGACTTCATCGTGCTCAACAAGAGCGAGAAGCGCGGCGCCGAGGACAGCCAGCGCGACGTGCGCAAGCAGTGGCGCCGCAACCAACCCGAGGGCGCGCACCGCCCGGATGCCGAGGTGCCGGTCTTTGCGACCATCGCCAGCCGCTTCAACGACCCGGGCGTCAATCAGCTCTTCGCCGCCGTGTGCGCAAGGCTTGCCGCCGCGCGCCCCGGCGCCTGGCAGCTTCAGGACCCCGGGCCGACCGCGCCCAGCGCCCGCGCCCCCCTGGTGCCCGGTCAGCGCAGCCGCTACCTCGCCGAGATCGCCCAGAGCGCGCGCGAGACGCGCGCGCGCATCGAGGCGCAGGTCGGCGCGGCGCGCCGCGCCGCAGGGCTGTACGAGGCGCTGAAGGCACTGCACGATGCGGCGCTGCCCGCGCCACTCGAGCCCTACCCGCAGGCCCTGCTCGAGGAGGCCGCCGCGGATGCCTCGCGGCGCGAGCTGCGCGTGCAGTACAACCGCGCGCTCGCGCAGATCGGGAGCGAGGCGCTTGCGCAGCTGCGGGGCTGGCCCGAGCGCGCCCGCGCGGCCACCGCGGCCACCTACTCCTACCAGGTGCGCGGGCGCGCCGTGACGGGGGAGAACTACACCGAGAGCCTCGCGCGGCTGCCGATCCCGAAGCTCGCCGTGCCGCGCTTCGCGGACTGGGGTGAGCTGCTGCACTTCATCCTCAACGAGAACCTGCCCGGGGCCTTCCCCTACACCGGCGGGGTGTACCCGTACCGCCGCGAGGAGGAGGACCCGACGCGGATGTTCGCCGGCGAGGGGGGGCCTGAGCGCACCAACCGCCGCTTCCACTACGTGGCCGACGGCCATGGCGCCGCGCGCCTCTCCACCGCGTTCGATTCGACCACGCTCTACGGGGAGGACCCGGATACGCGTCCGGATGTCTACGGGCGCACCGGCAACTCCGGGGTCTCGATCGCCACCCTCGATGACATGAAGAAGCTCTACTCGGGCTTTGACCTGTGCAGCCCCGGCACCTCGGTGTCGATGACCATCAACGGGCCCGCGCCGATGATCCTCGCGATGTTCATGAACACCGCGATCGACCAGCAGGTGGAGCGCTACCTGAAGGCCGAGGGACGCTGGGAGCAGGCACAGCAGAAGATCACCGCGCTGCACGCCGCCGCGCGCGCCCGCGGGGTGCCCGATGCCACCTACCACGGCTCGCTGCCCCCGCATCACGATGGCTCCGGCCTTGCGCTGCTCGGGGTCAGCGGCGATCAGCTCCTCGAGCGCGACACCTACGAGCGCATCCGTGCCGCGGCGCTCGAGGCGGTGCGCGGTACGGTGCAGGCGGACATCCTCAAGGAGGACCAGGCGCAGAACACCTGCATCTTCTCCACCGAGTTCGCGCTGCGCATGATGGGCGACGTGCAGCAGTACTTCATCGATGAGCGCGTGAGGAACTTCTACTCCGTGTCGATCTCCGGCTACCACATCGCCGAGGCCGGCGCGAATCCGATCTCGCAGCTCGCCTTCACCCTCGCCAACGGCTTCACGATCGCCGAGTACTACCTGGCGCGCGGCATGCGCATCGATGACTTCGCGCCGAACCTGTCGTTCTTCTTCTCCAACGGCATGGACGCGGAGTACGTGGTCATCGGCCGCGTGGCGCGGCGCATCTGGGCGCGCGCCATGCGCGATCGCTACCACGCCGGTGCCCGCAGCCAGATGCTCAAGTACCACGTGCAGACCTCGGGCCGCAGCCTGCACGCGCGCGAGATCTCCTTCAACGACATCCGCACCACGCTCCAGGCGCTGTACGCGCTGTTCGACAACTGCAACAGCCTGCACACCAACGCCTACGACGAGGCGCTCACCACCCCGACCGAAGAGAGCGTGCGCCGCGCGGTGGCGATCCAGCTGATCATCAACCGCGAGCTCGGCCTGAACAAGATCCAGAACCCCTGGCAGGGGTCCTTCGCGATCGACTACCTCACCGACCTCGTCGAGGAGGCGGTCTACAAGGAGTTCGAGGCGCTGTCAGAGCGCGGCGGTGTGCTCGGAGCCATGGAGACCATGTACCAGCGCGGCAAGATCCAGGAAGAGTCGCTGTACTACGAGACCCGCAAGCACGATGGCTCGCTGCCGCTGATCGGGGTCAACACCTACCTCTCGGGGGCCGATGCCGCCGAGGAGCACAAGGGCGCGCAGCTGATCCGCTCCACCGAGGAGGAGAAGCACGCGCAGGTCGCGGGCGTGCGAGCCTTCCAGGCGCGCAACGCCGGTCGCGCGCCCGCCGCGCTCGAGCGCCTGCAGCAGGTCGCCGCCGGCGGCGGCAACGTGTTCGCCGAGCTCATGGAGACGGTCAAGGTCTGCTCCCTGGGGCAGATCTCGCATGCGCTGTATCAGGTGGGCGGTCAGTACCGGCGCAACATGTAAGGTCCGGCTCCCCAAGCGCCGCGAGGATGGCGTTGCGCGCCGCATCCCGCAGCCGCGGCACCGCGTGCGCATCCATCCCCTCGCCCGGGGCGAGCGCCGGCAGCAGCTCGAACTCGATCCTGCCCGGCCACGGCCGCCCCTTCGGCGGCAGCGCGCGGCGCGTGCCGCGCACCGCCGCCGGCACCAGGGGGCAGCGCGCGCGCGCCGCGGTGACGAAGGCGCCCAGGTGGAACTTCAGCAACCCCGGCACCGGCGGGAAGGTGCCCTCGGGGAAGAACACCACCGAGTTGCCGGCGGTGGCGCTGCGCAGCACCCGCCGGGCATCGGCGGCGCTCTTGTGCCGGTCGAAGCGCTCGACGAACTGGGAACCCAGGCGCTTCAGGAGCGCCCCGATGACGGGCACCTCGCTCGCCTCGCGCTTGATCACGAACCCGAATTGCGGCGGCAGCGCCGCGGTGAGCACGACCCCGTCGATGTAGCTGGCGTGGTTGCACACGATGACGCACTGCCCGGCCGGCAGGCGCTGCAGGCCGCGCACCCGCAGGGGCATCCCCGCGGCGGTGAGAAAGGCGCGCGCCAGGTAGCGTGCGGCCGTGCGTCGCTGGCTCAGGCGCGGCAGCAGCACGAGCAGCACCAGGGCGATGAGCCCCAGGGCGAGGAAGGCGAGGCTCATCCACAGCGTGTACAGCAGCTGCAGGGGTGTCAGGAGGGCGGCGCGGGACATGGTGCGCAGATTCACAAAGCTTCGTGGGTCATGGCGTAAAACGTGTCTGCGGATGTGAACTGGTTCTCTTTATGTTAATGCGGCCTCGCCGATGTGAAGATGGTCACGTCGATTGGGGGCGGCCACTCACCATACTGTGGTCACCACATTACCGGGAAGCCGGGGCACGCACAGCGCACTTCCGGTGCACGGCACTGAGCTCACCTTCCCAGGAAGACCAGGCTTGTCCAATACCGCGATCGCCATGACCTCAACCGCCGATTCGGCCGATCCCGCGGTATCGCGCTTCCTCGACGCGGTGTGGATGGAGCGCGGGCTGTCGCCCAACACGCTCGCCGCCTACCGTGCCGACCTCACCGCGCTCGCCCGCTGGCTGGCGGAGCGCAACGTGTCGATCATGCGCACCACGCGCGCGGACCTGCAGGACTTCATCGCCTGGCGCGTGCGCGCCGGCGCCCGGCCGCGCTCGACCGCGCGGCAGCTGTCCTCCTTCCGGCGCTTCTTCCGCTACTTCATGCGCGAAGGCGCCATCAAGGATGACCCGACCGCGCAGATCGCCATGCCCAAGATCGGGCGCTCACTGCCGCGCTCGCTCACCGAGGAGGAAGTCGAGTCGCTGCTGTCGGCGCCTCTGGTGAGCGACCCGCTCGGCAACCGCGACCGCACCATGCTCGAGGTCCTGTACGCCACGGGGCTGCGGGTGTCGGAGCTGGTGAACCTGCGCCAGAGCCAGATCAACCTGAACCAGGGCGTCATCCGCATCCTCGGCAAGGGCGACCGCGAGCGCCTCATCCCGCTCGGCGAGGAGGCCATGCGCGCGCTCAAGGAATTCGCCCGCGGTCCGCGCGGGGAGATCCTGCTCGAGCGCCAGACCGATTACCTCTTTCCCACCCGCCGCGGCGACCGCATGACGCGCCAGGCCTTCTGGCACATCATCAAGCGCTACGCGCGCAAGGCCGGTATCGCCAAAGAGCTCTCCCCGCACACCCTGCGGCACGCCTTCGCCACGCACCTGCTGAACCACGGCGCCGACCTGCGCGTGGTGCAGATGCTGCTCGGGCACAGCGATCTTTCGACCACCCAGATCTACACCCACGTGGCGCGCGAGCGGTTGAAGGACCTGCACGCGGGCCACCATCCGCGCGGGTAGGGCCCCTGGGAACGCGGCGCGTTCCTGCCGCGCACGCCCCCTCTGCTAGACTTGTAGCAGGTTTGCCGCCCCTTTAATTGCACCTGCGGTGAACCCGGGGGCGCTGCGGCGTCTCCAAGTTCGGTATCAACGGAAAGGCAACGGAAAGCGCCATGACACGCCCAGTCTTGATCGGTTGGCTGGCCCTTGCGGGCACCCTGGCCCAGGCGGCAGCGCCGCCGCAGCCGCCGCCGGATCCCTCCGATCCGCGCACCGAGGTGGTCAGCCACCTGCCGGGCGCCAAGGTCGATGACCTGCGCGTCTCGCCCATCAAGGGCATGTATGAATACACCCGCGGCACCGACATCGCTTACGTCACGGCCGACGGCAAGTACGCCATCAACGGCGACCTGTACGACATCGCCGCCGACAACAACCTGACGGAAGTGCACCGCCGCGAGCTGCGCAACAAGCTGATGGCGGCGTACCCGGAGGACCAGATGCTGGTGTTCGGGCCCAAGGATGCCAAGTACACCATCACGGTGTTCACCGATGTCGACTGCGCCTTCTGCCGCAAGCTCCACAGCCAGATCGCCGACTACAACAAGCTCGGGATCCGCGTGCGCTACCTGCTCTATCCGCGCACCGGCCCCAACTCCAGTTCCTGGACCAAGGCCGAGCAGGTGTGGTGCTCGGCGGACCGCAACGACGCCCTCACCAGGGCCAAGCTCGGGCAGGAGCTGAAGACCAAGGCGTGCACGGACAACCCGGTGGCGCGCTCCTATGCGCTCGGCCAGCAGTTCGCGCTGCAGGGGACCCCGGCGATCCTGTTCGCCGACGGGGAGCTGCTCTCCGGCTACGAGCCCCCGGACGTGATGCTCAAGGACCTGCAGGCCGCCGCCAAGGGCACGACCGCGCAGCGCTAGCGGTTTTGGGCGGGTTAACTAGCGCTCGAGCAGCTTCAGCTTGTCGGGCTTGCCTTCCCACTCCTTGGCATCCGGCGGCGCATCCTTCTTCTCGGTGATCACCGGCCACTGCTTGGCAAGTTCCGCGTTGAGCTGCTTGAAGTGCTCCTGGCCGGCCGGCAGCTCCTCTTCCGAGAAGATCGCCTCCACCGGACACTCCGGTTCGCACAGGGTGCAGTCGATGCACTCCTCCGGGTCAATGGTGAGGAAGTTCGGCCCCTCGTGGAAGCAGTCGACCGGGCAGACCTCGACGCAGTCCATGTACTTGCACTTGATGCAGTTTTCGGTGACGACAAAAGTCATTCGCTTTCCTCAAAGGATGTTCCCGCAGCCGGCCGGGCGCTCGCAGGCGTGAGCCGGGGCGGGGGCGGCATTGTGCCACGCCGCCGCAGCGGGGGTGAATTTCAACCCGTGGGGTTCGGTGGGGCGCGCCGGTCGAGGGTCGTGAAGTAATGCTGCTCGCGCCCGGCGGCCTTGTCCTCGAAGTAGCGCCGCAGCGTGAAATCGGTGCTGCGAAAGGCCAGCTCTTCCCACGGGATGTCCTGGGGGGCCACGAGCGCCACCTCCAGGCTCTCGGGACCCGGGGCAAAGCGCGCCTGGGCGAGGCTTGCGCGGAAGAACACGTGCACCTGCTCGGCGTGCAGCACGTGCACCACCGAGAGGAGCGAGCCGATCACCACCTCGGCGAGGGCTTCCTCCTGAGACTCGCGCGCCGCGGCCTGCTGCAGCGTCTCGCGGTTCTCCATGAACCCGGCCGGCACGGTCCAGAAGCCGCGCCGTGGCTCGATGGCCCGGCGGCACAGCAGGATGCTGCCCTCGTAGTCGGGCACGCAGCCGACCACCAGGCGCGGGTTCTGGTAATGGACCGTGCCGCAGGCCTCGCACACGTAGCGCGGCAGGGTATCGCCCGCCGGCACGCGCAGCTGCACCCGCGCGGCGCATTCACTGCAGTATTTCATGGTGTGGCGGCGAGGATACGGGCTAACGCTGCGCCTTGTCGACGCGTGTCCCGTGCGCGCCTGCGGCGCGCCGCCAGAGCAGCCCGAAGACGGTGACGCCGGGGTCGCCGTGATGCCGATGCTGGGGGTGATCTCGTCGCAGCTGACCGCATCACTTGCCTTCTCGCCCGCCGAGATCAGCGACACCTTCCACAGCTGCGTGCCGCTGCGGACGGTGACAGGTGCGGCCGTAGCACGGATCAGGCAGGCTCGTTCGTGCTGCGTCCTGCCCTGGACCTTAACGCCAAGCTCGCCTTGCTGGTTACATGGTGCCCGAGGTCGGAGTCGAACCGACACGCTTTTAAGGGCGGCGGATTTTCGTACCACTTCGGCTTTCGCCGCCCCGCCTTGCCTTGCAGGCGCTTGCAGGCGGGTTCGTGGTCTGGAGCACGCCTTCACCGTGGCCTTGTGGGCTTTAGGTGCCCGCCGTCTGCTCTCTACACCTTCCCCGGGACTTCCCCGGGGCTTGGCTCGGCATCAGCTCGAGGCACTTGGCCTCAGGGCCTTCACCGAGTTTGACGGGCTTCACCGCGGAGATTTCTCTCCGCGGGCTCAAGTTGTTGGTCTGAGTCCGCTGCGTCTACCAATTCCGCCACTCGGGCATCGAGCGTTCGTTCCCTGGCACAGGCCACGGCGCGCGAATTATACATTGGCCTGACGCGAGCGAGCGCTGAAGCGGTCTTCGATTGCCTCAAACACCCCTGCCGCGGGTGTTGTCGCGGCAGCTTGCCGGGTCTATTCCCTGGCGTTGGTCGCAGTTACGCTCGGGCGGGAGCGGAGAGCCACCCGTGTAACATGCGAGGCGTGCGCCGCCAGGACTTTGCCTATGAGCTGCCCGCCGAACTGATCGCCCAGAGCCCGCCGGCGGAGCGCGCGGCGAGCCGGATGCTCGTATTGGATGCCCCGACAGGGGCGTGCACGGACCGGCGGGTGCGCGATCTGCCGCAGCTGCTGCAGCCCGGCGATCTTCTGGTGTTCAACGACACGCGCGTACTGCCGGCGCGCCTGTTCGGCCGCAAGCCCAGCGGCGGGCGGGTCGAGATCCTCCTCGAGCGCGCGCTCGGGGGCTGCGAGGCACTCGCGCAGCTTTCGGCCAGTAAACCGATCCGCGCCGGACTGGAGATTGCGACCGCGGGCGGTGCGCTCGAGGTGATCGCCCGTGTGGAGGATCTGTGGCACATCCGCCTCCCGCGCCCGGCGCACGAATTCTTCGAGCGCTTCGGCGAGACACCGCTCCCACCCTACATTCATCGAGCGCCCGCGCAGGCCGATCGCGAGCGCTACCAGAGTATCTTTGCCCGCGAGCCGGGCGCGGTAGCCGCCCCCACCGCCAGCCTGCATTTCGATGCCGCACTCATGGGTGAGCTTAGCGCGCGCGGCGTCAACCAGAGCTTCGTGACCTTGCACGTGGGAGCCGGCACGTTCCAGCCGGTGCGCACGCAGGATCTCGCCGCGCATACAATGCACGCCGAGCGCGTCACGGTGGGGCCACCCGCCTGCACCGCGATCGCCGCGGCGCGCGCCGCCGGCACTCGCGTGGTGGCCGTCGGCACGACCGTGGTGCGCGCGCTCGAGTCCGCAGCGCTCGCCGGCGGCGGGGGACTCGCGCCGTGGTCAGGGGAGACGCGGCTCTTTATCACGCCGGGATTTCGCTTCCAGGTCGTTGACGCCTTGCTCACCAACTTCCACCTCCCGGAGTCGACCTTGCTGATGCTGGTGTGCGCCTTTGCCGGCCAGCAGGCCGTGCTCGCCGCGTACGCCCATGCAGTGCGCGCGCGCTACCGCTTCTTCAGCTACGGTGATGCCATGCTGCTCTCGCGGGCGCGCCCGTGATCCCCACCTTCAGTGTCGAAGCGCGCGAGGGCGCGGCGCGCGTCGGGCGTCTGGTCACAACGCACGGTGTCATCGAGACCCCGGCCTTCATGCCCGTGGGGACCTACGGCACCGTGAAGGCGATGACGCCCGAGGAGCTCGAGCAGCTGGGCGCGCAGATCATCCTCGGCAACACCTTCCATCTGCTGCTGCGCCCGGGGCCGAAGGTGATCGCAGCGCACGGCGGCTTGCACCGCTTCATGCACTGGCGTGGGCCGATCCTCACCGACTCCGGCGGCTTCCAGGTGTTCAGCCTCAAGAGCCTGCGCACGCTCAGCGAGCAGGGCGTGCGCTTTCGCTCCCCGATCGATGGGAGCGAGGTGCGGCTCACGCCCGAGGACTCCATGGACATGCAGCTCGCGCTGCGCTCGGACATCGCCATGGCGCTCGATGACTGCACCGAGCACCCGGCGAGCGAGGCGGCGGCACGCGCCTCGATGGAGCGCTCCATGCGCTGGGCGCTGCGCAGCCACCGCCACTACTACGGCGCCGCCGACCCGCCCGGGGGACTGTTCGGGATCGTGCAGGGCGGCATGCACCCGAACCTGCGCCAGGCCTCACTCGAGGCGCTGCTACAGCTCGAGTGGCCGGGACTGGCCATCGGCGGGCTCGCCGTCGGGGAGTCCGAGCAGGAGCGGCTCGCCATCCTCGAGGCGCTGGTGCCGCACATGCCCGAGGCGCGGCCGCGTTATCTCATGGGGGTCGGCCGCCCCGAGGACATCGTGGCGGCGGTGCTGCGCGGCATCGACATGTTCGACTGCGTCATGCCGACGCGCCACGCTCGCAACGGCCACCTGTTCACCGCCTCCGGGGTGATCAACATCCGCAACAGCGTCCACCAGGAGGATCTCGGGCCGGTGGATGCCGGCTGCGCCTGCTACACCTGCCGCAACTACAGCCGCGCCTACCTGCGCCACCTCGACCGCTGCAATGAGATCCTCGGCGCGCGTCTGAACACGATCCACAACCTGCACTTCTATCTGCAGCTGCTGGCCGGGCTGCGTGGGGCCATCCGCGCCGGCACCTTGAGCGCCTGGGCCGGGGCCTTCTTAACGGCCCGGCGCGAGGCTGACGCTGTGGCATAATGCCGCCCTTTTCGCTGCCCGGACCACACAAATGAATGGTTTGATTTCCGACGCTTGGGCGCAGGCCGCCCCCGGTGGCCCGAGCCAGTTCACGCCCCTTCTGATGGTGGGCGTGTTCTTCGTGATCTTCTACTTCCTGCTGTTTCGTCCGCAGCAAAAGCGCGCCAAGGAGCACCAGAACCTGCTCTCCAAGCTCGCCACCGGCGATGAGGTGGTGACGACCGGGGGACTGCTTGGCAAGGTCACCGAGGTCGGCGAGAGCTTCGTCACGCTCGAGATCGCCGACGGCGTGCGCATCAAGGTGCAGAAGATGCAGGTGACGCAGCTCATGCCCAAGGGCACGCTCAAGAGCGCCTGAGATGCTCGAGTACGCGCGCTGGAAATACGTCCTGGTGGCGGCGGTGCTGCTGCTCGCCATGTTGTTTGCGCTGCCGAACTTCTTCGGCGAGGACCCGGCGCTGCAGGTGGCGCGCAAGGACCACAACGCCGTCACGGGCGAGGGCGAGAAGGAACTCGAGGCTTTCCTGAAGGAGCGCAACATCTCCTTCGCGCGCAGCTACATCGACAACGGCCGGCTCATGGTGCGCTTCGGCAACGTTGCGCAGCAGCTCGCCGCGCGCGACGCCGTGAACGAGAAGTACACCGGCACCTACATCACCGCCTTGTCCTTCGCGCCGCGCACGCCGGAGTTCCTGCGCGCGCTGGGGCTGCGGCCCATGCCCCTCGGCCTGGACCTGCGTGGCGGCCTCTACCTGCTCTACCAGGTGGACGTGAACGCCGCGGTCGCGCAGGCGCTCGAGGGCTACGCCCAGGACGCGCGCCGCGCACTCGCCGGCGCCGGCATTGCCGTCACCGACGTCACCACGGTGGCGGTCGGGAGCGAGCGCCCCAACGCGGTGCGCATCGTGCTGCCGCCCGAGGCGGATGCGAGCGCTGCGCGCAACGCGCTCGGCCAGGCGCTCGCGGGGCTCTCGATCAGCACCCTGAACCTCGAGCGCGGCGCGGCGATCGTCGGCGTCCTGACGCCGGCACAGATCCGTGAGCGCCAGGACTACGCCATCCAGCAGAACATCACCACGCTGCGCAACCGCGTGAACGAGCTCGGCGTGTCCGAGCCGATCGTGCAGCGCCAGGGGATCGACCGCATCAACGTGCAGCTGCCCGGCGTGCAGAACTCCGCCGAGGTCAAGGACATCCTCGGGCGCGTCGCCACCCTCGAGTTCCGCCTCGAGGACATGCAGAATAACGCCATGGAGGCCGCGCAGAGCGGGCGGGCGCCGCTCGGCTCGAAGCTCTACACGCACACGCGCGTCGGCCGGCCGCTGCTTCTGAAGCGTGAGGTGATCGCCACGGGCGATCAGCTCACCAACGCCACCAGCGGGCAGTCGCAGGAGGGGCCGGCGGTCAACATCAAGCTCGATGCGCGTGCCGGCGAGAACATGCTCAAGACCACCCGCGCCAACCTCAACAAGCGCATGGCCGTGGTGCTGATCGAGAAGCGCCGCGAGACCACCGAGGTCGACGGCAAGAAGGTGACGCGCGACGTCACCGACGAGGACGTCATCAACGATGCCACCATCCGCGGCATCTTCAGCAACCAGTTCCAGATCACCGGCCTCGGCGCCGGCGAGGCGCGCGAGCTCGCGCTGCTCTTGCGCTCCGGTTCGCTCGCCACCGGCATCTACCCGATCGAGGAGCGCGCGGTGGGCCCGAGCCTCGGGCGCGAGAACATTCAGAAGGGCGTGACGGCGCTGATCGTCGGCATGGCCGGGGTGTTCCTCTTCATGGCGCTGTACTACCAGACCTTCGGGCTGGTGGCCGACCTGGTGCTGCTCGCCAACGTGGTGCTGCTGACGGCGCTGCTGTCGATGATGCGCGCCTCGCTCTCGCTCCCGGGCATCGCCGGCATCATCCTCACCGTCGGCATGGCGGTGGACGCCAACGTGCTGATCTACGAGCGCATCCGCGAGGAGATCCGCAAGGGCGTGACGCCGCAGGCGGCGATCCGTGCCGGCTTCGACAAGGCGTTCTCCGCCATCACCGACTCCAACGTCACGACCCTGATCGCGGGCGTCGTGCTGTGGGTACTCGGCACCGGTCCCATCAAGGGATTCGCGATCGTGCTGTCGCTCGGCATCATCACCTCCATGTTCACCTCGCTCATGGGCAGTCGCGCGCTGCTGACGCTGATGTACGGCGGCCGGCGCAAGATCAGCCGTCTGGCGATCGGCTAGCGCGCGCAGCCAAGGAAGCCTTCGTGGAATTTTTCAGCCATCAGACCCGCTTCCCGTTCATGGCCACCCGCAAGGTGTGGTACACGCTGTCCGCCATCCTGATCGTCATTGCCCTCGGTTCCTTCTTCACGCGCGGCCTGAATCTGGCCATCGATTTCACCGGCGGGGTGAGCGCGGAGGTCAAATTCACCAAGGCCGCGGACGTCGACGCGGTGCGCGCCGCCCTCACCGGCGCGGGCTTCCATGAGCCGCAAGTGCAGAACTTCGGCTCCTCGCGCGACATCGCGATCCGCCTGCCGCCGGATGCGAAGCTCGCCCCGAGCGAGGTGCGCAGCAAGCTCGAGGGGGCGTTGCGGCAGCTCGATCCGAGCGTGCAGGTGGCGCAGCTGGATGTGGTCGGCCCGCAGGTGGGCAATGAGTTGCGGGTGAGCGCGATCTGGGCACTGGCGTGGACCCTCATCCTGATCTTTGCCTACATCGCGTTCCGCTTCCACACCTGGCGGCTCTCGTTCGGCGCCATTCTCGCGGTGCTGCACGACCCGGTGCTGGTGCTCGGCTTCTTCTCCATCACGCAGATGCCCTTCGACCTGGCGGTCGTGGCGGCCATCCTCGCCGTTATCGGCTACTCCCTCAACGACACCGTGATCGTCTTTGATCGCATCCGCGAGCGCTTCGAGACCAACCGCCGCTCACCGCCCGCCGAGGTGCTCGATGAGGCGATCAACCAGACGCTCTCGCGCACGATCATGACGAAGGTGGTCACCTCGATCGTGGTCGTGGCGCTTCTGTTCCTCGGCGGCCCGGTGCTGAAGGGATTCTCCGCGGCGCTGCTGATCGGCATCATCGCCGGCACCTACTCCTCGATCTACATCTCCAGCTCGATCGCGCTTGACTGCGGGCTCACCGCCGAGCACGTGTTCCCGAGCGTGAAGAAAGCGGCGCTGGATCACCTGCCGTAGCGCCGGAGCGAACGCTGCTCGCTGACCCACACGCCTGGCTTGCCTTTCTCACGCTGTCGCTGCTGGAGATCGTCCTCGGCATCGACAACCTGATCTTCATCGCCATCCTGGTGGGGCGCCTGCCGGCGCACCAGCAGGGCCGGGCGCGCATCGGCGGCCTGGCCCTCGCCATGGCGACCCGCATCCTGCTCTTGTTCTCGCTGGTGTGGGTCACGCACCTGACGCGGCCGCTGTTTGCCGTCGGCCCCCAGCAGGTCTCGGGGCGCGACCTGGTGCTGCTCGGCGGCGGGCTGTTCCTCTTGGCGAAGAGCGTGCTCGAGATGCATCACACCATCGAGCGTGCCGAGGAAGTGGCCGGGCCGCAGCGCCTCGCCGGCAGCTTCGGCGCGATCATCGTGCAGATCGGCCTCATCGACATCGTCTTCTCGCTCGACTCGGTGTTCACCGCGATCGGCCTGGTCAGGGATCTTGAGGTGATGGTGGCCGCGATCATCGTCGCGATCCTGGTCATGATGGTGGTGTCGAGCTCGATCGCGCGCTTCATCGCGCGCCACCCGACCATCAAGGTGCTGGCGCTGGCGTTCCTGCTGCTCATTGGACTTGCGCTCGTGGCGCAGGGCCTGCACTTCGAGATCCCCAAGGGGTATCTGTACTTCGCGATGGCGTTCTCGGTGGGCGTGGAGCTGATCAACATGCGCGTGCGCCGGCGCCTGGACGCGCAGCGCCGCCGCCCCTAGCCTCCAAACGAAGCGCTTCAGCGCTGGGGCGCGCCCTGAGCGCGTACGCGGCTGTGACCGTAGCCGTAGAACACGTAGATCAGCACGCCGATCGCCGTCCACACGATCAGCCGGATCCAGGTCGCCGTCCCGAGTGACACCATCATGGCGCCACACACCAGCGCCCCGAGGATGCAGGTCACGTACGGCAGCGGCGCGCGGAAGGGCCGCGGCAGGTCGGGGCGGGTGCGGCGCAGGATCAAGACGCCGATGCACACGGTGACGAAGGCCGCCAGCGTGCCGATCGAAACCAACTCGCCGAGGATCTTCACCGGCAGCAGCCCGCCGATGATCGCCGCGCAGGTGCCGGTTATCACAGTACCGGTCGAGGGTGTGCGGAACTTTGGGTGCACGTGCCCGAAGAAGCGCGGCAGCAGGCCATCGCGCGCCATCGCAAAAAAGATGCGCGCCTGCGCAATCGTCATCACCAGCATCACCGAAGTCATGCCGGCGATCGCCCCGAATTTCACCGGGTAGCCGAGCCAGTGCAGCTTGGGGTACTTGTCGAGTGCGAGCGCCACGGGCGCGGCGACGTCGAGCTCCTTGTAGCTCACCATGCCGGTGAGTACCGAAGCCACGATGACGTAGAGGATGGTGCAGATGATGAGGCTCGCCAGGATCCCGATCGGCATGTCGCGCTGCGGATTTTTGGTTTCCTGCGCCGCGGTGGAGATGGCGTCGAAGCCGATGTAGGCGAAGAAGATGACGCCCGAGGCTGCGAAGATGCCGCTCCACCCGAAGGTGCCGAGGTGCCCGGTGTTCTGCGGAATGAAGGGGTGCCAGTTGGCGGTGTTGATGAAGCTCACGCCGAAGAGGATGAACAACACCACCACGGTGACCTTGATAACGACGATGATCGAATTGAAGACGGCGGACTGCTTGATGCCGATGTAGCAGATGGTCGCGATGGCGGAGACGATCAGCATCGCCGGTACGTTGATGATGGCACCGGTACGCACCAGATGCAGCCCCTCGCCGATCGAATCGAACGGCGCGTGCGAGAGCGCGGCCGGTATGTGTATGCCCAAGGAATCGAGAAAACTGGTCACATAGCCGGACCAGCCGACCGAGACGGTGGCGACCGCGAACAGGTACTCGAGCACCAGATTCCAGCCGATGAACCAGGCGACCCCCTCGCCGAGGGTCGCGTACGAGTAGGAGTAGGCGCTGCCGGAGACGGGGATCATCGCGGCGAACTCGGCGTAACACAGGCCCGCGAGCGTGCAGCCGATGCCGGCGATAATGAAGGATAGCGCGAGAGCCGGGCCGGCGTGGTTGGCGGCCGCCGTGCCGGTGAGCACGAAGATACCGGTGCCGATGATGCCGCCGATGCCGAGCAGCGTCAGCTGCGTGGCGCTGAGCGCGCGGCGCAGCTGGTTCCCCGAGACCTCCTGCGCGTGCAGCTCATCGATGGATTTGGTCGCGAGTAATTGTGACGCCATGAGACCCCCGCTTTTGCGCGAGGACTCTACACAAGCACTCCGGCGAAAGCGAGGAGACGGCGCGCGCGTGGGCGCTCCCGCCGTCACGCCGCGCGCAGATCCGGCGGCACGTGCGGCGCGAGCAGCTCGAGGAGCGCGGCGTACACACGCGGCGTGCCCGCGACGATGTGGCCGCCTTGCTTGTACTCAGCGCCGGTGAGGGTGCCGATGCGACCCCCCGCTTCCTGGATGAGCAGCGTTCCGGCGGCGGTGTCCCAGGGTGCTAGCCCGATCTCCCAGAACCCGTCCACGCGCCCGGCGGCGACGTAGGCCAGATCGAGCGCGGCGGAGCCGGGGCGGCGCACGCCGGCGGCCTGCTCGGTGACCGCGCGCAGCATGCTCATGTAGGCATCGAGGTAGCGAGTGTTGGCGCGGTAGGGGAAGCCGGTGGCGATGAGCGAGCCGTCGATGCCGCGCGCCTTGCTGACGCGCATGCGGTGGTTCTCCAGGTGCGCGCCCGCGCCGCGGCTCGCCGTGAACAGCTCCCCGCGCATCGGGTCGTAGACCACCGCGTGCTCCAGGCGCCCCTTGATCTGGCAGGCGATCGATACCGCGAACACCGGGAAGCCGTGCAGGAAGTTGGTGGTGCCATCCAGCGGATCGATGATCCACACGCTCTCGTGTTCCCCGGTGCTACCGCTTTCCTCGGCAAGGAAGGCGTGCTGCGGGTAGTGGCGGCGGATGACGGCGATGATCTCCGCCTCGGCGGCGCGGTCGACCTCGGTGACGAAGTCGTTGCGGCCCTTGGAGGTCACGGTGAGTGACTCCAGGCGGTTCAGGCTGCGGATGATGACCTCGCCGGCGCGGCGGGCGGCGCGCACGGCAATATTGAGAAGCGGCTGCACGGTAACTAAGCTCGCGTGGTGAACTCGAACGGCCCGCGCCGCCGTTGCAGCCGTGGACCTCAGATGATGCTAGCGTAGCAGATGAACTCCCCCGCCATCCGTATCGTACTGGTTGCGCCCTCACACCCCGGCAACATCGGGGCCGCGGCGCGCGCCATGAAGAACATGGCACTCACCGAGCTGGTGCTGGTGCAGCCGCGGCAGTTCCCCGATGCGGAGGCTCTGGCGCGCGCCTCCGGTGCCGATGACGTGCTCGGCGCAGCGCGCGTGGTCGCGAGCCTCGCCGAGGCGATCAGCGGTTGCGGCTTCGTCGCGGCCACCACCTCGCGCGAGCGCGACCAGTACTTCCGCGTGGCCGACGTGCGCGATGGGGCGAGGCGCCTGGTGGCCGAGGCGCAGCGCGCGCCCGCGGCGGTGATCTTCGGCGCCGAGCGCACCGGCCTCACCAATGAGGAGCTCGACAGCGCCCATCTGCTGATCCGCATCCCGGCCAACGCCGCCTATCCCTCGCTCAATCTCGCGATGGCGGTGCAGCTCGTGGCGTACGAGCTCTACCGCGCCCAGGGGGCCGCGGTCGCTCCCAGCGGGCCGCTCGCGGCGCCCCTTGCCACCACCGAGCAGATGCAGCAGCTGTTCACCCACCTCGCGCAGGTGCTCGAAGAGATCGACTTCCGCGACCGCACCCAGAGCGGCACGCACCTCATGGCGCGCATCCGCCGCTTCCTGCAGCGCGCCGAGCTCGACAAGAACGAGGTCAACATCCTGCGCGGCATCCTCACCGCGGTGCAGAGCCGGCGCCGCCACGCCGGGGAGCCGCGGTGAACGCGCCGGCGCCGGTGTATCTGGACTACGCGGCGACCACGCCGGTCGATCCGGCGGTGGCCGCCGTCATGAGCGAGTGCCTGGGCCCGGCGGGTCCCTTCGGCAACCCGGCCTCCGCGCACGCCTTCGGGCGCGCGGCCGCTGCGCGCGTGGCCGAGGCGCGCGCGCAGGTGGCCGCACTCATCGGCGCCCTGCCGCAGGAGATCGTGTTCACCTCCGGGGCCACCGAGTCCAACAATCTCGCCATCCTGGGGGTCGCGGCGGCCAGCGCCGATCATGGCCGCCACGTCATCACCATGCGCACCGAGCACAAGGCCGTGCTCGATCCCTGCCGCCACCTGGAACGCCGCGGCGCACCGCTCACGTACCTCTCGCCCGGGGCAAGTGGAGTGCTTGAGCCGCGCTTGCTCGCCGCGGCGCTGCGCCCGGATACGGTCCTCGTCTCGATCATGGCCGCCAACAGCGAGACCGGGGTGCGGCAGGACATCGGCGCTCTCGCGGCGCTGTGTCGTGAACGCGGCGTCACCTTCCACTGCGATGGCGCGCAGGCGGTGCCGCGCGTGGCGCTCGACGTGCGCTCGCTCGGGGTCGATCTGCTCTCGTTCAGCGCGCACAAGCTCTATGGCCCGAAGGGCATCGGTGCGCTCTACGTGCGCGAGGGGGCGCGCGCGCGGGTGCAGCCGGTGAGCTTCGGCGGCGGCCAGGAACGCGGCCTGCGTCCCGGCACGCTCGCCGTGCACCAGATCGCAGGCTTCGGCGCGGCCTGCGAGCTGCTCGGGCGATTGCAGCCGGCGGAAGGAGATCGCCTGGGCGAGCTCGGCGAGCGGCTGTGGCAGGGGCTCTCGGGCCTGGGCGGCGTGCATCGCAACGGGGCCGAGGCTTCCCGGGTGCCCGGCATCGAGAACCTCTCCTTCGAGGGCGTGGAAGGGGAGAGCCTGTTCAGCGCCCTCACGGGGCTCGCGCTGTCCACAGGGTCAGCCTGCAGCTCCGCGAGCGGGGAGGCCTCCTACGTGCTGCGCGCGCTCGGGCGCGATGCGCGCCTCGCCGAGAGCTCCCTGCGCTTCAGTCTGGGCCGCTTCACCACGGCCGCGGACCTGGACCGGGCCGTGTCCGAGGTGCGCCAGGTGGTCGAGCGGCTGCGGGCCCTCTCACCGGCGGCGGCGGGGGCCGCCTGGGGGAGAGATGCGCCCCCGGGCAGCGTCACCGGGGAGGCCGGTGCGCAGGGGCAGGGCACGTGGGTGCGCTTTCAGCTGCTTACCGAGGGCGACACTGTGAAGGAGGCCCGTTGCCTCGCCTTCGCCTGCCCCCATACTGTGGATACGGCGCAGTGGCTGTGTGAGCGGCTGCGGGGCCGCTCGCGCCGGGACCTCATCCCCGGTGCGCCGCGCGAGTGGGCGCAGGCGCGCGCGGTACCGGTCGAGAAACTGGGGCGGCTCCTGGTGGTCGAAGATGCACTGCTTGCCTGCCTTACGCAGTGGAACGAAGGCGCTACAATATGAGGACCGATGGCCATCTCCCTGACGCAATCCGCCGCCGCCCGCGTTAAGGCCTTCCTCGCGGCGCGTGGGCACGGGGTGGGCCTGCGCCTTGGCGTGCGCAAGACCGGCTGCTCCGGCTTTGCCTACGTCATCAACTACGCCGACAAGGCCGACCCCAACGATGCGGTGTTCGAGGACCACGGCGTGCAGGTGTTCGTCGACCGCCCGAGCCTTGCGCTCATCGACGGCACGGTCGTGGATTTCGTGAAGGAGGGCCTGAACGAGGCCTTCCGCTTCCGAAATCCGAACGTGAAGGGCGAGTGCGGCTGCGGCGAGAGCTTCTCGGTCTAGCAGACCGCCCGCGTCGCCCCGCGGGCACCGGCGCGGGGGACGCTAAAAAAGCCTTACCAAACCGATACTTCCAAAGCATCTTACGTTGCCGCATCCGGCCGCGCCAAGGTAAACTGCGCCGCTTGCCCGGGCGGCCACGAGCGCGCCGGGACTCATGACATCCGTTCCATCACTGATTTCGAAAGGTCACGCGAATGGCGCTCGAGCGCACCCTGTCCATCGTCAAGCCCGACGGCGTAAGTGGCAACCTGATCGGCGAGGTCTACCGTCGCTTCGAGAAGGCGGGCCTGTCCATCATCGCCGCGCGCATGCAGCATCTGTCGCAGGCGCAGGCGGAAGGGTTCTATGCCGTGCACCGCGAGCGGCCCTTCTTCCGCGACCTGGTGCGCTACATGACCTCCGGCCCCGTCATCGTGCAAGTGCTGCAGGGAGAGGATGCGATCGCCCGCAACCGCGAGATCATGGGGGCGACGGATCCGAAGAAGGCCGCCCCCGGTACCATCCGCGCCGATCTTGCCAGGAGCATCGAGCAGAACGTGGTGCACGGCTCGGACGCCCCGGACACGGCCGCGCGCGAGATCGCCTACTTCTTCAGCGCGATCGAGCTGCACCCGCGCACCTGAAGCCCCCGCCAGAGCCACGCGCACCATGGATGCCATCGTCAGTGAACGCACCAACCTCCTCGGGCTGACGCGCCCGGGGCTGGAGGCGTTCGTTGCGCAGCTGGGCAGCAAGCCCTTTCGCGCGCGCCAGCTGATGCAGTGGCTGTACAAGCGCGGGGTGGGCTCCTTCCCCGAGATGACCGATCTGGCGAAGGACCTGCGCGCGCGCCTCACCGAGTGCGCCCTGGTGCAGCCGCCGCAGATCCTGAGCGTGCAGCGCTCCGCCGACGGTACCACCAAGTGGTTGCTCGAGGCCGATGCGCGCCAGGCGTTCGAGATGGTGTTCATCCCCGAGCCCGACCGCGGCACGCTGTGCATCTCCTCCCAGGTCGGCTGCGCACTCGACTGCTCGTTCTGCTCGACCGCGCAGCAGGGCTTCAACCGCAATCTCACCACGGCGGAGATCGTCGGCCAGGTGTGGCTCGCCGAGCAGGAACTGGCGCGCGCCGAGCACGCCGGCGGCGCCGCCGTGCCCGCAGCGCCGCACGGGGAGCAGCGGCACGTCACCAACGTCGTGCTCATGGGCATGGGGGAGCCGCTTGCGAACTTCCGCAACGTGGTGCCGGCGCTGCAGATCCTCCTGGATGACTACGGTTTTGACCTGTCGCGGCGGCGCGTGACGCTCTCCACCTCGGGCCTCGTGCCGCAGATCTACCGCCTCGCCGAGCAGACCAACGTCGCCCTCGCGGTCTCGCTGCATGCCCCCGATGACGAGCTGCGCAACGAGCTCGTGCCGATCAACCGCAAGCACCCGATCGCCGAGCTCCTGCAGGCGTGCTGGCATTACCTCGATGAGCAGAACGGCCGCAGCGTGACGTTCGAGTACGTGATGCTCGCGGGCGTCAACGATGCACCCGCGCAGGCGCGCGCGCTCGCACGCCTGCTGCATGGCCATCCGGCCAAGGTGAACCTCATTCCCTTCAATCCCTTCCCGGGAACGTGTTACCGACGCTCCTCGAGCGAGGCGATCGTGCGCTTTCGCGACGAGCTGCTGCAGCGGGGGCTGATCGCGACCATCCGCCGCACGCGCGGCGAGGACATCGACGCGGCCTGCGGGCAGCTCGCCGGGCGCGTGATCGATCGCACCACGGTGCGCCTGGGCTCCAAGACTTTCGGACTGGCCGTGCAAACGTGAGGATCCGCATGCGGGGGGTAACGACAATTGCCGCGACGGCCGTGCTCGTCGCGCTTGCGGGATGTGCGCACAAGCCGGTCATCAATACGGCTGTGGTGCCCACACAGAAGCCCAAGTACGACCCGCACGACGCCGCGGCGTACAACATGCAGCTGGGGCTGGCCTACATGGAGCGCGGCGAGCTGGCCATCGCCAAGGACAAACTCGAGCGCGCGGCGCGCGAGGCCCCCAAGGATCCGAACGTGCACGCCGCGCTGGCGCTGCTCAACGAGCGGCTGGGCAACACGCCCAAGGCCGATGAGGAGTTCCGCATCGCCCTCACCCGTGCGCCCCACAATCCGGACATCCGTAACAACTACGCGGTATACCTGTGCCGCACCAAGCGCACCGATCAGGGCGTGCGCGAGCTGCTCGACGTGGCGCACGACCCGCTCTACAACACCCCGGAGGTTGCCTATACCAATGCCGGGGTGTGCCTGCGCTCGGAGCACCGCAACGACGAGGCGCAGAGGAGCTTCCTCGCGGCGATCAGCCTGCGGCCGGGGTTCGCCGAGGCGGTCTTCCAGCTCGCCTCGCTCGAGCTCGAGCGCAATCAGCTCGCCGCGGCGCGGGGGCGTATCGACGGCTACTTCGGTACGTTCACCGCCACCCCCGATCTGCTGCTGTTGGGGGTGCGCGTCGCGCGCGCCCAGGGCGACCGGCTGGCCGAGCAGCGCTACATGCAGCGGCTGCGCGTCGACTTCCCCGATTCCGATCAGACCCGGGCGCTCGCCGCGCGCCCGCCCAACTCCTTCTGAGCCGCCATGTCGTTGGACACCCCCACTGCCCCGAGCGGCATCGGCGCCCGCCTGAAGGCGGCGCGCGAGCGCAGTGGGCTCTCGCTGCTGCAGGCCGCCGAGAAGCTGCACCTCGATCCGGACGTGATCGCCGCACTCGAGGAGGAGCGCTTCGAGGAGCTCGGCGCCGACGTGTACGTGCGTGGGCATCTGCGCCGCTATGCCGAGCTGGTGCATGAGGATCCACTGGCGCTCATGGAGCGCTACCGCGCCAGCGCCGGCGAGCGGGAACCCGATCTGCGGCGCGTGCCGCGCCCGCAGTCCCTGGATCGGCCCTCGGCGCTGCGCACGCCCGGACTGCTCATCGCCGTCGCGGTCGGACTGATCGGACTTGCGTGGTGGGTGCAGGGGAGTCTGCGGTCCGCCCATCCGCGCGCCGTGCCGCAGGCGCTTGCGAGCGGGCCCGCGACCGCAGCGCAGGCCCCGCCCGCTGTGCCCCCTGCGGCTGTGGCCCCGCCGGCTGTCGCGCCGGTACCGGCGGCCCCGCCGTCGCGAGCCGCTGCCTCGCCCCGGCCCGCCGCGACTGCCAGCGTTGCCCGGGCCGCGGCCGCGGCAACCGGAACGCTGTCACCCGTGCGCGCGAGCCTCACCGGTGCACCTGCGGATGGCCCGGCCACGGCCGTGCGGCTCGCTTTTTCGGCAGACAGCTGGGTCGAGGTATACGATGCGCACGGCGAGCGCCTGACCTACGGGCTCGCGGCGGCCCGTTCGGTCCGTGCCGTGAGCGGCTCACCCCCCCTGCGTGTGGTGCTCGGTAACGCGCCCGCTGCGGCGCTCGAGGTCGACGGCCACGCGGTCGTGGTGCCGAGCGCGGGCGAGCGTGCCGGCCGGGTAGAGTTCCGCATCGACCGCTCCGGGGGCGTGATGCCCGCGCACCTGGAGGCCGCAGGACGCGGCAGGCCATGAGAAAGGCTCCGCATTGACGGCACAGATGCAGGCCGCCCGTGGGATGAACGACGTTCTGCCCGCGGAGATCGGCTATTGGCAGCGGCTCGAGGAGACCGCCCGCGATCTGCTGAGCACGTACGGCTATGCGGAGCTGCGCGTGCCGGTGGTGGAGCACACCGAGCTGTTCGCGCGTGCGATCGGCGAGCACACCGACGTGGTCGAGAAGGAGATGTTCACCTTCATCGATCGCGGCGGGGAGAGCCTGACGCTGCGGCCCGAAGCCACGGCCGGGGTGGCGCGCGCGCTGATCGCCAACGGCATGCTGCGCGGACAGCGGCACAAGCTGTGGACCTCCGGGCCGATGTTCCGCCACGAGAAGCCGCAGAAGGGCCGTTACCGGCAGTTCTACCAGATCGACGTGGAGGCGATCGGCTATTCCGGGCCGGATGTGGATGCCGAGCTGATTGCGCTCTCCGCGCGGCTGTGGCGCCGGCTCGGGATCTCGCGGGTGAGGCTCGAGATCAACTCCCTGGGCACCCCGGCCTCCAGGGCGCGCTATCGCGAGCACCTGGTCGAGTACTTCCGGGCGCACGAGTCCCGGCTCGACGCCGACAGCCAGCGGCGCCTGGAAACCAACCCGCTGCGCATCCTCGACAGCAAGAACCCCGAGATGCAATCGCTCATCGGCAATGCGCCCCTGCTCACCGAGCACCTCGACCACGAGTCGCGGGAGCATTTCGAGAGCGTGCGCGCACAGCTCGAATCGATGGGCATCGGCTATCAGGTCAACCCACGCCTGGTGCGCGGGCTCGATTACTACAACGGCACCGTGTTCGAATGGCTCACCGATGCACTCGGCTCGCAGGGCGCGGTGTGCTCGGGCGGACGCTACGACGGGCTCATCGGCCAGCTCGGCGGCGAGCCGACCCCCGGCATCGGCTTTGCCATGGGCGAGGAGCGCCTGGTCGAGCTGCTGCGCCTGGCCTCGCCCGGTGAGGTCGCCCGGGGCGCCGACGTGTACGTTGTGCTCAACGGAGCCCGTGCCGAGGCCCAGGGCCTGGGCATCGTCGAGCAGCTGCGCGATGCGCTGCCGGAGTGCCGCATCGAGACCCACCTCGGCGGCGGCAATTTCAAGGCGCAATTCCGCCGTGCCGACCGCTCCGGCGCGGCCCTCGCGCTGATCCTGGGCGATGACGAGCTTGCGCGCGGGGTCGCGGCCTTGAAACCTTTACGGGGCGAGAGTGGTCAGAGCGAATGCCCGCTGGCCGAGCTGCCGTCCCGGCTGGCAGCCGAGCTCGCCGGCACCTCCAGGAGATAAGAGCGGTGGAAGATCTTTCGGAACAGGAAAAATGGGAATATGTGCAGGCCTGGATCCGGGTCAACGGCCCATGGATCGTGGCCGGCCTGGCGATCGCCGCGCTCGGCATCGCGGGCTTGCGCTGGTGGCAGGCGCGCAGCGAGCGGCTGCAGCTGCAGGCCTCGGCGAGCTATGAAGAGGTGCTGCGGCAGTTCAACCTCGGCAATCGCTCGCGCGCAACCTACCTGGCCGATCAGCTGGAACGCGATTTCCCGCGCTCGCCCTACGCCGCCCAAGCCGACCTCGCCGTCGTGCGCGTGCTGGTCGATTCCAACGAGCTCGATGCGGCGGCGGCGCGCCTCGGCTGGATCGTCGAGCATTCAGGCGATCCGGAGCTCGTCAACGTCGCGCGCCTGCGCCTGGCGCGGGTGCAGATCGCGCAGGACAAGCCCGACGCGGCCCTCGCGACGCTCGGCAAAGCGCAGACCGGAGCGTTCGCCGCCCGCGATCACGAAGTGAGGGGAGACGCCTATTACGCCAAGCACGATCGTGCTGCGGCACTGGACGAGTACCGCGCCGCCCTCTCGGCCGCCGGACCGCAGCTGGCGCAGGACGATGAGCTGAACCTGAAGATCAACGACCTGACGACCGAGAGTGCGGCCGGTCGCGCCGCCGCGCCGGCCCCGGCCGTCCCGCCCACATCGCCGCCGGCGCCAACCCCGCAGTCTGCGGGCGGAGCCCGCCGGTGAGCGCGCGCACCCTCTCCATGCTGCTCGTGCTCGCGCTGCTCGCGGCCGCCTGCTCCAAGGACAAGGATGTCGATCGTCCTGCGAAGCTGGTTGCCATCCACGAGACGCTGCATCCGAGCCGGATCTGGAGCGCGAACGTACACGGCACGAAAGTGCCGCTGCGCCTCGGGCTGGGGCTGGCCGCGGAGGGCGGCACGGTGTACGCGGCCGGCTACAAGGGAGAGGTCGCGGCCTACGACCTGACCACGGGCCACATGCGCTGGGAGCGGCGCACGAAGCTGCCGCTGGGCGGCGGCCCCGGGGTCAGCAGCGAGCTGGTCGTAGTCGGCTCGATCGATGGCGATGTGCTGGCACTCGCGGCGGCCGACGGCACGGTGCGCTGGCGCGCCAGCATCGGCGCGGAGATTCTCGCCCCGGCGGCCGTGAGCGACCGGGTGGTCGTGGTGCGCGCGGTGGACGGCAAGATGCACGG
>DATIXW010000096.1:0-17412 GCA_035518135.1 Steroidobacteraceae bacterium
TTGCTCCACACCGCAGTGATGTCGCCCTGAACTGCGATCAAGTGATCCGAGGCAGACCATGAGGCGGTGATGCGACGCGCCTCCTGAAAGCGCTCATCGAAGAAGATGTAATGCCGATTGTGCGAGACTGGGGCGAGTGCAGCGACACACGGCGTCGCCGCGGCGGGAAGCAACACGGACGCCATCGCCGCGTGGATGAAGTGCCTTCTCTTCATGGCTTTCCCCGGAGCCGCAGATACCGGATGGCTTCAGGTAGCAAGAATACCACCGCCGCTCAGGATGCGGTCCGGTGCTGGGGCCTCGTGCAGCCTAAGGAGGCACCCTCTGCGCGCGACCGCTGAGATCTGGGATCGCCCAATTGAAACGAGAGCCGGGACTCGTGCGCACCTGTCGGGAGCTACGACAACCCAGCGCTTGTTTTGTTCGGGAATGGGCGTGTCCTCTAACAGGGTGAAGCCGAGCACATTCACATAGAACGCAATCGCCTCGTCGTAATCACGGACGACGACGCAGGTCAGGGCGAGCGACTGTCTGGGTACGGTCTTGACGGAAGGCATGCAGTCAACTTCGACCTCTCACTCTATATTAGACGACAGACGGGAGCCGATACGTCGCGACGTTTCTGTCTCGCAAATCCAGTACCCGTTGCGTCCCGGAGTTCCCTTCAACGCGTGGACTGAAGTCCGACGTCGCTCGTCAGATAGACCGCAAACGTACCTAGCCAGTGGCCACCCTCGTAATGCTCGCCGGTCACGAACGGCAGCGCTGCCTCGGCATGCTGTCGGGACGCGCTCAGGAGCGCCGGTCGGCGCGGATCCGTTGCCGGCAGCCCCTGCGCGATACCCGCGAGCATCCACGCACGACTGAGATTGAGGCCGTCGATGTGGGCCAGCTTGGGGTCGGAGCGATCGGTCACCACCGCGGGCGTGAGCCATGCACCGTCCTTTGTGGGGATCTGCGGCAGGAACTGCGACAGCCACGCGGCGAAGGCCTGCGACGCGAGCGCGCGACGCATGAAGTCCGCTTCCGCGATGCAGGGCGAGAGGAAGTCCTCGCCGGAGGGCTCGTAGGCGAGGGGACAGTTGCGGTCCCTGAGGTAGAAGCGCTGCGCCGCATCCTGCAGCAGCGCGCGCATGCGCGCATCCTGCGCGATCCCCGCCCAGTCCCAGACAAGGCCGAAGGAGAAGGCGGTCTGATCGTGTTCGCCGATGCGGATCGGGTAGTGCAGTTTGGGGAGCCAGCTCGCCATGCGGGTCGCCGCCTCGCTCTCGAGCGGCGCGAGCGTCGCACGCCAGCGGCGTGCATCCGGGTCGTCCCAGGTGCGCAGTTCCGCGGCCAGCCGCAGCAGCCACGCCAGGCCGTAGGGGCGCTCGAACGAGGCACGACCCGCCCCCTGCAGGTAGGCGACCTCGGCGGCGATGTTCTGCGCGGTGAAGGTACGCTCGAGCGCCGCGCGCGCCGGTGCGGCGAAGGGCGCATCCGGAAACAGCCGCACCAGGCGCACCAGCAGCCAGTGGCCGTGCACGTCTGAGTGCCAGTCGTAGCAGCCGTAGAACGCCGGTGTCAGCGCGCGCGGCGCGCGCACGTCGGCGTCGCTCGCGAGGGTGTGCGAGATGTGGTTGGGATATTCCTGGTGCAGACACGTGAGCGCGAGTCCCGCAAAGCGAGCCGCCGCGGCCGCATCGAGGGTGCTGCGCGCACCGGCGTCCGGCGCCGCCGCGGCGCTCACGGCGCAGGCCCCGCAGGCGAGGGTGCAGAGGAGCAGCAGTCGCGCGATGCGATGGCTCATGGGCACATGTTACCCTCACCCCCGTGAGCGAGTCCCTGCCCGTCGTGCTGGTTCCCGGGCTGCTGCTGACGCCGCAGCTCTACGCGCCGCAGCTCGGGGAGCTCTGGGCGGACGCCTCCGTGGTGCTCGCCAACCACACCCGCGCCGACAGCATGGCCGAGCTCGCCCGCGGGATCCTCGCGCAGGCGCCGCCGCGCTTTGCGCTCGTGGGACTTTCCATGGGCGGCTACATCAGCTTCGAGATCCTGCGCCAGGCGCCCGAGCGCGTCGCGCGGCTCGCGCTCCTGGATACCGCGGCACGTCCCGATACCCCCGACATCAGCGCGGCGCGCCGCACCGGCATGCAGCTGGCGCAGAGTGGCCGCCTGGGGGAGGTCATCGATGGCCTCATCCCGCGCCTGGTGCACCCGAGCCGGGCGCGCGAGGCTGCCCTGATCGAGTTGATCCACCGCATGGGTACGCAGGTGGGCGTGGCCGGGTATCTGCGGCAGCAGGCCGCCAACATCGCCCGCCCCGACTCGCGCCCGATGCTCAAGGACATCCGCTGCCCGACGCTGGTGCTGGTCGGGGATGCCGACCAGCTGACCCCGCCGGACCGGGCGCAGGAGATTGCCGCGGCGGTCCCCGGCGCCGAACTCGTGGTCGTTCCCGAGTGCGGCCATCTCTCCACGCTCGAGCGGCCGGAGCGGGTGACCCGCGCCCTGCGTACCTGGCTCGGGCGCTGAGGGGACCCAGGCCATGCTCGTGACGGGCGCCTCGCAGGTCGTGCTGGTGGTGCATCCGCAGACGCCCGCCGCGCTGCCCGTAACCCTCCTCGGGGAGGCGCGCCGGCTCTCGGCTGCCGTGCTGCGCTGCGACTTCGTGTTGGAAGCGGACCTCACGCGTTTTGCCCTGCCGGCGCGGGGCGGCGGTGCGCGCCGGGATGAGCTCTGGCAGCACACCTGCTTCGAGACCTTCGTGGGCACGCCAGACGCATCGGGCTACTGTGAGTTCAACTTCTCCCCCTCCGGGGACTGGGCGGCGTACCAGTTCGAGGACTACCGCCGGGGGAGGGCACAGGCTCCTCTGCGCACGGCGCCCGCATTGCAAGTGGATGAGCGTCCCGGCCGGCTCACGCTCTCCGCGACGCTCGAGCTCGGCGGCGTCGCGGCGCTCGAGCGTGCGCCGCAGCTGCGGCTTGCGCTCGCGGCCGTCCTCGAGGACGGGCAGGGGTCGCTGTCCTACTGGGCGCTGCGGCACGCGCCCGGGCCGCCCGATTTCCATCACCGCGCGGGCTCTACCCTTAAGCTGCACGCACCATGAAGACCGGACTTGACCGTCTGATCGCCGATGCCGCCCTGCGGCAGTCACTTGCCGGGCGCCGCGTGGCGCTGCTGGCACATCCTGCCTCCGTGACGGGCGAACTCGCGCACTCGCTCGATGCGCTCGCGGGGCTGCCGGAAGTGCGTCTGACGGCGGCATTCGGGCCGCAGCACGGACTGCGCGGCGATAAGCAGGACAACATGGTCGAGTCGGGCGACTACGTCGATCCCGCGCACAACATCCCGGTCTTCAGCCTCTACGGCACGCAGCGTCGCCCGAGCGATGCGATGCTCGACACCTTCGACGTGCTGCTGGTGGACCTGCAGGATCTTGGCTGTCGCATCTACACCTTCATCACGACGCTGCGCTACGTGCTCGAGGATGCAGCGCGTGCGGGCAAGAGCATCTGGGTACTCGACCGGCCGAACCCCGTGGGGCGCGTGGTCGAAGGGCTCGCCCTGCGGCCGGGCTGGGAGAGCTTCGTCGGCGCCGGGCCCATGCCCATGCGCCACGGCCTGACCCTCGGGGAGCTGGCGCGCTGGTTCACGAGTGCTTTGCGGCTGAACCTCGACTGCCAGGTCGTGACGCTCCAGGGCTGGCATCCGCTGGCGTCCCCCGGCTACGGCTGGCCGCTCACCGAGCGCACCTGGGTCAACCCGAGTCCGAATGCGCCGAACCTGTCGATGGCGCGCTGCTATGCCGGCTCGGTGATGCTCGAGGGCACGACGCTCTCGGAGGGACGCGGCACCACGCGCCCGCTGGAACTGCTCGGCGCGCCCGACCTCGATGTGGCGGCGCTGCTGCGCAAGATGTACGCGCTTGCACCGCAGTGGCTCGAGGGCTGCCGCCTGCGGCCGTGCCACTTCGAGCCGACCTTCCACAAGCATGCCGGCAGGCTCTGCGCGGGTTTCCAAGTGCACGTGGAGGCCCCGGCGTACTACGACCACGAGCGCTTCCGTCCGTGGCGGCTGTTCGCGCTCGCCTTCAAGGCGCTGCGGAGCCTGCGGCCCGACTACCCGCTGTGGCGCGACTTTGCCTATGAATACGAGCGCGACCGCCTGGCCATCGACGTCATCAATGGCGGCCCGCAGCTGCGTGAGTGGGTCGATGACCCGGCCGCGACCCCGCAGGATCTGGAGCAGCTCGCCCGGGCGGATGAGGCGGACTGGCAGCGCGAGCGCCACCCGCACCTCATTTATTAAGAAGCCGCGCCGCTGCCCGCCGCGCCCGCCGGTGCACCGAGGGCACGGTCCATGAGCACGATGAGGAGCGCACTGGCGGCGTACTGCAGGAAGCGTGTCGGCCACTCGCCTCCGAGTGCCGCCAGGAGCTGCGCGCCGGCGAAGGCCAGAAGCAGCAGCGCAAGCCCGAGCCACTGCGTGCGCCGCCCGAGCAGCAGCAGCGCCCCCAGGATCTCGGTCGTGGCGAGCGACACGCCGTGCGCGGCGGCGGCGTGCCCGCTCAGTAGGATCTGCACGCTCGCGAGCACTATGAGCCAGCAGAAGAGCTGACGGTACCGGTCGAGGAGCCCACGGGCGCTCATGCTGCCGGGTCCGGCATGAGGAACACGCGCCGCGCCAGCGCGGAGGCGAGCTGCTCGGGGCGGTACCAGCGAGCGAGTACGTCCTTCGCGAAGAGGTCCGGATTTGCGCGCGCGAACGCGGCAAAGTCGCCGGTGGCGCCCACCGCCAGGCGCTCGGCGATCAGTGCGAGGAACGCGATGGTCACGGTGAGGTTGAAGGCCTCGGGCCGGCCGGCGCGCGCGGTAATGGCGCGCAGCGCGTTCGCATAGCGCAGTGCAGCGTCGGCGAACTCGTAGCGGCGCAGCAGAGCGTAGGCCATGCGCACGTGCTCGCGGTGCGGGAAGTTGCACGCCTCGATGGTCCCCTCGAGAAAGCGCGCAAGGTCCTCGCTGTCAGCGTCCATCCTCGTCCGCCTCGAGCAGCTGGTGCGAATCGCGCGCCGTGAGCTCGAGCCCATAGACCCCCCGCAGCGTGCGGATCTTCTTCAGCGTACCGGCGGAGAACGGCGCCTTGCCCTCGAAGGCGTGCAGCACGATGCCCTCGAGCAGGTCCCCGAGGGTGAGGTCGAGCTCGGTGGCGAGCGCCTTGAGCACCTTCAGCAGGCGGCTCTCGAGCCGCACCCCGGTCTGGGTCCGCGTGATGACCTTCATGGGGTGCATGTTACCAAGTTACCAGAGTAACACAAGCGACGGCCGCACGACCGCCTGCCGCGCGCGCCGGTACGAGCGTTTTGGGGGCTGCTTTCCCGCCGGTCGGGCCGATGTGACCGCGCAGGCGGGCTTCTGGTCTAATTCGCGGTTCCATGGAGAGCGCGCGCGAAATCGACGGCTATCGCAAGCACTGGGCGGCGCGCCTGGGGACGGCGCCCTTCCTGCCCATGTCGCGCGCCGAGATGGACGCGCTCGGCTGGGACAGCTGCGATGTCATCATCGTCACGGGCGATGCCTACGTCGATCACCCGAGCTTCGGCATGGCGATCATCGGCCGCGTGCTCGAGGCGCAGGGCTTTCGCGTCGGCATCATCGCGCAGCCGGACTGGCACAGCGCGGCGGATTTCGGCGCCCTCGGGCGCCCCAACCTGTTCTTCGGCATCACCGCCGGCAACATGGACTCGATGGTCAACCGCTACACCTCCGAGCGGCGTGTGCGCAGCGATGACGCCTACACCCCCGGGGGCCTCGGCGGCCGCCGCCCCGACCGCTCCGTGATCGTGTACGCGCAGCGCGCGCGCGAGGCCTTCCGCGACGTGCCGATCGTCATCGGCGGCATCGAGGCATCGCTGCGGCGCATCGCGCACTTCGACTACTGGTCGGAGAAGGTCCGCCGCTCGGTGCTGCTGGACGCGAAGGCCGACCTGCTGGTGTACGGCAACGGCGAGCGGCAGATCTGCGAGATCGCGCACCGCCTCGCCGCCGGCGAGCCGATCGCCGACCTCACCGACCTGCGCGGCACCGCCTTTGCGCGGCGCGCAACGCCTGCGGGCTGGATCGAGATCGACTCCACGCACCTGGATGCGCCGGGGCCGCTCAACGCACCGCTCGACCCCTACGCGATGGAGCGCGCGCCGGCGGCGGCCGCGGGTTGTGCGAGCCCAGCGGCCGCCGAGAAGGTGGTGCGCTTCGTGCGCGGGGTGAAGAACGCCGACCGCGGACGCAGCGTCATCCGCATGCCCGCGCATGAGGCGGTGGCCGCCGATCCGGTGCTGTACGCGCACGCCTCGCGCATCCTGCATCTGGAGTCCAACCCCGGCAACGCGCGCGCTCTGGTGCAGCGCCACGGCGACACCGACGTGTGGCTCAACCCGCCGCCGCTGCCGCTTTCCACGCGCGAGATGGACTGGGTGTACGAGCGCGCCTACGCCCGCGCGCCGCACCCGTCCTACGGGGACGCGCTGATCCCTGCGTACAAGATGATCCGCTTCTCGGTCTCCATCCAGCGCGGCTGCTTCGGCGGCTGCACCTTCTGCTCGATCACCGAGCACGAGGGCCGCATCATCCAGAGCCGCTCGGAGGACTCGGTGGTGCGCGAGATCGAGGCAGTGCGCGACTCGGTGCCGGGCTTCACCGGGGTGATCTCGGACCTTGGTGGCCCGACGGCCAACATGTACCGCCTCGCCTGCAAGAGCCGCGCGATCGAGAGCGCCTGCCGCCGGCCCTCGTGCGTGTACCCGGGGGTGTGCCCGAACCTCAACACCGACCATGCCCCCCTCATCCGCCTGTACCGCCGCGCGCGCGCGCTGCCGGGCATCAAGAAGGTGCTGATCGCCTCGGGCGTGCGCTACGACCTCGCGATCGAGTCACCCGAGTACGTGAAGGAACTCGCGCAGCATCACACCGGCGGCTACCTGAAGATCGCGCCCGAGGCGCTCGCCGAAGGACCGCTGTCAAAGATGATGAAGCCCGGGGTCGCGGCCTACGATCGCTTCAAGTCGCTCTTCGAGCGCTACTCGAAGGAAGCCGGCAAGCAGCAGTACCTCATCCCCTACTTCATCGCCGCGCATCCCGGCACGAGTGATGAGGACATGCTGCAGCTGGCGCTGTGGCTGAAGAAGAACGGCTTCCGCGCCGATCAGGTGCAGGCCTTCCTCCCCGGACCGATGGCCACCGCCACCGCCATGTACCACTCGGGCAAGAACCCGCTGAAGCGCGTGACGCGCACGAGCGAGGAGGTGCGCATCCCCCGGGGGCTGAAGGTCCGAAGGCTCCACAAGGCGTTCCTGCGCTATCACGATCCGCACAACTGGCCGCTGCTGCGCGAGGCGCTGCGCCGCATGGGGCGCGCGGACCTGATCGGCAACGGCCGCCAGCAGCTCATTCCCGCCTACCAGCCGGGCAGCACGGGCACGCCGGACGAGGGCCGCCGCGGCGGCGCCCGCCCGTTCCGCACCCAGCACACGGGCCTGCCGGGAACTGCGCGCGCGCGCCCGCGGCGCCCCTGAACCGTGGCTTTGACGTAACACCTGCCGCGCCCGCGGGCGATTGCGGACGGCGCGCGCGCGAGAGTAGGGTGTTCCTCATGGGATCGCTGCACCGCATCGCCCGGCGTACGTTACTGACCGCGCTGCTCACCCTCGGCGGCATCGGCGCCACCGCCGCCGAGACTGCCGCCGCACCGGCAGCGGCCGCCCCCGCCGGTACCGCCACCGTGCTCGCCATCCAGGGGGCGATCGGTCCTGCGACCGCGCGCTACGTGGTGCATGGCATCGCCGCCGCCCGGGAAGCGGGCAGCCGCCTGGTGGTGCTCGAGCTCGACACGCCCGGCGGGCTCGACAGCGCGATGCGCGACATCATCCAGGCGATCCTCGCCTCGGAAGTGCCGGTGGCGGCCTACGTGACGCCCCAGGGCGCGCGCGCGGCGAGCGCCGGCACCTACATTCTCTATGCGAGCCACATCGCCGCGATGGCCCCCGCCACCAACCTCGGGGCCGCCACTCCCGTGCCAATCGGCGGGGAGTCCCCCGGCGCGCCCTCCCCGCTCCCGGGGGGAGCCGATGCGCCCAGGCCCGGGGGCGCTGCGGCGCCCGCGAAGCCGGCCGCGGAGCCCGCCGCCGGCGGTGCCATGGAGCGCAAGGTCGTGAACGATGCGGTCGCCTACATCCGCAGCCTCGCGGAGCTGCGCGGCCGCAACGCCGAGTGGGCCGAGAGCGCGGTGCGCGGGGCGGCGAGCCTCTCGGCCACC
Organism: Steroidobacteraceae bacterium; assembly: GCA_035518135.1. Taxonomy (GTDB): domain Bacteria; phylum Pseudomonadota; class Gammaproteobacteria; order Steroidobacterales; family Steroidobacteraceae; genus 13-2-20CM-66-19. Next base: position 8,293 of record DATIXW010000096.1, read on the forward strand.
CAGGCACTGCACGAGAAGGTCATCGACCTCATCGCGCAGGACGTGCCGGACCTGCTCGCGCGCATCGACGGGCGCGAGGTACGCGTGGCGGACCACACGGTGAAGCTCGCCACGCGCACGCTCACGGTGGTGCAGGCCCGCCCGGACTGGCGCACGCGGCTGCTCGCGGTGATCACCCACCCGACGGTGGCCTACGGGCTGATGCTGATCGGCATCTGGGGGCTGCTGCTCGAGGGCTACAACCCCGGCGCCGTGCTGCCGGGCGTTGCCGGCTCGATCTGCCTGCTGATCGCGCTCTTCGCCTTCCAGGTGCTGTCGGTCAACTATGCGGGGCTTGCGCTCGTGGCGGTGGGCGTCGGCATGATCATCGCGGAGTTCTTCTTCCCGACCTACGGCTCGCTCGGCATCGGGGGCCTCATCGCCTTCGTGGTCGGCTCGCTCATCCTGTTCGACTCCGATACGCCCGGCCTTCAGGTCGGCCGCTCGCTGATCGCCGCGATCGCCACCGTCGGCGGCTTCATCATCGCCGGCATCGCCTACCTCGCGACGCGCGCCATGCGCCGCCCGGTTGCCACCGGCGCGCAGGCCATGATCGGTGCGAGCGCCGAGGTGATCGCGGATTTCACCGGCCGCGGGCGCGTGCGCTATGGCGGGGAGCTGTGGAATGCGCGCAGCGCGGCCGCGCTGCACGCCGGCGAGCAGGCGCGCATCGTGAAGGTGGAAGGACTAACATTGTGGGTGGAACCGCAGTAAGCGCGGCCGCGCCCCCTGCAGGAGAATTGCATGCCCTTTGGAATTGCGCTGCTGGTGCTCCTCGTGGTGCTGATCTTCAGCACCCTGCGCGTGCTGAACGAATACGAGCGCGGCGTCATGTTCACGCTCGGGCGCTTCACCGGCATCAAGGGCCCGGGCGTGGTGTTCGTCTTCCCGGTGGTGCAGCAGATGCGCAAGGTGGACCTGCGCGTCATCGTGCTCAACGTCCCCAAGCAGGACGTGATCACGCGCGACAACGTGTCGGTGAAGGTGAACGCGGTGGTCTACTTCCGCATCGTCGATCCCGGCAAGGCCATCATCCAGGTGGCGAACGCCTTCGACGCCACCAGCCAGGTCGCCCAGACCACGCTGCGCTCGGTGGTGGGTCAGCACGAGATGGACGACTTGCTCTCGCAGCGCGACAAGCTCAACGTCGACCTGCAGCGCATCCTCGACCAGAACACCGAGTCCTGGGGCATCAAGGTCTCAACCGTTGAGATCAAGGACGTCGACCTGGATGAGAGCATGATCCGCGCCATGGCCAAGCAGGCCGAGGCCGAGCGCACGCGGCGCGCCAAGATCATCCACGCCGAGGGCGAGGCCCAGGCCGCGCAGCAGTTGGTCGAGGCGGCCGCCGCGCTCGCGCATGCCCCGAGCGCGCTGCAGCTGCGCTACCTGCAGACCCTCGCCGACATCTCGCACGAGAGGACCCAGATCATCGTCTTCCCGCTGCCGCTGGATCTGATCAAGCCGTTCCTCGGCCCGCGCGGTGACTAGCGCCCGTGCGCTCATTGCGGCCGGCGTGCTGCTCGCACTGGCGACCGCCTGCGGTGCCTTCGGCGCCCACGCCCTGAAGGGGGTGCTCGCGAGCGAGCGCCTGGCGCTGTGGGAGACCGCCGTGCGCTACCAGTTCTTCCAGGCCCTCGGGCTGATGGGGGTGGCGCTTGCGATGCGCGAGATCAGCGCCGCGGCGCTGCGCACCGCGGCCGCGCTCATCCTGGCGGGCGTGCTGCTCTTCTGCGGCAGCCTCTACGCGCTCGCCTGCGGCGCGCCGCGCGTGCTCGGGGCGCTCACCCCGCTCGGCGGGCTCGCCTGGATCGCCGGCTGGCTGCTGTTTGCCTGGGGCGCCTGGCGCCGTACCTGAAGGGAGTCACCGCCGATGCTCACCCGCCTGATCATGTTTGCGCCGGTGGCGCTGGCACTTGGCGCCTGCGCGCCTGCCCCGCCGCAGGGGCCGCCGGCGGGGCCGTCCACGCAGGCGCAGATCCCGCCGTGGGGGCTGGACCTGGGCGCGCGCGACCTGAGCGTGCGGCCCGGGGATGACTTCTACCGCTACGCCGACGGGCGCTGGCTCGCCACGCACACCATCCCGGCCGACCGTACCCGCTGGGGCTCCTTCGATGAGCTCGACGAGCGCTCGCTCGCGCAGGTGCTGCAGGTCGTGCAGGGGCTGCCCGCGGATGCCCCCGAGGGGAGCAACGCGCAGAAAGTGGGCGACTACTACCGCGCCTTCGTCGACACCGCCGCGATCGATGCGCAGGGCATCGTGCCTGCGCGCGCCGGGATCGACGCGATCTCGGCGGCCAGGAACCACCACGACCTCACGCGCCTCATGGGGCGCACGGACCTCGCGCTGCGCGCGCCGCTGCGCCTCTCGATCGGCGTCGACCAGAAGGATCCCGACCGCTACGCGGTGATCATCACCCAGAGCGGCCTGGGATTGCCCAACCGCGACTACTACCTCAAGAGCGAGGCGGTGTACGCCGGGATGCGCGAGAAGTACCGTGCGCACATCGCGCGCATGCTCACCCTGATCGGGGAGCCCAATCCCGCCGATGAGGCCCAGGGGATCCTCGAGGTCGAGACGCGCATCGCACGCCTGCAGTGGCCGGAGGACCGGCGGCGCGAGCGCGACCTGACCTACAACCCGCGCACGCGCGTGCAGCTCGAGCAGCTGGTGCCCGGGTTCTACTGGGAGACGCTGCTGGCCACCGCCGGCGTCGACGCGCAGCCGCAGTTCATCGTGCGCGAGCTGGATGCGGTGCAGGCACTCGGCAAGCTCTTCCTCGACGTGCCGGTGGATACCTGGCGGCCGTACTTCAAGTACCACTACGTGGTGGACAACGCCGCGGTACTGCCGCAGGCCATCGACGCCGAGGCTTTCGACTTCTACGGCCGCACGCTCAACGGCCAGAAAGAGCAGCGGCCGCGCGAGAAGCGCGCGGTGCGCGCCCTCGATACGGACCTGGGCGAGGCGGTCGGGGCGCTCTACGTCGAGCGCTTCTTTCCGCCATCCTCCAAGGCGCAGGTGCAGCAGCTGGTGGAGTACCTGCGCGCCGCCTACGCCGCGCGCATCGAGACGCTCAGCTGGATGACGCCGGCCACCAGGAAGGTGGCGCTCGAGAAGCTCGCGGCCTTCCATCCCAAGCTCGGCTACCCGGACAAGTGGCGCGACTACGCCGCACTCTCGATCGTGCGCGGGGATGCCTTCGGCAACCGCGTGCGCGCCGGGATGTTCGAGTGGCAGCGCCAGGTGAAGCGGCTCGGCGAGCCGACCGACCGCAGCGAGTGGGGCATGACCCCCCAGACCATCAACGCCTACTACAACCCGACCTTCAACGAGGTGGTGTTCCCGGCGGCGATCCTGCAGCCGCCGTTCTTTGATCCGCACGCCGATCCGGCGGTGAACTACGGCGGCATCGGCGCCGTCATCGGCCACGAGATGGGGCACGGCTTTGATGACCAGGGCTCCAAGTCCGACGCGCGCGGGGTGCTGCGCACCTGGTGGGAGCCGGCCGACACCGCCGCCTTCGCCGCGCGCACCGGTGCCCTCGCCACGCAGTACAACGGCTACACCGTGCTGCCCGGACTGAACCTCAACGGCCGCCTCACGCTCGGGGAGAACATCGGCGACCTCGGCGGGGTCTCGGTCGCCTACGACGCCTACCATCGCTCGCTTCACGGGCGCGCAGCACCGGTGCGCGACGGGGTGAGCGCCGATCAGCGCTTCTTCCTCGCCTACGCGCAGGTGTGGCGCGCCATCGATACCGACGAGCGCATCCGCCGGCAGGTGCTCTCCGATCCGCACAGCCCGGCGCGCTTTCGCGTCAACGGCGTGGTGCGCAACGTCGATGCCTGGTACGCCGCCTTCGGCGTCAAGCCCGAAGACCAGCTCTATCTTGCGCCGGCCGAGCGCGTGCGCATCTGGTGAGCTGATGCGCTCGGGCCTGCCGATCGATGCGGTGCTGGCGCCGCTCATGGCGGCGCTGCGCGCGCAGGGTGCGGCGGTGCTGGAGGCGCCCCCGGGTGCCGGCAAGAGCACGGTCGTGCCGCTCGCACTGCTCGGGGAGCCATGGGCGGGTGCCGGCAAGATCGTGATGCTCGAGCCGCGACGGCTCGCCGCCCGGGCGGTCGCGATGCGCATGGCGCAGACCCTCGGGGAGAACGTCGGTGAGACGGTCGGCTACCGCATGCGCCTGGACACGCGCGTCTCGGGCGCGACGCGCATCGAGGTGGTGACCGAGGGCGTGCTCACTCGCATGCTGCAGGCCGATGCCGCGCTCGAGGGCGTCGCCGCCGTGATCTTCGATGAGTTCCACGAACGCAGCCTGCAGGCGGACCTGGGCCTGGCGCTCACCCTCGATGCACGCGCCAACCTCAGGCCCGGGCTGCACCTGCTGGTGATGTCGGCGACCCTGGACGGCGCGGCCGTGGCGCGCCTGATCGGGGATGCACCGCTCATCAGCGCCCCGGGCCGCAGCTTCCCGGTGACCACGCACTATCTGCCCGCAGGGCCCCCGCTGTTGCCGCAGGCCGGCCGCGGCGCCGATACCCCTGAGCGGCGCGTCACGCAGCTCATCCGGCGCGCGCTGCGCGAGTCCCCCGGCGACGTACTCGCCTTCCTGCCCGGCGCGCGCGAGATCCGGCGCGTGGCGGCCGCGCTCGCCGCCGAGGGCAGCCCGCAGCTCACCGTGCTGCCGCTCTTTGCAGACCTCCCGGCCGAGGCGCAGCGCGCCGCGCTCGCGCCCGCCGCGAGCGCGGCGCGCAAGGTGGTGCTCGCCACCAACATCGCCGAGACCAGCCTCACCATCGAGGGCGTGAGCATCGTGGTCGACTCGGGCCTCACGCGGCGCGCCCGCTTCGATCCGGCCACCGGCATGGGGCGCCTCGAGACGCAGCGCATCTCGCGCGCCTCCGCCGAGCAGCGCCAGGGCCGTGCCGGGCGCACGCAGCCCGGAGTGTGCTACCGCGCCTGGGGGGAGGGCGCGCACGCCGCGCTCGCCCCCTACAGCGCCCCGGAGATCCTCGATGCGGACCTGACGCCGCTCGCGCTGGAGCTCGCCGGCTGGGGCGCGCAGGATGCCGCCGCGCTGCGCTGGCTCGATGCGCCACCGGCGGCGCAGCTGGCCAGCGCGCGCGACCTGCTCGCTCGCCTGGGGGCGCTCGATGCACAGGGGCGCATCAGCGCGCACGGACGCGAGATGGCGCGCCTGCCGCTGCACCCGCGCCTGGCGCATCTGCTGCTCAACGCCCGCTCGCTCGGCCTGGTGCCGCTCGCCGCGCAGCTGGCGGCGCTCCTGTCCGAGCGCGACCTGCTGCGCGGGCAGGCCGGTGCGCGCGATGCCGACATCCGCTCGCGGCTCGAGCTGCTGAACGGCGAGGGCGCCGCCGGCGCCGATCGCTTCGCGCTCGAGCGCGCCCGCCGCGCCGCGCGTGAGCTGCAGCGCCAGGCCGGCGGGGCGCCAGCGGCGCACGGGCGCACCGATGATGCGCACGCCGCGGGCCTGCTGCTCGCCTTCGCCTATCCCGACCGTATCGCGCGCCGCCGACCCGGGGGGGAGGGCCGCTACAGCCTCACGAGCGGGCGCGGCGCGGCGTTCGCGGCCCCGCAGTCGCTCGCGCAGTCGGAGTTCATCGTCGCGGTGGACCTCGACGATGCTGAGCGCGAGGCACGGATCCTGCTCGCCGCGCCGCTTTCGCGCGCGGACCTCGAGGCGCATTTCGCCGCCGCGATCCGCCGCACGCAGACGGTGGAGTGGAACGCGCGCGAGGAAGCGGTGAGTGCGCGGCGCAGCGTGCAGCTCGACGCGCTGGTGCTCGAGGAGGGGCCGCTGCCGCAGGTGCCCCCGGCGGCAGCGCGGGCGGCGATGCTCGCCGGGGTGCGTGCGCTCGGGCTCGAGGCGCTGCCCTGGGACCGCGAGGCGCGCGAGCTGCGCGCGCGGCTGCAGTTTGTGCGCGCGCAGGGGGCCGGGGATTGGCCCGAAGTGAGCCGTGCGGCGCTCGAGGCGAGCCTCGAGGAATGGCTCGCGCCCTGGCTCGAGGGGGTGACGCGCCGCACGCACCTCGCGCGCGTGCCGCTCGCGCAGGCGCTGCTGGCGCGGCTCAGCCACGCGCAGCAGCGCGAGCTCGACGCCGCCGCTCCCACGCACCTGACTCTGCCCACCGGCACGCGCGTGCGCATCGACTACGAAGGCGCCGGCGCACCGCTCGCGGCCGTGCGCCTGCAGGAGGTCTTCGGGCTCGCCGCCACCCCGCGCCTCGGGCGCGCGCAGGTGCCGGTGACGCTGCAGCTGCTCTCCCCCGCGCAGCGTCCGCTGCAGGTGACGCGTGACCTGGCGAGCTTCTGGCGCGGCGCCTACGCCCAGGTGCGCAAGGACATGCGCGGACGCTACCCGCGCCACGACTGGCCCGAGGATCCGCTGAGCGCCGCCCCCACGCGCGGCGTGCGCCGCAAGCGCTGATGCACGCCGCCGGGTGCCTTCAGGGGCGGCCGCGGACGGATGGGTTATATTGCCGCCCCGGCGATACACCGTGGCGGAGGCAGCTCTTCCCATGATTTCGGCATCCGAGGCGCTGGCGGCGCTGCGCGAAGGCAACCACCGCTTCGTCACCGAGCAGCGGCGCGACGATGGCGACATCAGCGCGCGCCGGCGCGCCATCGCCTCGCGCCAGGAGCCCTTCGCCATCATCCTCGGCTGCTCTGATGCCCGCGTGCCCGCCGAGCTCGTGTTCGATCAGGGGCTCGGGGACCTGTTCGTCATCCGCGTCGCGGGCAACATCGTCGCGCCCTCCCAGGTCGGCAGCGTCGAGTTCGCCGCCGAGGCCTTCGGCACGCGCCTGGTGGTGGTGCTCGGGCACACCAACTGCGGGGCCATCCATGCGACGCTGCAGCAGCTCGCGCGCCCGTGGCGCGAGCAGTCGCGCAACCTCAGATCGATCGTCGATCGCATCCGCCCGGCGGTCGAGGACCTCATCGGCAGCGCCGCGCACGATCGCGCCGAACTCGAGCACCGCGCGGTGCGCGCCAACATACGCATGTCGGCCAATCACCTGCGCCACGGCTCGGGCGTGCTCGAGGAACTCATCCGCACCGACGGCCTGCGGGTGGTGGGCGCGGAGTACTCGGTCGACAGCGGGGTGGTGGATTTCTTCGACGGGTTGCCGGCGGCCTGAAGGGGCGCAACGCGTGGGAGGGCGATTCCGGTGCGCCGGCCGTGCGGCCGGCGCACCGGGACGCTCCGGCTTACTTGCCAGCCTTGGCCTTGGCGGCGTCGCACTCGGCCTTGGTCATCTCCATGAATCCCTGACCCTTGCAGGAGTTCTGGCCCTTGCAGGCGTTGTGGGCGCTCTTGCACGCCGACTGGCCCTTGCAGGCGTTCACGCCGCTGCAGTGGATCTTGGCGTCCGAGCCGTCCGCCAGCGCGGCGGTGGCGAAGCCCGTACCGAAGAGCATGGCGGCGGCGGTCGCAACGGCCACGCCGGAGTTTTTCAGTCGCATGATGGTTCCCTCGTTCTGTTGGTTTCCGGGCGAGCCCGGGGCAGGACAGTAGACCGGGGCGTGCGCGGATTTGTTACCCGGGGTCCCTTAAGGGCGCGCGGCTGCTCCGGCGCGCCGCCGGAACCAGCCCTCGAGGTAGTGATCGAGCGAGACGGCGCCGGCGCCGGCGATGGCGAGCCACAGGAACAGCGCCAGGTATTCGGTCTCATCGAAGCCGAGGAGCGTCTCCAGGGAATCCACGTCCGCCCACTTGGCGGAGCGGATGGCGACGATCATGGTGATGCCGAGCGCGCCGGCGGAAATGCGGGTGAGCAGCCCCAGCAGCAGGAACAGGCCGCCGAAGAACTCCACGCCCGACACGAACGGGGCGAGCAGGTGCGGCGCGGGGATCCCCCAGTCGACGAAGTTGTCCGTTACCGCGGGGAGGTTGTTGAGCTTGCCCCAGCCGCTCCACAGGAACACCCACCCCACCACGATGCGCGCCACGAGCGGGGCGAGCCAGGTGAGGGGCCCGGCGATGCGCCGGGGCCAGTCGATCAGCCACTGTACGAGCACCTTCACGCAAGCCTCCTGTCCGCTGCAATGCACGGTCGGGCGATAAGACCGGTCGCTCCGGCGCGATATTGCCGGATCCCGGCGGTCCCTTGCGTATAATCGCGCCCTTCGACCCCCCCCAACGCCATGCGCAATCCCCAGCCTGAATCGCCGGTCTTATCCGTAGGTACGCGGCCGCCTGGCGAGCCGGGTTCCCCGCTGACGGAGCTGTTCCAGTCGCTGCGGCCGGACCTGCTGCGCTTCGCCCACTGGCTGGCGCGCGACCGCTCGATTGCGGAGGACATCGTGCAGGAGTCCCTGCTGCGCGCCTGGCGTTCGCGCGAGGCGCTCAAAGACCCGAGCGCGGCGCGGCCGTGGCTGCTGACGATCGTGCGGCGCGAGCATGCCCGGCTGTACGAGCGCAAGCGCCTGGAGCTGGTTCCCCTGGATGAGCTCACCGAGAGCGGTACCGAAGTGAGCGCGGAGGATGAGGAGGATTTGCTGACTTTGCGAGATGCCATCATGCGGTTGCCGCTCGAATACCGCGAGCCGCTCGTGCTGCAGGTCCTGGGGGGGTTCTCCACCGAGGAGATTGCGCGCGAGCTGTCGCTGTCCTCGACCGCGGTACTGACGCGCCTGTTCCGGGCGCGCAACAAGCTGCGCGTCATCTGTGGCATGGCGGCGGCTCCGGACGTGCTCGATGGCAGCGGGGGGGCGCCATGAACTGCACCCACGCGCGGCTGCTCATCGGCGCCGAGCCGCACGGCACGGACCCGGAGCTCACCGCGCACCTGGCCAGCTGTGCCGCCTGCGCCACGTTCCGCGAGGAGATGCGCGCCCTCGAGGCACGCATCGGGCGTGCGCTCGAGCGACCCCCCGGGCTCGCCGCTGCACGGCGTGCGCAGCGCCGGGCTCCCTGGCAGGAGTGGGCGCTGGCCGCCAGCGTGCTGCTCGCCGTGATCCTCGGAGCCGGCGTGTGGCTGCTGCGCCCGAGCGACACCCTGGCGCGCGACCTCGTGGCGCACGTGCAGCACGAGCCCGACAGCTGGTTCGCG
>DATIXW010000097.1:0-5133 GCA_035518135.1 Steroidobacteraceae bacterium
GCCCGCTACGCGGAGCTGGGATTTCGCATCGCGCCGGAGACTCTCGAGCTCATGCGTCGCATCACCGCTGCGGGCGAGGTGCGCACGCTCGTGCCCGAGCGCGTCTGGCAGGAGACCGAGCGCGCCCTCGATGAAGACCATCCGGAGGTCTACTTCCAGGTGCTGCGCGATTGTGGCGCGCTGGCGGTCATCTTTCCCGAGATCGATGCGCTCTTTGGCGTGCCGCAGCCACCGCGCTGGCACCCGGAGATCGACACCGGCGTGCACATCCTGCTGGCGCTGCGCTATGCCGCCACGCGTGCGGCCTCGAACCCGGTGCGCTTCGCGGTACTCACGCACGATCTGGGCAAGGCGCTCACCCCGAAGTCCGACTGGCCGAGTCACCAGCGGCACGAGGAACTCGGGATACCGGTGATCGAGGCGCTGTGCGAGCGGCTGCGCATCCCCAACGGCCATCGCGAACTGGCGGTGCTGACCGCCCGCTACCACACGCTCGTGCACCGCGCGCTCGAGCTGCGCCCCGCGACGCTGCTGACGCTGCTCGAGAACTGCGACGCCTTCCGCCGCCCGGAGCGCTTCGCTGAGCTGCTGCTCGGCTGCGAGGCCGACGCGCGCGGGCGCACCGGGCGTGAGGAGGAACCGTATCCGCAGGCGGACTACCTGCGCCGCGCACTGGCGGCAAGTGCAGCCGTGGCCCTGAACGCTGCGGACCGCGAGGGCCTTTCCGGGCCCGAGATCGGCGAGGAACTGCGGCGCCGCCGGCTCGCGGCCGTCAGCGCGGTGCCCAAGGCCATCGCTGCGGGTTAGCTTGCGACGCGACCGCGGACCGCGTTGGCCCGTCCGCCACAGGTGATGCGGCCGTCCGCATCCGAGGGCAGCTGTGCGCGCATCCGCGCCTTGAGAAGCGCGAGATCCGCGGACGACATCGCGGCAAGCTTCGGACCGGCGCTCGGCGCCCCGAGGATGGTGGTCCAGTAGTCATCAAAGCTCGCGAACGTCCGTTGCACACTGATCGGCCGCGTTTCTATCGCCTCCAGGCCTGCGTGCGACCACAGCTCCCGCAGCGCGTCGATCCGGGACGCGCCCGGATTCGGCGCCTCCGGGACCACGACGCCCAGCCCGCGCATCGCAACCTTCAAGGCTTCATAGGGAAAACCGCCCCCGAGCATGTCCCAGGCGTAGGCCGTGACGAGGCCCCCCGGGCAGACCACGCGCGCCATCTCGGCAACGCCCCTGGCAGGATCGGGAACGAAGAAGATCACGAGCGGCATGACCGCCGCATCGAAGCTGTCCTCGGCGAACGGCAGTGCCATCGCATCGCCCTGACGAAACTGCATCACGGGCGAAGAGGATCGTGCGCGCGCGAAGGTGAGCTGCCCTTCGGAGGGGTCGATCCCCTCGACCAGCGCCGGCGCACAGCGCTCGACCAGCATTTCGGTGAAGGCGCCGTTGCCGCATCCCACATCGAGCCAGCGCAGGCCGGCGCGTGGCGCGAGCCACTCGAGGAAGGCCTCGCCCAGCAGCTGGCTCCACTTCCCCATGTAACGCTCGTAGGCGGCCCCGTCATCGAAGCGGATTGTCTCAGCCATGGGTGCGTTCCTGCGCCTGGACTGGCTGCCGGAAGGGGTGGGCTGCCGCCGTCGCTTGCATGAGGGTCAGGCACCTCAACGCAGTGCCCCGGTGAGCACGCCGGCGAGGAGTGCGGTGCCGAGCACGATGCGATACCACGCGAACAGCGTGAAGCGATGGGTCTGCACGTAGCGCAGCAGCCACTTCACCGCGATGAATGCGACGACGCCTGAGACCACGAAGCCGATGACCAGCGCCTGCCAATCCTCGCCGTGGGTGTGGTGGCGGATTTTCCAGAACTCGTAGCCGGTGGCGGCGAACATGGTCGGGATGCCGACGAGGAACGCGAACTCGGTGGCGGCCGGCCGGAAGGTGAGTCCCACGAGCATGGCCGCGAAGATGGTGGCCGCCGAGCGCGAGGTGCCGGGAAAAACGGCCGCGAGGATCTGAGACGTGCCGACCCAGAAGGCCACCTTCCAGGTGAGCACCGAGGAGGCCGGCCGCCCGGCGACGTGGTGCTCGATGAGCAGGATCAGGAGGCCGCCGATCAGCAGCGCCAGCGCCACCGGCAGCAGCGTCTCGGGAAGCTTCCAACCGTGGCGGGTGGCGAGGAAGCCGAGCCCGGAAGTGATGAGGAAGGCGAGCGTCAGCTTCGCCAGATAGTCGCGGTTCTGCGGGTCATCGAGACGCGTGACGAGGCTCACCAGGCGCCGCCAGTAGATGAGGACGATCGCCAGGATCGCGCCCGCCTGGATGGCGACGTTGAACAGCTCGGAGCGCTCGCCGAGCCAGCGCTCTGCGATCAGCAGGTGCCCGGTGCTGGAGATGGGCAGGAACTCGGTGATCCCCTCGATGATGCCAAGCAGTACGGTGTTCAGGGTGTCGGACACGGGCGCCGCGCTTTCAGCTGAAAGTTCCAGCCGTCATCTTACCTGCAGCCGCTGGCGGCGGACTTACAGCAGGTGACGCAGGTCCTGCAGCGCGAATCCGCCGGGCGGCGCCGGCAGCTGGCGCGTCAGTGCCAACACCTTGAACGCCTCGCCCATCTCCTCGGGCATGACGAGCCGGCGCGCCTCCCCGGCAAGGCGCACCCGCTCGCGCTCACTCACGGCCTCGCCCACGAACGTCTCCAGGCCGCTGGCGAGCAGGAAGGCCGCCTGGGTGGCAAAGCCGGCCACCGTGAGTCCCGCCGCCGCGCCCGCCTGCGCGAGGCGCGTGAAGTCGACCCACGCGGTGATGTCCTGCAGCCCGACGTTGAGGTAGGGATCATCGTGCACGCGGTGCCGGAAATGGCAGCGCAGCGTGCCCGTCAGGCGCTGTGCATGGTAGTAGTGACGCCGCGGCAGCCCGTAGTCGAACACCAGCAGCGCACCGGCCGCGAGCACGTCCGCGAGGCTTGCGATCCACGGGCCCGCACGCAGACAGATCTCGGAGGTGTAGCCCTGCGGTAATGGCGCGGCGAGCTCCGCCTGCAGCTGCTCCCAGTCGGCCAGGAGCTCCGGCGCGGGCGGCCCCGCGGCCTCGCGCAACACGCCCGCCGGATCGAGCATGACGCCGAGCTCGCGCACTGCGCCCTGCTGCAGCGTGAAGCGCCGGCACGGCAGCGCATCCGCCACCTCGTTCGCGAGTATCACGCCGCGAAACCCCGGCTCCGGCAGGCGCGTCAGCCACACCACGCGCTGCGCCAGGGCCGGCGGCAGCTGTGCGAGGCGTGCGCGCTGGCGCTCGGCGAGGTCCGCGCTCACCTCGAGGATCGCGTACCGTTCGGGCAGCGCGCCCACGGCCGCCAGCGCGCCGAGCAGCGTCGCCGCGAGACGCCCGCTGCCGGCCCCGAGCTCGAGGATCTGCCCGCCGCTGCTGGCGAGCACCTCGGCGCACTGTCGCGCCACGCAGCGGCCGAACAGCTCCGACATCTCGGGAGCGGTCACGAAGTCCCCCTGCGCACCGAGCTTGACGCTGCCGGCGCTGTAATACCCCAGCCCCGGTGCGTAGAGGGCGAGCTCCATGAAACGCTCGAAGGACAGCCAGCCGCCCGCCGCGTGCACCTCGGAGGCGATCAGCGCGCCCAGGGCGCGGCTGTGACGCAATTCCTCCGGCGACAGCGGCGGCAGCACGGGAGCCTGCGATGAAGTCATAATCGGCACCCATGACACAGCAGACTCAGCGCCCCGTTCCCGTGTGCCTCCAGGGCAAAACGGTCCTGGTGACCGGCGCGGCGCGGCGCGTGGGCGCGGAGATCGCGCGCGTGCTGCATGCGGCGGGCGCGAACCTGGTGCTGCACTACCGCAGCTCCGCCGCCGAAGCGGCCGCGCTCGCGCAGGAGCTGAATGCACTGCGGGCCGACTCCGCGGTCACCGCCGAGTGCGACCTGCTGGAGGTTGCGCAGTTCCCGGCCCTGATCGCGCACGCGGTGCACAGCTTCGGCGGCCTGGACGTGCTCATCAACAATGCCTCGACCTTCTACCCGACCCCGGTGGGGGACATCACCGAGATCGACTGGGACGACCTGCTTGGCACCAACCTCAAGGCGCCGCTGTTCCTGGCGCAGGCGGCCAACGCGGCGCTGCGCGAGCGCGCCGGGCTGGTGCTGAACGTCACGGACATCCATGGGCTGCGCCCGCTGCGCCGCTACCCGGTGTACAGCATCGCCAAGGCCGGGCTCATCATGCTCACCAAGTCCCTCGCGCGCGAGATGGGACCGCACGTGCGCGTGAACGCGGTGGCGCCGGGGCCGGTGATGTGGCCCGCCGACGGACTCGATGAGGCGCTGCAGCAGAAGATCATCCGGCGCACGGCCCTCAAGCGCGCCGGCTCCGCGCAGGAAGTCGCGCGGGCCTGTCTGTACTTCGTCAGCGATGCCCCCTACGTCACCGGGCAGGTGCTCGCCGTCGACGGTGGCCGCAGCATCGGCTGGTGACACGGGCGCTCCCGGTCAGCGCGGCAGCGCCTCGAGCGGGTGCGCCGCGCGGTCGAAGCGCTGCCACAGCTCCCCGATCGTGCGCTGCTCGGTCGGATGCATGACCGCCGGAGCGAGCGCGGCGAGCGGGCCGAGCATGTAGGCGCGCTTCAGCAGGTCCGGCCGCGGCAGGCGGATCCCGGGGCGCTCGCACACCAGGTCCCCGTAGAGCAGCACGTCGAGGTCCATCGAGCGTGGCGCCCAGCGCGGCGCGTTGCGCGCGCGCCCGCAGCGAAGCTCGATGGCCTGCAGCGTGGCGAGCACCTGCTCGAGTGGCAGCTCGGTGCTGAAGCCTGCAACCAGGTTGATGAAATCATCCCCCTCGAAGCCCACCGCGCGGTTCCTGTACCAGGGCGAGAAGCGCACGCCGGGAAAGGCGCGCTGCAGCTGCGCCACCGCGCGGGCGAGGTTCTCCTCGGGCGCGACGTTGCTGCCGGCGGCGACATATACCTCGGGCACGGAATGCTAGCTCCGCGCCGCGCTTGCCAGGTCAGCGCGCGTGCGCACGATCACGACCCCCACGTCACGGGAGTGGCGGATGGCGCCGGGCTTGTTGAGCGACACGCGCACCCACGGCAGCGCGAATTCCTCGAGGATCACGAGCGCCA
>DATIXW010000098.1:0-5266 GCA_035518135.1 Steroidobacteraceae bacterium
CTGATGAGGTGGTCGTCGATGTCGAAATGCTCGGCCTCGACCCACACGGCACCGAGCGCATCCGCGACCGGAATGCAGCGAAAGCGCTCAAAGCAGAGAAAGCGTTCGATGAGCAACTCGCGCAGCCGTGCCCGTTGCAGCCGGCCTTCCAGCACGAGCAATCCGACGATCGTCATCGGGGTCGTCGGCTGATCCATCAACAGCCACGCCCGGTCGGCACCCGAGAGCCGCTCGACAGTGCTCATTTAACTAGTCTGCAACATTGCGGCGCCGCTGTGACCCTAGGGTTTCCCACGATGCGCAATAGCCGCCGGGCTGCGTAGTTTACGCAGGATGGGATATTTCGTTACCGGAGGCACCGGCTTCATCGGCCGCCATCTGGTCGCCGCGCTCGCCGAGCGGGGCGAGCCGATCTACGTTCTGGTGAGGCCCGGCTCGCGCGCGCGGCTCGAGCGCCTGGTGCGCGATTGCGGCGCACGCGGCGAGCTGATCCAGGCGGTGGAGGGAGACCTGGACGCGCCGCTACTCGGGGTGCGCGAGCCGGCACGGCTCAAGGGCAAGATCAGTCACTTCCTGCACCTCGGCGCGCTCTACGACCTCGGCGCGGGTGCGGCCGAGCTCGAGCGCGCCAATGTGCGCGGCACGCGCAACGCGCTCGACCTCGCCCATGAGCTCGGGGCCGGCTGCTTCCACCTCATGAGCTCGATCGCGGTGGCGGGCCGCTACCCCGGGACCTTCACCGAGAGCATGTTCGCCGAAGCCGAGGGGCTCGATCACCCCTACTTCAGCACCAAGCACCAATCCGAGCTGCTGGTGCGCAGCGCCTGCCGCCTGCCCTGGCGGGTGTACCGCCCGGGCATGGTCGTCGGGCACTCCGCGACCGGGACCATGGACAAGATCGACGGTCCCTACTACATGTTCAAGATCATCCAGAAGCTGCGCGATGCGCTGCCGCGCTGGACACCGCTGATCGGCTTCGAGGGCGGGCACATCAACCTCGTGCCCGTCGACTTCGTCGTCGCCGCGATCGTTCATCTTGCGCATCTTCCCGGCTACGACGGGCGTTGCTTCCACCTCACGGATCCGCGCGACCGGCGCATCGGCGCGGTATTGAATCTGTTTGCGCAAGCCGCGCACGCCCCCACCATGACGCTGCGCCTGGAGCCCGAGTGGTTCGAGACGCTCGACTCGCTCGGCAAGATCGCGCACAGCCGGCTCGAGCCGCTGCGCGGCGTGCTTTCGCAGCTGCTGCGCGAGCTGGACGTCCCCGCTTCGGTCTTCGGCCTGCTCAACTACCCGACGCGCTTCGACGCCAGCGAGGCGCAGCGGCTCCTCAGCGCTGCCGGCATCGGGGTGCCGGCGCTCGAGGATTACGCCTGGCGGCTCTGGGACTACTGGGAGCGGCACCTCGATCCGGATCTCTTCCGGGCGCGCAACCTGCAGCAGGCGGTGAGCGGTAAGCGGGTGCTGATCACCGGAGGCTCCTCGGGGATCGGCCGCGCTACGGCGCTGAAGCTCGCGGCCGCCGGTGCCCGCGTACTGATCGTGGCGCGCGACCCGCAGAAGCTGGAAGCGGTGCGCGGCGAGTTCGCAGCGGCCGGCGCAGCCGCTCACGTCTATGCCTGCGACATCACCGAGGAGCAGGCGTGCGCACAGTTCATCGCCCGCGTGCTCGCCGAACACGGCGGCGTCGACGTCCTGATCAACAATGCGGGGCGCTCGATCCGCCGGGCGATCGAGAACACCTATCAGCGCTTCCACGACTATGAGCGGCTCATGCGGCTCAACTATTTTGCCGCGCTGCGTGTGACACTCGGCTTTCTGCCGGGCATGGTCGAGCGCGGCGCGGGTCACGTCATCGGCATCTCCTCGATCGGCGTGCTCACCAATGCCGCGCGCTTCGCCGGCTACAACGCATCGAAGGCCGCGCTGGAGGCGTTCTTACGCTGTGCGGCAGCGGAGTATCTCGAGCGCGGCGTGCGCTTCACGATCGTCAATCTGCCGCTGGTGCGCACGCCGATGGTCGAGCCGACGAAGATCTACCGGCAACTGCATCTGCTCGCCCCCGAGCAGGCCGCCGACATGGTGTGCGACGCCCTGATCGCCCAGCCGCAGCGCCTCGCGACCCGCTTCGGCGTCCTGGCGCGCCTGATCGAGGTCTTCGTGCCGCGTCTCGGCACCGTGCTCAATCACGAGAACTTCAAGATGTTCCCCGAGTCTGAGGCGGCCGGCGCCGCGCCGGGGTCCGACAGGACCGTGACGCCCGAAATGCTGGCCTTCGCCTCACTGATGCGCGGCGTCCACTGGTAGCTCAGGCGGCGCTGCGTCCGGCGCGCGCGCTCTCCTCCTGCATCAGCTCCCGCCGCAGTATCTTGCCGACGTTGGTCTTCGGCAGACTGTCGCGGAATTCGACGTACCTCGGCACCTTGTAGGCGGTGAGACGCTTGCGGCAATGCTCGAGCAGCTCCTCCGCGGTCACCGTCTGCCCTTCGCGCATCACGACGAAGATCTTCACCGCCTGACCCGAGCGCGCGTCGGCAACTCCGATGCAGCCGCACTCCAGCACCGCCGGGTGCTCACCCACTACCGCCTCGATCTCGTTGGGGAAAACCTTGAATCCCGAGACGATGATCAGATCCTTGATGCGGTCGACGATGCGCAGGAACCCCTCCTCCGTTGCCACCGCGATATCGCCGGTGCGCAGCCAGCCGTCGGGGGTATACGTAGCACGCGTCTCGTCGGGCCGGTTCCAGTAGCTGTGCATCACCTGGGGTCCCCGCACGCACAACTCTCCCGGCTCCCCCGGTGGCACCTCACCCTGGCCGTGCGCCTCACGGATGCTGATCTCGGTGGAAGGCAGCGGTACCCCCACCGTTCCCACCTGCGGCGCATCGAAGGGATTGCAGGCGACCACGGGCGAGGCCTCCGTCAGGCCATAGCCCTCGACCAGCGGTTTGCCCGTGATCCGCTGCCAGCGTTCCGCCACGCTCGGATGCAGCGCCATGCCGCCCGCCACGCCGAGTTTCAGCTGCGAGAAATCCAGGTGCGCAAAGCGCGGGTGGGCGAGCAGCGCGTTGTACAGCGTGTTGACACCGGTGATCAGCGAGAAGCGCCAGCGGCCGAGCTCGCTGACGAAGCCTGGGATGTCGCGCGGATTGGTGATCAGGACGTTCAGCCCGCCGAGCCGCATGAACAACAGGCAATTGCAGGTGAGACAGAATACGTGGTAAAGCGGCAGCGGCGTGATGATCACCTCGCGCCCCGGCTCGAGGAGCTTGCGCCAGAAGGCCGCCATCTGCAGCAGGTTGGCGACCATGTTCCGGTGCGTCAAGACCGCCCCCTTGGCGACACCGGTGGTGCCGCCGGTGTACTGCACGAAGGCGCTGTCATCGGCATTGACGGGCGGCGGCTGGAAATCGCAGCGCGCACCCTGAGCGAGCGCCTGACGGAACGTCAGCGCTCCGGGAAGCTCGAAGGGCGGCACCAGGTGCTTCACCCGCCGCACCACGAAATTGACCGCCAGGCGCTTCGGCAGCCGCGCGAGGTCACCCATCGCCGCGGTAATGACGTGCGTCACCTGCGTGTCGGCGCGCACCTGCGCGAACACGTGCGCGAAATTCTCCAGCACCACGATGGCGCGCGCGCCCGAATCACGCAGCTGATGGCGCAGCTCGCGCGGCGTGTACTGCGGGTTGGTGTTGACCACGGTAAGTCCGGCGCGCAGCGCCCCGAATAGCGCGATCGGATACTGCAGCACATTGGGCATCATGAGCGCGATGCGGTCACCGCGCGTCAGCCCCTGCGCCAGCAGGTGCGCGCCGAAGTCGCGCGACAGTCGCTCGAGCTCGGCGAAGCTGAGCGTCGTGCCCATGTTGTGATAGGCAGGGCGGTCGCCGAAGCGCCGGCAGCTGTCGTCGAAGATATCCACCAGAGAGCGAAACGCGCTCGCGTCGATCTCACCCGGAGTGCCTTGCGGATAGGCATGCAGCCACTTCTTTTCCATCGTCGTACATCCCCTGGAAATTTCAGGATCACTGGTACGCCTTCTCGCGCCGCGAAGCGATTCGTGGGTTGTACGGATTGTCCGGCCGCCGACGATGTAGAACAGTGTCCGCGACCAGCAGCTGTAGCTGGCACGGAGCTACGAACATGAAGCAAGGCCATAATCGCTGGCGGGTGTTGAGCGCCTTGGGTGGGATGCTGGTGGGCACAGCGGCGCTCGCCTCGGGATTGCAGCTGCAGGAACAATCCGCGAGCGGACTCGGCGTGGCGTTCTCGGGAATGGCCGCGGCTGCCGAGGATCCGAGCACGGTGTTCTGGAATCCCGCCGGTATGTCGGTGCGCGGCGGATCTGGCGTGTCCCTGTCAGGCGATTACGTCATCCCGAGCTTCAAATTCGATCCCGCCGCCACCTCGACCTATGCGGCTCTCGGCAATGGGGGCGATGCCGGTGTGTCGAGCGTGGTGCCCGCGGTATATGGTTATCTGAGCCTCAGTCCGCAGTTCGCCGTCGGCCTTGCAATCAATGCACCCTATGGACTCAGCACCGAGTGGTCGAGCCCATGGGCCGGAATGTTCTACGCGCTCAAGTCCAAGGTCGACACCCTGAACATCAATCCGGCGATCTCGTGGAAGGTCAATAGCGTGCTGTCGCTCGGAGCCGGAGTGAGCTACGAGCGTCTCCAGGCGACGCTCACCAGCGCGGCCCCGGATCCGCTGTCGGCCACCTTCACTACGCTGGGCCGGATCGACGCGAGTCATTGGGGGTGGGGCTGGAATGTCGGCGCGCTGCTCGACTTCGGCCAGGGCACGCGGGTCGGCGCCACCTATCGCTCGGCGATCGGCTATACGCTGCGCGGCGCGCTCGGCTTCGCGGAGCCGGCCTTCGCGCCGCTCGAATCGAGCATTCAGGCCGCGCTGCGCCTGCCGGCGACCGCCTCGCTCGGGCTGTCGCAGCAGCTCACGCCGCAGCTGCGGCTGCTCGCCGATTACACCTGGACCGGTTGGAGCTCGATCGACACGCTCAACATCATCGCCACCAGCGGCCCGGGGGCCGGGCAGCTGGCCGTGCCGCCGACGCCGCTGAAGTTCGTCAACAGCTGGCGCGCCGGTGCCGGGCTCGAATACCAGTTGAGCGCGCCGTGGCTGCTGCGTGCCGGCGCGGCCTACGACCGCTCCCCGGTGCAGGACGCATTCCGCACGCCGCGCCTGCCGGACGGTGACCGCACCTGGCTCGCGGCGGGCCTGCGCTTCCTGCCGGCGCCGG
>DATIXW010000099.1:0-21043 GCA_035518135.1 Steroidobacteraceae bacterium
AACGCGATCTTCGTCGACCGCGCGCACGGGACACTGTGGGGCGGCTCGAGCAACCACGGCGAGGACTACGGCATCGGCTGGTGAGGGGCGCCTCGGCTAGGGCGCGGCCAGGAACGGATCGAGTACCGCGCCGAAGGCGGCGGGGTCCTCTTCAAAGGGGTTGTGCCCCCGGCCGCAGCGAGCGGCCGCACCTGTTCCGTCAGCCGCGCCGGGCTCGAGTTCCTCTGACGCCTCACTTCGAGTCCGCCTCCCAGGGCGGCGCCACCAGACGGCGCTTGCCGTCTGCGGCGAGGGCGACCCCGGGTGCACCGACGTCCTCGCGATCCCACAGCTCGCACGTCACCTCGCGGTGGCGCTGGTCGAGCGCCTCGCAGTAGTTGGTGTACTTGCAGAGGCGCACGGCGCCGCCCTGGCCCTGACGCACCTTGCGGAACCAGTCCGGATCGGCAAGCGCCTGGCGCGCGAGGCTGACGAGGTCCGCCTGCTGGCGCGCGAGCACCTCCTCCGCCTGCTCGAAGTTGTGGATACCGCCGCCGGCGACGATGGGCGTCGCGAGCCCGGCAGCACGCAGCGCCGCACGGATCGCCGCGCTCGCGGGGAGGTTACGTCCCAGGAACCCCTGGCGGTCGGAATAATAGGAGGGCATGCACTCGTAGCCGCTGCGGCCGGTGTACGGATAGGCGGCCTCCCCGACTTTCGGCTGCATGGCGTCATCGAGCTTGCCGCCGCGCGAGAGCGAGATGAAGTCCATGCCGGCGCGCGCGAACGCGCAGGCAAAGCCGGCCGCGGTGGCGGTATCTGTGCCGCCGGCGATGCACTCATCCGCGAGCATGCGGCACCCCACCGGATAGTCGCCCCCGAGCGCTGCGCGCACCGCGGCAAACACCTCCAGCGGCAGGCGCACACGCTGCGCCGGCTCACCACCATAGCCGTCCGCGCGCGTGTTGGTTGCCGAGAGGAACGAGGCCATCGTGTAGGCGTGCGCGTAATGCAGCTCGACCCCGTCGAAGCCGGCCGCGCGGGCGCGCCTTGCGGCCTGCGCGAACAGCGGTGGCAGTGTCTGCGGGAGCGCACGCACGTGCTCGAGCTCGAGATCCGTGACCCGCTCGCGGTAGCCCATGCGCAGCGCCTCGAGCTCGCGCGCATCCAGCGCCTCCTGCAGTGCGGCGGGCGGCAGCCCCAGCAGCCGCGCGCGCACCGCGGCTTCGTCGGCCCCCGGCATCCCGAGATAGGCACGGTGCCGTGCGCTGATCACAAGGTGGCGCCCGAAGAACTTCTCCGGCTCAGGGCGGCGCTTGATGGCGAGGAAGTCGATCAGCTGGATGAGGAGGCGCGTGCGGCCGCCGCTCGCCTCGCGTACCACCTGCGTGAGACGCTCCAGGCCCGGCAGGAAGCGGTCGTGCCCGATGCGCAGCAGCGGACCGCTCGGCACGTCGCGGATACCGGTCGCTTCCACCACGATGACGGCGGGCTCGCCCGCGGCGAAGCGCCGGTACCAGTCGAGCACCGCGGGAGTGACGAAGCCCTCCTCGGTCGCGCGCCACGGGACCATCGCCGGCACCCAGGTGCGTGCCGGCAGCTGCAGCGGCCCGACGCGCACCGGGCTGAACAGCCGCGAGGCGGCTGCCTCGGCGGCGCTCGGCCAGCGGCCGGGCACCGCGTCGTGGCGGATGCGCTCGGGTGGACGCCAGGTGGCCATCGAAGGAACTAGCCCGGGATCACGGCGGTGGCCTCGATCTCCACCTTGGCGCGCGCCTCGATGAGTGCGACCACCTGCACCACCGCCATGGCGGGAAAGTTGCGCCCGAGCACCTCGCGGTAGGCAGCACCCACCGCGGCAAGCTCGCGCAGGTACTCCTCGCGGCTGGTGATGTACCAGGTGAGGCGCACCAGGTGCTCCGGCCGGCCGCCGGCCTCGGCCAGTACGGCGACGATATTGGCAAGCGCCTGGCGCACCTGCGCGGCGAAGGCATCGTTCTCGAAGACACACTGCGCGTTCCAGCCGATCTGCCCGGCGATGAACACCTGGCGGCCGCTCGCCGCGATGCCGTTGGCATAGCCGCGCGGCCGCGCCCAGCCGGCCGGCTGCAGGATCTCGCGGCTCATGGCGCACCTTCCGTGACTTCCCTCAGCAGTTCCCGGCCGATGATGAGTTTCTGCACTTCGCTTGCCCCCTCGTAGATGCGCAGCGCGCGGATCTCGCGATACAGCCGCTCGAGCACCTCCCCGCGCGTCACCCCGCGGCCGCCGAACAGCTGCAGCGCACGGTCGATGACCGCCTGCGCGGACTCGGTGGCGGTGAGCTTGGCGATGGCCGCGGCGCGTGTGACGTTGCGACCCTGATCGCGCAGCCACGCGGCGCGATAGGTCAGCAGCTGCGCCGCCTCGATCCCGCTCGCCATCTCGGCCAGCGCCGCCTGCGTCAGCTGGAAGTCAGCGAGCGTGCGCCCGAACATGCGCCGCGCGCGCACGTGGGCGAGCGCCTCGTGCAGCGCGCGGCGGGCGAAGCCGACCGCAGCTGCGGCCACCGAGGTGCGGAAGACGTCGAGCGTGCGCATCGCGATCTTGAACCCCTCACCCTCGACGCCGATCATGCGCGCCGCCGGGATGCGACAGGCGCTGAAGCGCAGCTGCGCGAGCGGGTGTGGCGCGATGAGGTCGATGCGCGTGCCGATGCTCAAGCCGGGGTCGGAAGCCTCGACCACGAAGGCCGTGATGCCCTGCGCGCCGGTGGTGCCGTCGGCGCGGCGCTCCCCGGGCGTGGTGCGCGCAAACACACAGTAAAAATCGGCGATGCCGCCGTTGGAGATCCAGGTCTTCTCGCCCTCGAGGACGTAGTGCGTCCCCTCGCGGCGCGCGTTGCAGGTCATGGCGGCGACATCGGAGCCGGCCTGCGCCTCGGACAGCGCGAACGCGGCGATCGCCGTACCCTGCGCGACGCCTGGCAGGTAACGTGCGCGCAGCGGCGCGGAAGCGGCGAGCGAGAGCGCGCCGCTGCCCAGGCCCTGCATGGCGAAGGCGAAGTCGGCGAGCGAGTCCCAGAATGCCAGTCGCTCGCGCACCAGGCAGATGGCGCGCGCATCGAACTCCGGCAATGCCCCGCCGTCGGCGGCGCGCACGCAGTAACGCGTGAGTCCGGCGGCGCCGAGCGCCGCGACGAGCTCGCGGCAACGCGCGTCGACCGCCGCGCGTTCCTCGGGATGCACCGCGCCCTGCAGCTGCGTGGTGGCAAACGCGTCCACGCTCTGTGCGAGCGCGCGGTGCTGCGGCTCAAAGAACGGCCAGGCAAGCGCTTCGTTGGCTTGCGGCATCAGTCGCCCTCGAACACCGGCGTGCGCTTGGCGACGAAAGCCTCGAAGGCGCGCTTGAAGTCCGCGCTCTTCATGCACAGCGCCTGCGCCTGCGCCTCCGCCTCGATGGCCTGTTCGACGCCCATGTTCCATTCCTGCTGCAGCATGGTCTTGGTCATGCCGTGCGCGAAGGTGGGGCCTGCGGCGAGTTCGGCGGCCAGCTTGCGGGCCGCCGGCAACAGCTCCTCCGGGGTGGTGAGCGCGTTGAAGAAGCCCCAGCGCTCGCCCTCGGTGGCGCTCATGGCGCGCCCGGTATAGAGGAGCTCCGCGGCGCGTCCCTGGCCGATGACCCGCGGCAGCAGCGCGCATGCGCCCATGTCCGCGCCCGCCAGGCCCACGCGCGTGAACAGGAACGCGGTGCGGGCGGCGGGGGTACCGAGACGCAGGTCGGCGGCCAGGGCGATCGCCGCCCCCGCGCCGGCGCACACGCCGTCGATCGCGACCACGACCGGCTGCGGGCAGGCACGCATCGCCTTGACCAGCTCGCCCGTCATGCGCGTGAAGCGCAGCAGCTGTGGCACCTCCATGCGCGTCAGGGGCCCGATGATCTCGTGCACGTCGCCGCCGGAGCAGAAGTTGCCCCCCGCACCGCTGATGAGTACCGCGCGTACATCCTCGGCGTGCACCAGCGCGCGGAACAGGTCGCGCAGCTCCGCGTACGACTCGAAGGTGAGCGGGTTCTTGCGCTCGGGGCGGTCGAGCGTGATGTGACCGACGCGCTCGCTCGTCGCCCAGCGGAAGTGCCGCGCGCTGTAGCCTGCAAAGTGGGTACGCACACCCGGCTCGTTGTTCATGGCTCGCTCCCCTGGCTCGTCCTCACGTGCTTCTTCACCCGCCCGAGGAGCTCCCCCAGGCGGCGGATGTCGGCGGCGCCGAGCGTGGCGAACGCCTGGATAATCCAGCGCTCGTGCGCCTCCGCCATGGCGCGGAACGTGCGCCGGCCGGCCGGTGTCAGTCGCACGCGCAGCGCCCGGCGGTCCTCGCGATCACCCAACCGCACCACCAGACCCTCGCGCTCCAGGAGGTCGGTGATGCCGGTGACGTTGCCGCCGGTCACCATCATGCGACGCGACAGCTCGCCCATCTTCAGGCCCTCCGGCGCGCGCTCGAGCTGCGCCATGAGGTCAAAGCGCGGCAGAGTGGTGGCGAACTCGCGCTGCAGCAGCGCGCGCACCCGCGCTTCGATGAGGTTGGTCGTGGCCAGCAGGCGCAGCCACAGGCGCAGCGCATCGTGATGCTCGACGCTGGCGCGCGTCTCGACGTCGGCGGCCCCGAGGCGCTGCGCACTGCCGTGCGTGCGGGCCATCAGCCAAGCTCCCCGCCTGCGACGGCGATACTCTGTCCGGTGATGCTGTCACTGCCGGGCAGGCACAGCCACAGCACCGCGTTGGCAACCTCGGCGGGTGTCACCAGGCGCTGCTGCGGGTTGTGTGCCACCAGTGCGGCCAGGGCCTGCGCGGCAGTGCGCCCGGTCTTGTGCTGGATGTTCGCCAGCGTCGCGCCGGTGAGCTCGGTGTCGGTGAACCCCGGGCACACGGCATTCACGGTGACGCCGCGCGTGGCCACCTCGAGGGCGAGTGCGCGCGTGAAGCCGATGAGTGCATGCTTGGCCGCACAGTAGGCCGTGCAGTAGGCATAACCCTTAAGTCCGGCGGTGCTGGCAACGTTGACGACACGGCCGAAACCGGCCGTGAGCATCGCCGGCAGCAGTGCCTGCGTGCAGTGAAACGGGCCGCCGAAGTTAACCGTCAGCATGCGCTCGAGTTCCGCCGGCGTGGTCCGCGCAAGCGGTGCGCTCAGCGCCTGGCCGGCGTTATTGACGAGGATCGCGATCTCGCCGGCGCGCGCGCGCGCCGCGGCGAGTGCCGCGTGGAGCTCCGGCACCTTTGCCACGTCGGCAGCCACGTAACCGGCGCTGCCGCCGAGCGCCGCCGCGCTGGCGGCGAGCCGCGCGGTATCGCGCCCGAGGAGCGTGACGGTGGCGCCCTCGACGGCAAGCGCCTGCGCGATGGCGGCGCCGATTCCGCGGCCCCCGCCGGTGACCAGCGCGTGCCGCCCCGCCAGCGCCCCGTGGGCGGCAGGACTCATACTGCCTCCGTCACGGCGCGCGCGAGGTTGCGCTCGAGCTGCGCTTTCGCGGAGCGGTAGGGCGGCGGCCACCACTGCGCCTCGTAACCCTGCTGCGCGGCGGCCTGCAGCGTCCAGGAGGGCGCGGCCAGGTGGGCGCGCGCGATCGCGCACAGGTCGGCGCGGCCGGCGGCTACGATGGCGTTGACGTGATCGGCCTCGTAGATGTTGCCGACGGCGACGGTGGGAATGCCAACGACATTGCGCACCAGGTCAGAGAACGGCGTCTGCCACATGCGCCCATATACCGGCTGCTGCCAGGGCACGGTCTGGCCCGAGGAGATGTCGAGCAGGTCGGCGCCGGCGGCCTTCAGTGCACGCGCAATCGCGAGCAGGTCCGTCTCGGTGAGGCCGTGCTCGGCCCAGTCACATGCCGAGAGCCGCACCGCCAGCGGCCGCTCTGCGGGCCAGGCCGCGCGCACCGCGGCGAGCACCTCGAGCGGATAGCGCAGGCGTCCGGCGATGTCGCCCCCGTATGCATCGGTGCGCTGGTTGGTGAGCGGGGAGAGAAAGCTCGCCAGCAGGTAGCCGTGCGCCATGTGCAGCTCCAGCATGTCGAAGCCGCAGGTTGCGCCGAGGATGGCGGCGCGGCGAAACTCCTCGCACACCCGTACCATGTCGGCGCGCGTCATGGCGCGCGGCGGCGCGTTGATGCCCTCCCGATACGGCACGGGCGAGGGGGCGAGCGTCGGCCAGTTGCCCGATTCGAGCGGATAGTCGGCCTGCTGCCAGCCAAGTTGCGTTGAGCCCTTGCGCCCGGAGTGCCCGAGCTGCAGGCAGATCCTGGCGCGCGACTCCTGGTGCACGAACGTCACGATGCGCTGCCAGGCGGCGCACTGGGTCTCGTCCCACAGCCCCGTGCATCCCGGCGTGATGCGCCCTTCCGGGGACACACAGGTCATCTCCGTCACCACCAGCCCCGCCCCGCCGGTGGCACGCGCGCCGTAGTGCACCAGGTGCCAGTCATTCGGCACCCCGTCCACCGCCTTGTACTGGGCCATCGGCGAGACCACCACGCGGTTCTCAAGCCGCATGCCGCGCAGGCTGAGCGGCAGGAACATCGGGCGCACGGCCGCCGTGCCGGCGCGTCGTGCCAGTGCTGCCTCGACCGAGGTCACAAACTGCGGATCGCGCAGCCGCAGATTCTCGTGCCCGATACGCTGGCTGCCGGTCAGCAGGCTGTAGGTGAACTGCCAGGGCTCGAAGTCGGTGTAGCGCCCGACGTTCTCGAACCATTCCATGCGGTTACGGGCGGCATTCTGCAGCTTCAGCGCCTCGAGCGAGCGCTCCGACTGGTAGCTTTCCAGTCCCGCCGTCACGTCCGCGGCGCGCGCGACGTGGTGCACCAGCGACACCGCATCCTCCATCGCCAGCTTGGTGCCCGAACCGATGCTGAAGTGCGCGGTGTGCGCCGCGTCGCCGATCAGCACCAGATTGCCGTCGTGCCAACGCGGGCAGAACACGCGGTTGAAGTTGAGCCATGCCGAGCCGCGCAGGTGGCGCGCGTTGCTCAGCAGCGGCTTGCCGCCGAGGTACCGTGCGAACAGCTGCTCGCAGAAGCTGATCGACTGCTCGGTGCTGTAGCCATCGAGCCCGTGTGCCCTCCAGGTGCTCTCGCGGGTTTCGACGATCACCGTCGAGAGGCCGGCGCTGAACTGGTAGGCGTGGATCTGGAACCAGCCGTGCTCGGTGCGCTCGAAGGCGAAGGTGAACGCAGGAAACTGCTGCTCGGTGCCGAGCCAGATGAAGCGGCACAGGCGCACGTCGATGTGCGGCTGGAACACCGCGCTGTGCAGACGCCTGATCTTACTGTTAACGCCGTCAGCGGCCACGACCAGGTCCGCGTCGCGGTAGGGGGCGTCGCTGTCCACCTCGTGCTCGAAATGCTGCTCAACTCCGAGCGTCGCGGCACGCTGCTGCAGGATGTTGAGCAGGCGCTTCCTCTCGATGCCGCAGAAGCCGTGACCGCCGGAGCGCACCGTGTGCCCGCGCAGGTGCACCTCGATGTCGTCCCAGTGATAGAAGCTGGCGGTGATGGCCTCGTAGGTCTCGCGATCGACCTCGCGGAAGCCCGCCATGGTCTTGTCGGAGAACACGACCCCCCAGCCGAAGGTGTCGTCCGGGCGGTTGCGCTCGAACACCTCCACGCGCGCGCGCGGCAGGGCCTTCTTGAAGAGGATGGCGGAATACAGGCCGGCGGGGCCGCCCCCGAGGCAGACGATGCGCTTCACCTTGGCTCCACTCCGGCGCGTTCGCGAAAGAATTATTACGAACCTAAATAATTGACATGTCAACTATATCGACGGGAGGCGGCCCGGGCCGCTGGCGCAGGCCCCCGAGGGACTAGGCGGGCGCGGACTCGACCAGGGCGAGCACCCGCAGCGGGCTGCCGGAACCCTGCTTGATCTTCAGCGGCGGGCAGATGAGGACCGCGCCCTGCGCGGGCAGGCGGTCGAGGTTGGTCAGGCACTGCAGACCGTGGCGGCCATTGCCGTGCATGTAGTAGTGGCATGGGTAGGGAGGCTTGAGGTGGAACCCCTGGCCGGCATCGGTGCCGATCGCTTCCGAGCCGAAGCCGATCACGTCGCGCTCCTCCACCAGGAATTGCACCGCATCGGTTGCCGGGCCCGGAGTGTGCTGCCCCTCCTCGTCGAAGTTCTGGTACTCGGTCGGGTCGTGTCGCTTGGACCAGTCGGTACGCATCAGCACCCAGGCGCGCGGCGGTATGCGGCCGTGCTCGGCCTCCCAGGCGCGGATACGCTCGGCCGTCAGCAGGTAATCGGGGTTGGCGGCCGCCTCCGCCGAGCAGTCGATGACACAGGCGGGCCCGATGAGGTCCGTCAGCGGCAGCGTGTCGACGGCGTTGTCGGGCAGATGGCGCCCGGAGATCCAGTGAATCGGCGCGTCAAAGTGCGTGCCGGTGTGTTCGCTGCAGCTGAAGTTGTTCCAGTACCAGGCCGGCCCGCGCTCATCGTAGCGCGACACCTCCTCCACCCGGAACGGCGCCGCCTGCCCGAGCTCGGGGGCGAGCACGATCTGCGGAAAGTCCGGCGACAGGGTCTGGGTGAGGTCGACGATGCGGATGCGTCCCTGCGCCAGGTCCGCGATCAGGGTTGCCAGCGTTCCGGAATGCATCGCTCTTGCTCCTGTTGCGCGCCTCACAGCGCGAGACTCCCGACGGAGGTGCCGCCGCACACGTACAGGGTCTGGCCGGTCACGAAGCCGGCCGCCGGATCGACAAAGAACAGCACCGCGCGCGCCACGTCCGCCGGCAGGCCGAGGCGGCGCACCGGGATCGACTGCGCCAGCGCGGCGCGCCGCGGGCTGCCCTTGTCGATCACGGCATCGAACATCTCGGTCTCCTCGATGGGGCCCGGGGCCACGACGTTGGCGGTAATCCCCGCGGGGCCGAGCTCGAGCGCCCAGGTGCGCGCCAGTCCCAGCATGCCCGCCTTGGTGGCGGCGTAGGCGGTGCGCTTGGCGAGCCCCAGCACCGCGCGCGAGGAGATGAGCACGATGCGCCCGTACCGCGCCGCGCGCATCGCCGCCAGATTGGCCTGCACCAGCGCGATCGCCGCGCCGAGGTGCAGGTGCGCGAGCGTGTCGAGATCGGCGCTGCGCACCTCTTCGAGCGGCTTCTCGAGGATCGCTCCGGCGTTGTGCACGATGGTGGTGACGGCCTCACGCGCGGCGATCTCGGCGGCCACCGCGCGCGTCGCCGCCACGTCCGAGAGGTCCACCTGCACCGAGCGCAGGCGCGCATGGGTAACTCCCGCGGCACGGCGCGACAGCGCGATCACCTCGTATCCCTTACCGAGCAGCGCTTCGCAGATCGCCACGCCGATGCCGGTGCTGCCGCCGGTGACGAGTGCCCTGCGCTCAGCCACCGGCGAGCTCCCGCTCGAGCACCTTGGGGCTTTCGCGCAATCGCGCCAGCCACTCCTGGGCGACATCACCCGGGTAGACGTCCTCCACCCCATCCCGCAGCGCCGCGACCACCGCGCGCGCCAGCGCCTCGGGGGCGAGCTTCGGAGGCGGCAGCAGCTGGTTCCACTCGTCCTCGATCGGACCGGGAAAGACGTTGATGACGCGCAGCCCCGCCGGGCGCATCTCCGCGCGCAGGCACTGCGCGAGGGAGAGCGCCGCGGCCTTGGAGGCGGAATAGGTGCCGTGCGCGGGAAAGTTGCTGAGCGCGAAGATCGACAGCAGGTTCACCCACGCCACTGCACTCGACTGTCCGTCGGCGCCGCGGGCGCGCATCACCGGACCGAATTCCTGCGCCAGACGCAGCAGCCCGAGATAGTTGACGTCCATCTCCGCGCGCGCCACGTCGGTCCCATAGCGCGCAGCAATGCCGTAGGCGCGGTGCACCTCGACGTTGTTCACCAGGATGTCGACCTTGGCGCCGAGCTCGCCGGCGGCCTCCTTCACCGAGCGCGCGTCGGTGACGTCCAGCTTCACCAGGCTCACCTGGGGGAGTTCCTTGAGCTCGGCGAGCCCGGGGAATTTCTTCCAGGGCTCGGCGTGTCCCACCCAAACCAGGTCAGCACCCGCCCCGATGAGGGCACGCGCGAGGGCCTGGCCGACGGCGGTCTTGCCGTCGGTGATGAGCACCTTGCGGAACTTCGGATCGCAGGTCATTTCCCGCAACTGTCGATCGTCTGCCATGTTGGGTACATCCCTATCCGGAAAACCAACGAGCACGCCCATGCCGGCCTTATCGAGCCGTGCGCCGACGCGCACGCGCGCAGGCGGCGCGCCGACGTCGCCGTGCAGGTGCACGACCACGGTCGGGCCGGCGTCGAGCCTCACCATGCCGAGTCGCCAGGGCACGCGCTCGCGAAAGAAGATGTCGTGGCTGTGGCGCAGCAGCGTCTGCGAGATAAGCTCGCCCGCGCCCGACTGCGTGCGCCACGGCAGCTCATCGCCCAGGCACACGTGGCAGGCCTCGCGCGGCGGGTACTGCACCGCAGCACAGGCAGCGCACACCTGCAGCGCGAAGCGCCCCTCGGCGGCGGCGGCGGTGAGCCCGAGTGCCACGCGGCTGCGCGGCCAGGGTGGCAGCACCGGCTGCCGGGTGCGCAGCACCGGGTTCTTGCGCTTGGGGCGCGAGATCGGCTGCGTCATGCGTGCGCTCCGGCGAGCACCGCCGCGCCGCTGCACAGGCCGCGGTCGTAGTTGATCATGCCGAAGCCGCTGACCAGCCCGTGACGCGCCCGCGGCACCTGCGCACCGAGCGATCTGCCGGTGAGCTGACGCAGGCACTCGACCAGGCCCAGGTAGCCGCCGGCTGCGCCGGCCTGACCGACCGAGAGCTGGCCGCCGGAGGTGTTGAGCGGCAGTGAGCCCTGCACGGTGAAGGTGTTGGCGCGGATGAACGCCGCCGCCGCACCCTTTTCGCAGAACCCCAGGTCCTCCAGCTGCATCGCGGTGATCACGGGATAGTCATCGTAGAGCTCGACCAGGTCCATGTCCTTGGGTCCCACGCCCGCCTGTCGATAGAGCGCATCGCGCTCGAGCGCCCAGCCACCGCGCATCTGGATCGGGTCGTCCGGGAAGGCGTTGTGCCGCTCGATGGTGGCGAGCACGCGGGCGAACGGCAGCCCGAGCGACTGCGCGCGCGCCTCGCTCATAACCAGGAACCCCTCCGCGCCGGCGCACGGCATGACGCAGTCGAACAGGTGCAGCGGTTCGGCGATCGGCCGGGCATCCAGATATTCCGCGAGCGACAACGGCTTCTTGAACAGCGCGTGCGGAAAGCTGAGCGCGTTGGCGCGCTGCGCCACGCACAGCTTGCCGAAGTCGGCGCGCTGCGCGCCGGTGGTGCGCATGTAGTAGTCGGTGAGGAATGCGAAACTCGCGTTCGGGCCACCGGAGCCGTACGGGTACACGGCATCGCGCGCGAACTGGCTGAAGCTCGCGATGGTGTGGCGGAACGAGTCCACGTGGTTGGTGTCTCCCGCGACGCAGGCGATGATCTCGGCATCACCGGCCTGCACCGCGCGCGCGGCGCGCCGCAGCGCTACCACCCCGCTCGCGCCGCCCATGGGGATGTGGTCGAGCCAGCGCGGCGAGACCCCGAGGTGCTGCATGAGGCCCACCGCCGTATCCGGGAACAGGAGGAATCCGGAAACGCATACGCCGTCGATCTCGTCCTTGCGCAGGCCGGCGCCTGCAAGGAGCGCCGCCAGCGCGCGCGCGATGAACCAGTGGGCGCTCCTGATCGAGTAGCGCACGTACGGCACGGTCACCGGCACCGCGACCGCCACGCCCGCGTAGCCAGCGCGCGTGCTCACGAAGCCTCGCGGCGCTTGTGCGCGCGCAGATCGAGGCAATCGCCTCGTTCGAGCAGTGCGCGCGCGAGCTCCCTGAGCTCGCTGCGCTGCACCTTCTCGGTGGGTGTCAGCGGCAGCGCGCTGCAGAAGGCGATATAGCCCGGTGCCTTGTAATAGGCGAGCCGCTCACGGCACAGGCTGGCGAGCTCCTCGGCAAGGCGCACGCGCTCCGCGCCCGCCTCCTTAAGCACGATGCAGGCAAACACCTCGTCGCCGCGCAGTTCGTCGGGGACCGCGGTGACGGCGGCGGTGCGCACCTGCGGATGCTGCGCCAGCACCGCCTCCACCTCGACGGCAGAGATGTTCTCGCCGCTGCGCCGGATGATGTTCTTGCGGCGGTCGACGAAGCGCATGACGCCCTGGGCATCGCGCGTCACCAGATCGCCGGTGTGGAACCAGCCTCCGCTCCAGGCCTCCTGCGTCGCCGCCTCGTCCTTGAGATAACACCGGAAGAACCCGTAGCGCGGCCGCGGGCCCGCGTGGCGCACGAGCAGTTCGCCCGCCACTCCCGGGGCGACGTCGGCGCCACTTTCATCGACGATGCGGCACTGCACCTGGGGGCTGGCGACGCCGATGCAGGCGGTGCCCACATGGCGCGGCTCGCGGTTGGCGATGATGACCGCACCGGCACCGGTCTCGGTCATCGCCCAGGCCTCGAGCAGCGGAAAACCGAAGCGCACCTCGAAGGCCGCGTGGTGGCGCGGGTTGACCCCGGCGCCGAAGCCGAAGCGCACGCTGTGGTGACGGTCCTCCGGCGTGGGTGCATCGGCGAGCAGGATGGCGGGCATCACCCCCAGATAATGCACGATCGTCGCACGCGATTGGCGCACGCTCGGCCACCAGCTGCGCGGATGGAAGCGATCCAGCAGCACCAGGCACCCGCCGGCGAGAATCATGCACAGGGTGGAGCAGGCCATGGCGTTCATGTGCATCATCGGCAGGGGCGTCAGCAGCCGCTCGACCCCGGGACGCACCTCGCACAGGCCGCCTACCTGCGTGTACCAGCGTCCGGCGACGAGGAAGTACTCGTTGGGCAGCACGCAGCCCTTGGGCCGACCGGTGGTGCCGGAGGTATAGAGCAGCGCGCATTCCGAGTCCGCATCCGGGGCGCGCCCGACTTCCGGAGCTGCGCCCGGTGCGGCCGGGATGGCGCTGCCGGCCGGATCGGTGACGGCGAGTTCCCGCCCACAGTTTCGGGCGGCGAGCTGCAGGGCCGCGGTGCGCTCCGGGATCGAGGCCACCACGCAGATCTCGCTGTGAGCGATGAGGTATTCCAGCTCGGCCGAGCGCCACTCCGGGCTGATCGGCACCACCGAGACCCCAAGCGCGTTCAGCGCCACGAAATGGAACAGGAACTCGGGCCGGTTGAGCAACAGCAGTCCCGCGCGGTGCCCGTGGCCGTAGCCGGCGGCGGCATAGGCCTGCTGCAGCCGGGCCACCTCCCGGGCGGCCTGGGCGTAGCTCCAGGTGCGCGCCTCGACGCCCAGTGCCGCGGCCACTTCCGGCAGCACCTCGAGAAAGTCGTGTTGCCCGTAGCGGGCGACACTCGCGGCGAAGGCCGCGGCGACCGTGTCCGCACCGGCCGGGGCGTCTGGCGCTGTCACGGGAACAGCTGTATCGAGGGCAGCGCCGCGTCGCAGTTCACGAGCTCCACTTTCTTCAGGCGGATGCGCAGGCGTCCGTCGCGGCGCACGATGTGCAGCCAGCCGACGCCGGCAAGCAGCAGCTGCGTATCCAGTTGCGATTCAACGTAGGTGAAAGGCGTGCGCATCACCCAGGAGTCGCCCTCCGGGGCGGACGACTCCAGCTGCGGCGCCTGCAGCACGTGCTGGCAGAAACTCGGCTGGTGCTGTGAGAAGGAGTGCGGGTTCTTCAGGCGCTCGATGCGCACCTGCAGCAGGAGCCGGTCCTCGTACAGGAGCGATGTGTGGTTCTCTCCGTCGGGCTGGCCGCGCGTGAGTGGCATCCAGTAGTAGCCATCGTCAGTAAAGAGCTCGTACCACTCATCGAAGCGCTTCTCATCCACCAGCCGTGCCTCGTGGTAGACGAAGCGCACCAGCGTCTCCAGCTCGCCCGCGCCGCTCACGCCGACTCCCCGGCCATAAAGCGCTGCCAGGCGCGGTACTGGCCACGCATCGAGACCTCGCTCGTACCGTTGTAGTTGCCCTCGAGGTGCTGTTGCTCGGCAGCGGAGTAGTTGCGGTGCAGGCTCACCCAGTCGTTCCCCTCGGCAGCAAGCCCGTCCTGGATGGCACGGTAGCAGTGCCGGTCATCGTGTCCGACGACCGAGGTCGGGGCGTTGATCAGGCGCGAGTACATGAGCGTGCGGCGCAACAGCTGCGGCGGCGCGCCGGCCAGGCGAAACGTCCAGCTCTCAATCAGCGTGCGCTCCGGCCCGAGAGGGCGCGCCACCCGGATGGCCTGGATCGCGCCCTTGATGGTAAGGCTCGGGTAGTAGACCGTGTTGTGGCGTACCTCTCCCAGGATCGCGCGCGCCCGCTCGGTCCCGTAGGCGCGTTCCATCAGCGTCTCGTACTCACCGACCGCCGCGTAGTTGGAATGGATCGAGAAGTTGACGCCGGTATAGCTGTGACCGTTCTCGTAGATGTGCACGCCCATTTGGTCGAAGAAGCCGTAGCCGTTCACGAACGGCAGGAACTGCTCGATCGCCATGGGCTTGGGAGTGCCCTCGGGTTTGCCGGCCCATAGCTTCTTGGCGGTGCCGGCCGCCGACTCGTGCGCCACCATCGGGTGCATGGTGTCGTTCAGGTTTTCGATGAACATCTTCCAGTTGCAGTCGTGCATGTAGCGCAGCACGCCGCCGGCCACCTCCAGCCTTCCCTCGGGCGAGCGCTCCACCATGTTGTCGATGGAGGTGAGCGAGGCGCCGAAGTACTCGTGGAAGTCCGGGCCCTGCGGGTTCAGCCGCGCGAACACAAAGCCGCGGTAGTTCACCACGTGCGGCAGCGCCACGATGCCGCGCCCGTTGGGCGTGTCCGCGAGCCCGGTGCCCTCATAGCCGCCCTTGAGCGGGATGGTGCGGATCGAGCCGTCGAGGCGATAGGTCCAGCCGTGATACGGGCAGCGCAGCAGGTTCTTTTCGCAGTGCCCGCTCGCGGCACTCACCAGCCGCGCGCCCTTGTGGGCGCAGCGATTCATGAGCACGCGCACCTCGCCCGCCTCATCGCGCAGCATGATCACCGGCTGGCGCGCGATCTCGGTGCTGTAGTAATCCCCGGCAGCCGGCACCTGGCTGTCGTGGCCGACGTAGATCCAGGTATCGCGCCACAGTCGTTCCATCTCCAGCTCGAACAGCTCCTGGCTCAGATACACGTCGCGGTGCACCGCGTCGGCGCGCACCAGGGCGCGGATCGCGGCGGGGTTATCCCGATAGCGGCTCATACACTCATCCCCTCACGATGCGGGCGCTGCCGTCTGCGGCCCAAGCCCCAGAGCGGTGAGCTCCCGCTGCATTGCCAGACCCTCATCATCGGCCTGCCCGGCGCGCAGCAGGCGCGCCAGGCACTCCGCGGCATCGGCGCCCGTCAGCCGCTCGGCGGCGGTGAGTACGCGCTGAAAATTCGCCAGTCCCCGTTCGTACGTTTCGCCATAGCCCCGGACCAGGTGCTGCGCGTCCGCCACCCGCACCGCGAGGCCGTAGTCGCGCGGCGCGAGGCGCTCGATCGTGGCCAGCCACGCGGCAATTTGCGCCTGCTCGAGGCTATGACGCAGCGTACCGCGCCGCCAGCGGCGCAGCCCCGCCACCAGACGCAGCAGCAGGTAGCCGCTCACCGAGGTTGTACGCACGGTGCGCTCGCCCGTGAAGCGCGCGAGGCGGCGCCGCCAGGCCGCGGAGGCCAGCAGGCGGCGGCCGAGCCCGGCGGGCAGCGTGCCGCACAGCTCCTCGAGGCGGGGCCTGAGGAACTCACGCACCTCGAGCAACTGCCCGGGCTTGAGGCGTGCGGCACGGCGCAGCGCCGCGCGGCGCTGCGGTCGGATCTTCTGCTGCGCGACACGGATGGTGTCCTCGACCGACATCCACAGCGCCAGACCGCGCGCCACGCTGCCGGTGAGCTCGGCGCGCACGTCCGTTGGGTCTTCCAGCGCACGGATGCGCCCCAGGGTGTGCAGGTATTCGTGGGCGTAGGCGACGTCCTGGTAGTCGATCAGGCGCGTGACGCCATGCTCCAGAATCGGCTGCACCGCCACGGGAAAGTCCCGGATCTGCCGGGCCAGCCCCTCGGGGACTGCGGCCGGCGTTGGTGCAGCCGGCGCCGCCTTCGGTGCGGCCCCGGCGCGCGTGCGTTCGAGGCTCGCATCAAAGGCGGCGATGTTGAGCGCCACCGCGGTGCCGCCCTCGGCGATCGCCTCGCGATAGGACTCGGGCGCGAAGGGCAGCGCGTCGGCGCCGGCGATCGCCCCGAGGACCACCGCGCTGATGATGGCGCCCTGCTCCGCGGCGAGCGCCGCCATGTCGAGCATCACCAGGCGCTTCGCGCCCTGGCGTGCCTCCTGCAGCAGCTGCCCGGAATCGGCACGGCCGTCGCCCGTGTGCGCCTTCTCGCTGATGGTGTAGGCGCGGTGGGTGGAGGTGATGAGGATGGTGCGCTCCGCAGTCACCAGGCCGCGCTGCACGCTGCGCACCGCTTCGAGCAGTTCGGTCGCGACCACCACATCGACATCGCCCGGGTTGGGCATCAGTGCCATGACGGGCCGGCGGCCATCCGCCGGCAGGTCCTTCTCGGCGAAGAACTCCAGGTAATAGAGCGTGGCGCCGGTGCGCTGGGCGACGCCCGGCACGGAGGTCGCCTGCACGAGGTAGCCCTCGCGGCGTGCGACGCTCGTCAGCCAGCCGGTGACGACACCGCCGCCCTGGCCGCCGAGCGCGGCGAGTGCGAGCGTGATGGGCCGTGCCGCGCTACTCATGCGGGCGTGTCCTCACGGCCCTGCAGGGCGCCGATGATCGCGCGGCGCACGCGATCGAGCAGGCGCTCGCGCCAGCTGGGATTGGCGATGACATCGGCGCGGTAGAACGAGGGACACAGCACTGCCGCGTGCGCCACTTCACCGCACACCCCGCAGCCAACACAGGTGTCGTCGACATGGGCGACCGGCTCCGGACGCAGCGGGTCGGCCGAGGACTTCAGGGTGAGCGAGGGGCAGCCGGAGAGGCGGATGCAGGAGTGGTCTCCGGTACACACGCTCTCATCGACGCCGAAGCGCTGGTGCACGACGCGTCCACCGGCCTGCTCGCGCCGCCTGAGGAGCGGGCCGACGCGACGCTGGCGATTGAGCTGACACTCGCCCTCGGCGAGCACCACCTTCGGGCCGCGGAACGAGGTGGTCATCGCCTCACGCAGCACCGCGAGCGTCTGCTTCATATCGTAGGTGCGCACGCGCCGCACCCACTCGACCCCGACCCCGCGCACCGCTGCCTCGATGGGGTTGCGGGCCTTGCGCTCCTGCAGCGTCACCTGCGATGAGGGCACCAGCTGCCCGCCGGTGGCGGCCGAGTAGCCGTTGTCGACGATGATCGTGACGCCGTCGTGGCGGTTGAAGACGGCATTGGCGATGCCGCTGGTGAGGCCGTTGTGCCAGAAACCGCCGTCGCCCATGAGCGCGATCGGGCGCCGCTCGGGCACGGTGCTGAGCGCTGCGGCTCCTGCGGCGCCGAGCCCGTAGCCCATGATGCTGGCGCCGAGGTCAAACGGGGGCAGCGTCGCGAACGAATGACAGCCGATGTCGGCGCTCACGTGCAACGCCCCGAGCTCGCGCGCCAGGAGCTTCATGGAGGCGAACAGCGGTCGCTCCGGGCAGCCGGTGCACAGCCCCGAGGGGCGCGCAGGGACTGCGGCCGCCAGCGCGCCGCGCGGGCGCAGGGCGATTTCCGCGGCGGGGCGACGCGTGGCGACAAGCAGCTCGGGCGCAAACTGCTCGAGGAACGCACCTACGCCGGCGAGCACCACGGCACCGGTGTACTCGCCGGCCATCGGCAGCGGGCCCTTGCCGATCACACGGGTGCCGCTGCCGGCCTGGGCGAGAATCTGGGCGAGCGCCTGTTCAATGAACTCGGGCTGCCCCTCTTCCACCACCAGCAGCGCGCGCTTGCCGGCCGCGAAGCGCAGGATCTCCTCAGGCACCAGCGGATAGGTGGCATTGAGCACGTACAGCGGCACGCGCGCGGCACCGAAGATGTCGGCGACGCCCGCGCGCTCGAGCGCCCGCAGCACGGTATTGTAGAGCCCGCCCTGCAGCACGATGCCGACGGTGCGCGCCTCGCCATCGAAGAACTCGTTGATGCAGTGCTCGGTGATGAAGCGCACCGCCGCCGGCCAGCGCTCGTGGACTTTCTCCTGCTCCTGCGCGTACGTCGAGGGCGGCAGGATGATGCGGTCGTAGGAACGACGCGGGTGCGCGAGTGCGTCCGCGGCGGTGAATTGCGGCCGCCGGTTGTCGGAGGCGACGAAGCGCCCGTGCATGTGGCAGGCGCGGATGCGCATCATGAGCATCACCGGCGAGTGGCTCGCCTCCGAGAGCTCGAAGCCGCGCTCCACCAGCTCGACGATGCGCGGCAGGTCGGGGCGCGGGTCGAGCAGCCACATCTGCGACTTCATGGCGAAGGCGTGCGTGCGCTCCTGCATGATGCTCGCGCCCTCGCCGTAGTCCTCGCCGAGGATGATGAGGGCGCCCCCCGTAACTCCGGCCGACGCCAGGTTCGACAGCGCATCGGAGGCCACGTTGGTGCCGACGGTGGACTTCCAGGTGACCGCGCCGCGGATCGGGTAGTTGATGGAGCTCGCCAGTGTCGCCGCCGCGGTCGCCTCGCTGGCGCTCGCCTCGAAGCGTACGCCGAGCTCGGCAAGGATCCCCTGTGCATCCGCCAGCACGTCCATGAGGTGCGAGACCGGGGCGCCCTGGTAGCCGGCGACATAGCCGACTCCCGACTGCAGCAGCGCCTTGGTGACGGCGAGGATGGCCTCGCCCTCGAATACCTCGCCCGCCCCGAGGCGCAGCGACTCGACTTCCCTGGCGAAGGAGCGTTCAGCCACGGTGCGCTCCGCGGGGGCTCAGGCGGCCCGGCTGGCCGCCCCACGTGCGCGCCGCGGCGGCAGGGCGGCCATGAACTGGTAGCCCGGCTCGCTGCGGCGCCGCCGCAGCGTCGCACCGATCTCGCGCCACACGGCCCGTAGACCGCGGTGACAGTACGGCAGGTCGGCGCGGATGAGCCGGTGCAGGCTTGCGAGACGGTAGCAGGGGACCGCGGCGTAGAGGTGATGGTCGGTGTGGTAGTTCATGTGCCAGTACATGAACGTCAGCAGCGGGTTGAGGTAGATCGTACGGCTGCACAGCCGGAAATCCGGGACGTTGCCAGGCAGGCCCATGTGCTGGGATTCGTTGCACAGCCACTGGATACCACGTCCGTAGAAAGGCGCAAGCGTGATCACTACGGGCAGCATCCACAGGTGCAGGTAGAGCGAGCCGGCCACCAGCACCAGGTGGGCCACGAGTATGGCCCACGCCCAGCGCGCCAGGCTGCGCCGCAGCGCGCAACTGGAGGGGGGGAAGAGCCGCTCCTCCCAGGCGCCGCGTACGCGCCCGAACCCATAGCGCACCGTATTGCCGAGCGTGCGCAACAGACCCTGCGGGTTGATGATGGCGAACCGCAGGAATTGCCCGACGCTGATGCGCGCCTCGAGGTCGATCTCCAGGTCATCCGCCGGGTGGAGCGTGAACTTGTGATGTTCGGTGTGGCTGCTCCAGAACAGGACCGGATTGTTCCAGCTGAGGAAGCTGACGAGCGCGAGGAAGAAGCGGTTGAGAAAGGGGGTCGCAAACACCGTACCGTGGCTGAACTCGTGGAAGGCATTGCTGAGGAAAGCCCAGCAGGTGCCGTGCAGCAGCAGCAGCGCGGCGGTCGCGTACCAGGGCCAGTGCATGCCGGCGTAATAGGCCAGCGACCCGGTGCAGGCCAGAATTCCCAGGAATCCCAGTGTCTGCAGTGCCCCGCGCAGGTTGCTGCGGCGGCACAGCGCCGCGAGCGCCTGGCGCTCAATCGGGATCCAGTACCAGTCGATTGGCTGACCGCGGGCTCGCTCGCTCACTGCTCAAGTTCCCCAGATCCCCGGCGCGCGGGAGGCGGTCGGCCGCCCTGCCGCCGCCGGTCGTGCGTCGGGTACACCCCGCGTCGGCCAGCAGAGTAAGCAACGGGCGAAATGGCCGCCAAATGAGAGATTGTGATGACGCGGATTAGAAAAGGTCATGCGGACAAGGCCGCAACGGGGCGAGCCGTATGGCCGCATCCACAAACCCCGTGCCAGAATGCCCGCGTGGCGGGCACAGGCACATGACAGGCGCGGCGACCCCGGAGTTTCTGACGCTGGCCCCGGTGATTCCGGTCGTGACCTTTGCGGACCCGGGCATTGCCTGCGATGTGGCGCAGGCGTTGCTGCGCGGCGGCGTGGGCGTCATCGAGGTGACGCTGCGCAACCAGCACGGACTCACGGCGATCGCGGCGATCGCCCGCGGCGTCCCGCAGATGTGCACCGGTGCGGGCACGGTGCTCTCGCCCGACGATCTGCACGCGGCCGCCGATGCGGGCGCGGCGTTCGCGGTCTCGCCGGGTTCCACGCCACGCCTGCTGGCCGCGGCCCAGGGACTTGCGATCCCGTACCTGCCGGCGATCTCAACCGCGTCGGAGCTGATGGCGGCACTGGAGGCCGGCTATCGGCATCTCAAGTTCTTCCCGGCTGCCATGGCCGGCGGCATGGAGCTGCTGCGCGCACTCGCGAGCCCTTTCCCGCAGGCACGCTTCTGTGCGACCGGCGGCATCACGGCCGAGACGGCCCGGACCTACCTGCAGCTGCCCCACGTGCTGTGCGTCGGCGGCTCCTGGCTCACGCCTGCGGAGGCGCTGGCGCGGCGTGACTGGACGCGCATCGAGAGGCTGGCGGCGCAGACGGCCGCACTGCGTGCGGCCGTGACGCGCCCGGCGCCCTGACCCGGGCCGAGCCGCTGCCGAGACCCCCGCGCCAGCGTTTGCGAAACGGCGCATCATCCGGCGCCTCACGCCCCCCGCAGCAGCAGCACGCCAACTCCGATCGTCCACGCCGACTGCAGCAGCACGACCACGGTCATCCCGTGAACGTCCAGCTGCAGCACCCCGAAGATGAGTGCGAGCGCGCAGCCGATCGCGCTCAACAGACCGTAGCCCCCGAGCACGCGCGCCGCGCC
>DATIXW010000100.1:0-8290 GCA_035518135.1 Steroidobacteraceae bacterium
CGATACTGCCGCAGCTCAACGGCACCGCCGGCGTCACCCGCGACCACAGTTCGGGCTTTCAGGACTTCGTCGCCGAGGTCAGTAACCCGAACAACCCCACCGCACCGCCGGTCCTGGTCGTGGTGCAGGAGCAGCAGACGCTCGACACGACCACCAAGACCTGGGCGCTGAACCTGCGCTCGAACCTTCTGTCCTGGACCAACTGGATGAACATCAAGGCCGCGAACGCGCAGGTGGCGCAGGCCGAGGTCAACTACCAGGCGGCCGAGCAGAACCTGATCCTGCGGGTGGCCACCGCCTACTTCGCGGTCCTCTCCGCCTATGACAACCTAGTGGCCAACCAGGCCTCGCTCGAGGCCATCGCCCGCCAGCTGGATCAGGCCGACAAGCGCTTCGAGGTAGGCCTGATCGCCATCACCGACGTGCAGGAGGCGAAGGCCGCGCGCGACACGGCGGCCGCGGCTGTGATCGCCGCCAAGCGCTCGCTCGCCAACGCGGAGAACCAGCTTGAGGAGATCACCGGACAGAAGTACGACCGCCTGGCCAAGCCCGGCGGCGACATGCCGCTCAAGGGCCCGGAACCGCAGGACGAGACCCGCTGGGTGAACACGTCCCTCGAGCAGAACCTGAGCCTGGTGGCCAGCCGCCTGGGAGCCGACATCGCGCGCGACAACGTGCGCGCGGCCATGGGCGGACATATGCCGACCCTCGATCTGGTGGCCGGTCGCTCCTACAACAAGTCCGACTCCGACCAGATGCTCGAGGGAATGTCGTTCCCTAACGTCGACAGCAAGATCAACGACCGCCAGATCGGCCTGCAGTTCACGCTGCCGATCTACAGCGGTGGCTTCACCCAGTCGAGGGTACGCCAGAACGAGTACCTGTGGATCGCGGCCAAGGAGGCGGTCGTGCAGAGCTCGCGCGCCACCGAGCGCCAGGCCCACGATGCGTACCTGGGCGTGATCAGCGGCATCGCGCGCGTGCAGGCCCTGCGGCAGGCGCTCGAGTCGAGCCAGACCGCCCTCAAGGCCACCGAGGCGGGCTACGAGGTCGGCACCCGCACCGCGGTCGACGTGCTCAATGCCCGCAAGACGCTGGTGCAGGCGGAGACGGATTATTCCAACGCCCGCTATGACTACATCGTGAGCGTGCTGCAGCTGCGTCTGGCTGCCGGCACGCTCGACCGGGCACAGCTGATCGAGGTCAACAGCTACCTCACGGCGAACGCGCCGATGATCCCCGCGGCGGTCACACCGGAGAACGTGCTGCCGACGATCCCCGCACCTTCAAGCCCGGATTCCGCCCCACCGCCGTCCGCCCCACCGCCGTCCGCCCCGCCGCCGTCCGCCACGCCGCAACGCGGACGCGGCTAGCGCGGCGCGGGCTCGGGCAGGAACGGCTCGATCAGGGCGAGCAGCTTCGCCAGCGCCCCGCGGTTGCCCGCGACACACGCGCGCCCCGCCGCACCGATGCGCTCACGCGCCGCGGGATCTGCGAAGAGCGTCCGCAGGCGTGCGGCGAGTTCCGCCGGCGTACGTACCACCTCCGCCGCTCCCCGCTCGATCAGCAGCCGTGCGACGTCGGCGCTGTTGAAGTTGTGTGGCCCGGTGAGGATCGGTACACCGAGGGCGGCCGGCTCGAGCAGGTTATGGCCACCCACCGGCACCAGGCTCCCGCCGACGAAGGCCACGTCCGCTGCCGCGTAGAAATCCAGCAGCTCACCGAGTGTGTCCAGCAGCAGCACTTCAGTGTCCGCATCCGCATCCGCCAGGGAGCGGCGTGCGAACCGCACTCCCGACTGCGCCAGCGCCTGGGCGACTTCCGCGAAGCGCTGCGGATGGCGTGGCGCCATCACCAGCAACGCCCGCGGCACCTCTTCGCGCAGCCGCCGTACGGTGTCGATGAGCGCCTGTTCCTCGCCACCGCCGTGGGTACTGCCGGCCACCCACAGGGGCCGCTGCGGGGCAAACTGCCGGCGCAGCGCCTCCCCGCGGGTCGCGATGTCCGGCGGCAGTTCAAAGTCGAATTTCAGATTGCCCGTGACGTGCGTGCCGGCCTCGTCGGCGCCGAGCGCGCGGAAGCGCTCGGCATCGGCGCCACCCTGCGCGGCCACCACCGCGACCTGGCCGAGGGTATCGCTGAAGAGCCGTCCAAGCCGCTGGTAACGACCGACCGAGCGCGCCGAGATGCGCGCGCTCGCCAGCACCAGTGGAATGCGCCGCCGCCCGCAGGCGCGATACAGGTTCGGCCACAGCTCGGTCTCGAAGATCACCGCCAGCCGCGGCTGCACGCGCCGGAAGAAGCGGCTAACCGCGCCCGGCAGATCAAAGGGCACGTAGCGCACCTGTGCGATGTCGCCAAACAGCGCCCGCGCGCGCGCAGCCCCGGTGGGGGTGAAGGTCGTGATGGTGAGCGGCAGCTGCGGATGCGCGCGCCGCAGCGCGCTCACCAGCGCGGCGCACGCCTGCACCTCGCCGACCGATACGGCGTGCACCCACACGCCGCCGGGGGCGGGCGCGGGACCGAAGCCGAAGCGCTCGCCGAAATTGTGCCAGTACGCACGGTCCCACAGCCCGCGCCACAACAGCAGCACGGAAATCAGCGGGGCGGCGAGGTAGACCGCAAGAAGATAGAGCAGGCGCAAGGGCTGGCCGGGCGCTAGGGCGGCAGTTCGGTCTTGCCCGACGACTGTCGATAGCCGTCGAGAAGGCCGTGCCAGTCCGATTCGGTGAAGCGCTCGGGCGGCATCCCCCAGGTGACCTTCTCCAGCGAGCGCCGTAAGCGCACGAGATTGCCGTCGCACCACAGGCCGGGCTTGCGCAGCTGGCAGCGGTCAAAGTCGATGAGGTAGACGTTCTCCTCGCTCAGCAGCACGTTGTGCGCGTTGAGGTCTGCATGACGGACGCCCAGGTCGTGGAAGCGGCGGATGCAGCGCCCGATCGAGATCCAGGTGAGGATCGAGAGTGCGCCGGCGCGCAGGCATTCCGTGAGCGAGCCCACCGTGGGCAAGCGCTCGGTGATGATGTCGCCGGTGTAGCTGGACCCCTGGTTGCGGTAGCGCGCCGCCACCGGCGCCGGCACCGGCAGACCGGCACGGTGCAGCCGATAGGTGAGCTGCCACTCGGCGAACGGGCGCGTGCTCTCCTCGTCACGCCAGCGGTAGCGATCGGCGAACAGCTGCGCCATGAGTCCGCCGCGACGGTAGTGGCGCAGCACCCAGCTCTTGCTGTCGTGCTTTACGAAGTAGGCGGCGCCGCGTCCGCGCGCCGCACCCTGCAGTTCGCCGCGCGACTGCCAGTAGCGCGGCTCGAACCACTCGATGCTCAAATTGCCGGCCCGCGAGGTGTCATATAGCATGGCGCCGCCCGCGACCGCGCTGCGTTTAACCTCAGGGCCGAGCGCGAAGCGCCCGCTCACAGAACTAACTCCATCATGTTGCCCTTCGCCGAAGCCCCGCGCAGCGTGTGTCTCCTCAGACTATCGGCGATCGGCGATACCTGTCACGTCGTGCCGCTCGTGCGCACCTTACAGCAAGCGTGGCCCGCGACCCAGCTCACCTGGATCATCGGCAAGTCCGAGGCGCGACTGATGAGCCTCATCGAAGGCGTGGAGTTTATCACTGTGGACAAGCGCTCGAGGCTCGCGGCCGTCCGCCGCCTGCGTGCGCAGCTGCGCGGGCGGCAGTTCGATGTCCTGCTGCACCTGCAACTGGCGCTGCGGGCAAGTCTCATCGCCCACACGGTACCGGCGCGCATCAAACTGGGTTTCGATCGCGCCCGGGCACGCGAGCTGCAGTGGCTGTTCACCAACCGGCGCATCGCGCCTCGCTCCCGTGAACACGTACTCGACAGTTTCTTCGGCTTCCTCGAAGCCCTCGGTATCCGCGAGCGGTTGCTGCGCTGGGACCTGCCATTGCCCGAGGACGCGCGCGCCTACGCGGCGCGCC
The DNA here is from genome assembly GCA_035518135.1 of Steroidobacteraceae bacterium. Classification (GTDB taxonomy): domain Bacteria; phylum Pseudomonadota; class Gammaproteobacteria; order Steroidobacterales; family Steroidobacteraceae; genus 13-2-20CM-66-19. Next base: position 3,947 of record DATIXW010000100.1, read on the forward strand.
TCGTGCCGGACAGCCAGCCGACGCTGGTCATCAGCCCCTGCTCGAGCCACACGCTGCGCAACTGGTTGCCGCTGCGCTACGCCGCCGTCGCCGAGCACGCCGTCAGGGACCACGGCATGCGCGTGATCCTCGCCGGCGGCCCGAGTGAGCTCGAGCGGCGCACCGGCGCCGAGATCGAGCGCGCCTGCCGCGTGCCGCTGACCAACCAGATCGGCCAGGACACGCTGCCGCAGTTGCTGGCGCTGCTCGCGCGCGCACGCATCGTGGTGACCCCCGATTCCGGCCCCGCCCACATGGCGACCATGGTCGGCACCCCGGTGGTCGGCCTGTATGCGGCCACGAACCCGGCGCGCAGCGGACCCTACCTGTCCCGAGGCTGGTGCGTGAATGCCTATCCGGAGGCGGCGCGGGTTTTTCGCGGGGTCGAACCCGAGGAGCTTCCCTGGACGCACAAAATCGAGGAGCCCGGAGTGATGGAGCTCATCGGGGTCGAGCAGGTCATCGCGAAGATCGACGCCCTGCTGAGGCCACCCGAAACCCGCAGCCCCTAGTGATCGGCCACGCCGTTTGAGGCAATCAGACAATCCCCTTCGTAGGTGAACATCGGATTGCCCTGAGCGTCCTTGCCGGTACCCGACACCTGCAGCTCGCAGCGTGCCGCGGGACTGCCGAGGTGGCGCACGAGGTGCACCTGGCCGTGTTCGGAGCCGCTCGCGAGATTCGCCTCAAAGACGAAGCTATCATCGTAGAGCATCACCGGCCCGGACCCGGCGATTGTCCCGGAGTAGACTTGCCTGCCAGTGTTGGTAAGTTTCCGGCGCGCGGAATCGATGCGCGTCGTCACCTGATAGAGCACGCGCCCATGCAGGTCGCCCTCCAGTTCCACCACCGCGGTGCTGATGCGGGTCAGGCCGGCCGGAGTTTGCTGCTCTGAGTGCACGAGCGCGCCGTCCATGCGATCCACGCCGCGGCCGGTGACGTGGATCGTGCGTTGCGCCGGCCCGACTGCGAGTGCGCGCGGGTGAACGATCGCAATGCCCAGGACAGAAAGGACAGCGCCGGTGCAGGCAACACGGACAGCAGATGAAGCGCTCATATTCGGTATCCTTCGCGCACGTAATGGTCGCAGTACCCGCCCGCGAGGGTAGCCTGCGAGAGCGCCCCGGGGCCGCGTCGGCAGGGGAAGTGGCCCGTGGTGGCCGCAAGTGGCCGCAAGTGGCCGCCCTGTACACGGGCGTTGCGCCGGGGGCGGCCCGGGCATGAGTTCTGCGGGCGAACAACTGCAGTCCTGGAAGGAGATCGCCCGCTATCTCAGGCGCAGCGTGCGCACCGCGCGGCGCTGGGAACGCGTGGAGGGCCTGCCGGTGCACCGGCATGTGCATCACAGCCGGGCGAGTGTCTTTGCCATGCGCTCGGAGATCGACGCCTGGCGTCACTCGCGTGCCGAGGCCCCGCGGGCGGCAGAGGCGCCGGAAGCTTCTGCTGCCACAACATCAATCGCCGTACTGCCATTTCAGAATCTCAGCGCCGAGGCGGCGAGCGAGTATTTCGCGGCCGGGCTCACTGAGGAGATCACCACCACGCTGTCTAAGGTGCGGGCACTGCGCGTGACCTCGCGCACCTCGGCGCTGACCCTGCGTGGCTCCCCGAAGACGGCGCGGGCCATCGCAAAGCTGCTGCGCACCCGTTACCTGCTGCAGGGGAGCGTGCGCCGCTTCGGGCCGCGGCTGCGGATATCGGCCCAGCTCATCGACGCAATGAGCGACGCTCACTGCTGGGCCGACACCTTTGAAGGCGAACTGGCCGATGTATTTGAGATGCAGGAGAAGCTGGCACGCCTCATCGTCGCGGCCCTCAAGCTGCACCTGACCGCGCGCGATGAGCGCCAGCTCACCGCCCGCGGCATCGGCACCGTGGCCGCCTACGAACTATATCTGCGCGCCCGGCAGGAAGGCTGGCGCTGGCGGCGTGACGCGATCGACCGCGCGGTGCAGCTACTCGGGGAGGCGCTGCGCATCGAGGGCGACAGTGCGCCACTCTACGCGGCTCTCGGCGTCGCCTATCTGCAGTATCGCGAAGCCGGCATCGATCTCAGCGAGCGGCCGCTGCAGGAGGCGGAACGCTGCGCGGCGCAGGTGTTAGCGCTTGAGCCCGGCTCGAGCGCGGCCCTGCAGCTGCGCGGCTGGATCCACTACTCGCGCGGGCGCATCCAGTCGGCCGTGCGCGACCTGAATGCGGCCCTCGCCGGCGAACCCCACAACGCCGACACGCTGCTGCTGCTGTGCAATTGCTACATCATCTCGGGGCAGGTTGCGGCCGCGCGACCCCTGCTGCAGCGCCTGGCGAGCGTCGATCCCTTGACGCCCATCAGCGTGTGCATGCCCGCATTTGCCGACATCATGGAGGGCAGATTTGCCCGTGCCCTGAAGCCTTACCGGCAGATGTTTGGCCTGGATCCGGCGAATCCGCTGGCGCGGCTCTTCTACGTGTGGGTGCTGATCCTCAATCGCAGGCACCGCCAGGCACTGGCACTCGTGCGGTCCTGCCCTGCGGACCTGCAGGACAGCCTCGCCGGCCGGGTGATGCGACTGCTCGCGGCGGCGCTCACCGGAGAACTGCACGGCGCGCCGGGCCGATTGCCCCCGGCGATGGCAGCCCTGGCTGCCGCGACCGACATGTTCCCGCGCTTTCTGGCACAGGGGTTCGCGCTCGCGGGGCAGCGCACGGCCGCCCTACGCTGGCTGCGGATCGCGGTCGCGCGCGGCTTCATCAACTATCCGTATCTGGCGCGCCATGACCCCTGCTTCAAGCGGCTGCGCCCGGATGTGCGCTTCCAGCGCCTTCTGCAAACTACCAAGAGACGCTGGGACAGCTTCGTCATCTAGAGCGCACGCCCTGGGCCGCCGGCGGCGGTTGTGATCCGGTCCCGGGGGTTGCTTAAATGAGGGGACGGTCGGCGGCGTTCGCCCTAAGGATTCCAACGTATGAATGACATCCTGGTTCCGATCTCCCCGGGGGAACTGCTCGACAAGATCACCATCCTCAGGATCAAGGAGGCGCGCATCCAGGACCCCACCAAGCTCGCCAACGTGAAACTCGAACTGTCGCTGCTGCAGAAGACCTGGGAGGCTTGCGGCTGCGCCGCCGCCGACGTCGCGGCGGACGAGCGCGCGCTGCAGGCCGTGAACGAGCGGCTCTGGGACATCGAGGATCTGATCCGCGACAAAGAAGCACGGCAGAGCTTTGATCGCGACTTCATCGAGCTCGCACGCTCGGTGTACGTCTGCAATGATGAACGCGCCGCCATCAAGAAGCGCGTCAATCTGGCGCTCGGCTCGCGCCTGATCGAGGAGAAGTCTTACAAGCAGTACCGCTGAGCACGCCGCGTCAGCGGCGCAGCGTGTACTCGGCGCTGCAGTAGGGGCACTTGGCCCAGCCGCTCTTCTCGATCGGCAGGTAGACCCGCGGATGTGAATTCCACAGGTACATCTGTGGCATCGGGCAGCACAGCGGCAGATCCTCGGCGCTCACCTCGTACTGGTTCTGCGCGTTCGGTTCGATGAGCGGCTTCGCCGTCACGGCCATAAATGTGGATCTCGTGTCTGCCTGTCGCTGGAGCTCAAGATTATACCTGCTCGCGTGTGGCGCGCTCAGGCCGCCATCGCCGCATCCCACAATCGTGTGACGGCGATGCGCGTCTCGCGGAACTCCTCCGCGGCCACGATAGGGGCGGTCCCGGCCAGGGACAAATGGTGCGTGCGGGCACGGTAGGCGCGGTAGGCGGCCGTGAGCACGTCCACGTCCGCCTGGCTCACCAGGGCGGCGGAGGCCACCGACTCCAGCTGGCGGATGGTGTCGGCAAACAGGGCCACGGGGGGGTACTCGCGGGCCCACTTCAGCGCCCAGTACTGTGCCAGGAACTCGATGTCGGCGATTCCGCCCGGATCCTGCTTGATGTCGAAATGCTGCGCGTCCCCCTTGGAGAGCTCGCGGCGCATGCGCTCGCGCATGCCACGCACCTCCGCGAGCAGCGTGTCGCGCCGCACGTGCCGGCACAGGACCTCCATGCGCACCGCTTCAAAGCGCGCGCGCAGCTGCGGCGCACCCGCCACCGCCCGAGCGTGCAGCAGCGCCTGATGCTCCCAGGTCCATGCCTCCTGCTGCTGGTACTCGGCGAAGGCGGCGATGTTGGTGACCAGCAGCCCCCCCTTGCCGCTCGGGCGCAGCCGCACGTCCACCTCGTAGAGCCGGCCGGCGGCGGAGTGCATGGTCAGCAGGTGCACGATGCGCTGCGCGAGGCGCACGAAGAACAGCTGGTTGTCGATCGGCCTGGCGCCGCCGGTC
>DATIXW010000101.1:0-4605 GCA_035518135.1 Steroidobacteraceae bacterium
GCTGGCGGCCGCGCTCGAGCTCGCAGCCGCCGAAGCGCAGGCGGCGTTCGGTGACGCGCGCCTCTACCTCGAGCGCTACGTGGCGCGCGCGCGGCATGTCGAGGTGCAGGTGCTCGGCGATGGCACCGGGCGGGTGATGCACCTCGGCGAGCGGGACTGCTCGGTGCAGCGTCGTTACCAGAAGCTCATCGAAGAGGCCCCGGCACCGCTTCTCGGGCAGCCCCTGCGCGAGGCGCTGCACGAGGCGGCGGTGCGCTTTGCGTCGCGCCTTGCATACCGCGGCGCCGGTACGGTCGAGTTTCTGGTCGACGTCGAGCGCGACGCCTTCTACTTCCTCGAGATGAACGCCCGTATCCAGGTGGAGCACCCGGTCACGGAAGTCGTCACCGGCGTCGACCTCGTGGCCGAGCAGTTCGCCGTGGCGCAGGGCGAGGGGCTGCGGCTCGCGCCGCGGGCCGCTGAAGCGCGCGGCTGCGCGATGGAATGCCGCATCAACGCCGAGGATCCCGGGCGCGATTTTCAGCCGAGCCCCGGGACCGTCACCGAGGCGACGTGGCCGGCCGGTGCGGACATCCGGGTCGATACGCACATCGAGTCCGGCGCCTCGGTCCCTCCCTTCTACGACTCGCTCATGGCGAAGATCATCGTGGGTGGTCCCGATCGAGCCACCGTGCTGCGCGCGATGCAGGCGGCCCTGGCACGCGCGCACGTGGTCGGCGTCGCCACCAACCTCGGCCTGCATGCCGCGATCCTCGGCGACGCGGATTTCGCGCGCGGCGGCGTCGACACGGGTTTTCTCGCACGCTTCCTCGAGCGTGCGGGTTCCCCGCGGGAGCACCGCGGTGGCTGAGATCGCACTCGTCGACACTTCGCTGCGCGACGGCAACCAGAGCACCTGGGCCGCGGTCGGTATCGACACGGCGAAGACCCTGACCATCGCCCCGGTCATGGATCGGGTGGGCTTCAGGGCGATCGACTTCACCACCTCGACCCACATGGGCGTTGCCGTGCGTTACAAGCGCGAGGACCCCTGGGAGCGCATCCGCCTCATGGCGGCCGCGACGCCCGCGACGCCGCTGCAGTTCATGTCGACGGGATTTCGCTTCATCTCCTGGGAGACGGCGAGCCCGGAATTCATGGCGCTCGCGTTCGAGGTGCTGGCGCGCAACGGCATACGGCGCTTCTGCCTCGCCGATCCCATGAACGATGCCGAGTCCAACGTCGCCTGTGCACGGATGGTGAAGCGCGCGGGCGGGCAGTTCGTCATTGCCGCCCTGGTCTTCACGCTCAGCCCGATCCACGACGATGCGCACTACGCTCAGGCGGCACGCACGCTCGCCGCCTGTGCGGAAGTTGACGCGATCTACATCAAGGATCCCGGCGGTCTGCTCTCCCCGCGCCGCGCGGCCACGCTGATTCCGGCGGTGAAGGCGCAGCTCGGCGCCAAGCCCCTGGAGCTGCACTCCCACTGCACGATCGGGCTCGGGGAGTTGCTCTATATGGACGCGGTCGAATACGGGGTGAGCGCGCTACAGTGCGCCGCGGGGGCGACCGCCGACGGGATCTCCAATCCGCCCGCGCTGCGCGTGGTGCAGAACCTGCGCGCCCTCGGCCACAGCGTGCCCGTCGACCTCGAGGCGCTCGAGCAGGTGAGCCGCTTCTTCACCGCCATCGCGGAGGCCGAGGGCCTGCCGATCGGCGTGCCCCAGCCCTTCGATGCGAGCTACCTGCGTCACCAGCTCCCGGGGGGCATGGTCGGCACCATGCGCCGCCAGCTCGCCGAGCATCGGCTCTCGCACCTCGAGGGGGCGGTGATCGAGGAGATCGGCCGGGTGCGCGAGGAGCTCGGCTGGCCGATCGTCATGACGCCGTTCGCACAGATCCTGCTCACGCTCGCGTTCCTCAACGTGACCGGACGGGCGCGCTACGCGGTGATACCCGATGAGGCGATCCGCTATGCACTGGGACGCTTCGGCCGCCCCAACATCCCGATCGCACCCGCGGTGCTGGAGCGGATCGAATCCCTGCCGCGCACGCGCGAGCTGCGCGCCGAGCCCGCCATGGCGCCGCTTGCCGAGCTGCGCGCCCGGCTCGGGCGCGGGCTGTCCGACGAGGAGTTCCTGCTGCGCGCCACGATGCCCGCAGCGCAGGTGGATGCGATGCGCGCCGCGGGGCCCGCGGCGCGTCACTACGATCCCGGAGCACCACCGGTGATGGAGCTGCTGCGCCGGGTGCTCAGGCTGCGCAACGTCACCGAGCTGAGCGTGGAGAAGCCCGGTTTCCGGCTCGAGCTGCGCGGCCGCGCGCATTCCCGGGCGGGGGCGCCGTGAGTGCCACCCGTCGAGGCAGCCCGAGCCGCGGCGGCACGGCGAGCATCCGCGGCGTGGTGTTCGATGTCGACGGCACGCTGCTGCTCAGTGACCGCGCGCTCGGTGGCTATGAGCTGCTGCCGGGCGCGATCGAAACCCTGGACGCGCTCAGGCAGCGGCGCGTGCCCTTCGCGCTGCTCACCAACGGCAGCGCCTACCCGCCCGCCGAGCAGGCGGCGAAGCTGCGCGCCAGCGGCCTGCCGGTCGAGGACTGGCAGATGTTCACCCCCTCCAGTGTCGCTGCGGATCTCATGCAGCGCCGCGGCGTGCGGCGCACGCTGGTGCTTGGCGGTCCCGGCGTGGGCCACGCGCTGCGCGCCGCCGGCATCCAGACCCTGTACACCCGCGACAGCGGCGCCACGGAAGTCGACAGCGTCTTTGTCGGCTGGCACCCGCAGTGCGGCATGCCGGACATCGAGGCCGCCTGCCACGCCATCTGGGGGGGCGCGCAGCTGTACGTCGCCTCCGATGTGCCCTTCTTTGCCACCAAACAGGGACGCACGATCGGCTATTCTTTCGCGATCACGGCGGCGATCCGCCGCATGACACGTGCGCCGATGACTCTCACGGGAAAGCCTTCGGTGCGTGCGTTGCGTTTCGTCGCGGCGCGACTCGGCGTGCCGGTGAGGCAGCTGGCGGTGGTCGGCGATGATCCCTTGGTCGAGGTGCTGATGGCGCGCCGCGGGGGCGCCACGGCCCTGGCGGTGACGACCGGGACGACGGGCCGTGCGGCCTGGGAGCGCCAGCCACCCGCGCGCCGCCCGCACGGCATACTGAGCGATCTACCCGAGGTGCTGCGCTGGCTCGCGCCGCCGCAGGTCAGGAGCGGCGTCGCGGCGCGTGCACGCCGGCTGCGCACCGCCCCGAGGCCGCTGCGCGCGCGCGCCGCGCGCAAGCCCCGGCCGGCACCGCGGCGTGGTGGCGGCCGCCGTTCAGGTTGAACTCTGGAGCGCCAACATGTCAGTCACCAAGCCCTATGCGGACATCCCCGGAACGACGATCTTCGACACCGACCAGGCGCGTCGTGGCTATCACCTGAACATGTTCTGCATGTCGTTGATGAAGCCCGAGAACCGCGCGCGCTTCAAGGCAAACGAGCGCAGCTACCTGGAGGGCTGGCCGATGTCGGCGGAGCAGAAGGGCGCGGTGCTCGACCGCGACTACAACCGCATGATTTCCCTCGGCGGCAACATCTACTTCCTCGCCAAGCTGTTCGCGACCGACGGCCGCAGTTTCCAGTACGTCGCCGCGCAGATGGCCGGCATGACGCAGGCCGAATACGCCGACATGATGCTGCACGGCGGGCGCGTGCCGGAAGGCTGAAAGGAGGCAACCATGCGCGCAGCGCTCTACTACGGCCGTGAGGACCTGCGGCTCAGCTCCGTACCTGAGCCGCAGCCGGGGCCCGGGGAGGTCAAGCTGCGCGTCCGTTACAACGGCATCTGCGGCAGCGACCTGCACGAGTACTACGACGGGCCGATCACCACGCGCAGCACACCGCACCCGCTCACCGGGGTGCACAACCCCGTGATCATGGGGCACGAGATGTGCGGCGAGGTCGTAGCCCTCGGCGAGGGCGTCGATGACCTCGCTCCCGGGGCGCTGGTTGCGGTCGAACCGGTGGAGACCTGCGGCCGCTGCCTGCATTGTGGCGCGGGTCAGTACAACCACTGCCCCTCGCTCGCGATCCAGGGCTACAACCGCGCCGGCGGGCTGGCCGAATACACCGTGGTCAAGCGGCGCAACGCCCATCCACTGCCCGCAGGCGTCACCGCGCTGCAGGGCGCACTCATCGAGCCGCTCGCGATCGCCTGGCACACCGTGAATCGCTGTGCCGTGGGCTCCGGGCAGACCGTCGCCATCCACGGTGCGGGCCCGATCGGGGTCGGTGCCTTCCTCACCCTGCGGCGGCGCGGCGTGACGGCGATCGTCGTGGATCCCTCGCCCGTGCGGCGCGCCGCGCTGGCGGCCCTCGGCGCCGAGCAGCTGATCGATCCGGGCAGCTGTGATGCGGTGGCGGCGATCCGCGATCTCACCGGCGGCCATGGCGCCCATGCCTCGATCGATGCGGCCGGCGTGCCGCGGTCCTTTGCCGCGATGCTGCACGGCACGCGGGTCGATGGAACCGCGGTGGTGGTCGCGATCCACCACCAGCCGGTCGTCATACCTCCCTTCGACCTGCTGATGCCCGAGGTGTACCTCACCGGCGTGGCGCTGTCGGTGAATGCCTTTCCTG
>DATIXW010000102.1:0-9840 GCA_035518135.1 Steroidobacteraceae bacterium
AAATGCGGCACGTATTTGCCGGCCAGAGCCACCGCCTCGCCGGTCTTGGGGTTACGCCCCTGGCGCGGCGGCCGAAAGTGCAGCGAGAAGCTGCCGAAGCCGCGGATCTCGATGCGCTCTCCCTGCGAGAGCGCATCGCTCATGATCTCCAGGATCTGCTTTAGCGCCAGCTCCACGTCCTTGGCCGGCAGATGCTTCTGCTTGGCGGTGATGATCTCGATGAGTTCCGACTTCGTCATTGCGCTTTTCAGTTCCCCTCGCCCGACCCGATGTGCTCCTTGAGCAGATCGCCCAGGCTCGTGCCCGAGGAGCTGCCGGACTCGGAGCGATAGCTCGAGACCGCCTCGGCTTCCTCATGGGCCTCCTTGGCCTTCACCGACAGCGAGATGGTGCGCGACTTGCGGTCCACGCCGGTGAATTTCGCCTCGATCTCCTCGCCCACCTTGAGCACCGAACGCGCATCCTCCACGCGGTCGCGGCCGAGCTCGGAGGCGCGCAGCTGCCCTTCGATGCCGTTGCCGAGATCGATGATGGCACCGCGCGCGTCGACTTCCTTCACCACGCCACGCACGATGGCGCCCTTGGGGTTGTCGGCGATGTAGGCCGAGAAGGGATCCTTGGCGAGCTGCTTGATGCCGAGGGAAATGCGCTCGCGCTCCGGGTCGATCGACAGCACCATCGCCTCAAGCTGCTGCCCTTTCTGGTAATTGCGTACCGCTTCCTCCCCGGGCTGGTCCCAGGAGATGTCAGAGAGGTGCACCAGGCCATCGATGTTGCCGGGAAGCCCGATAAAGATGCCGAAGTCGGTGATGGACTTGATCTGTCCGCCGACCTTGTCGCCGCGGTTGTAGTTCTCGGCAAATTCTTTCCAGGGATTCGCCTGGCACTGCTTCAGGCCGAGGGAGATGCGGCGGCGCTCCTCGTCGACGTCGAGCACCATCACCTCGACTTCCTGGCCGGTGTGCACCACCTTGGCGGGATTCACGTTCTTGTTGGTCCAGTCCATTTCGGACACGTGCACCAGACCCTCGACGCCGTCCTCGATCTCGACGAACGCGCCGTAGTCGGCGATGTTGGTGACCTTGCCGAACACGCGCGTGTTGGGCGGGTAGCGCCGCGCGATGTTCTGCCACGGATCCGCCCCGAGCTGCTTCAGGCCCAGACTGACGCGCGAGCGCTCGCGGTCAAACTTCAGGATCCGCACCTCGACCTCATCGCCCACCTTCACCACCTCACTTGGGTGCTTGACGCGCTTCCACGCCATGTCGGTGATGTGCAGCAGCCCATCGATGCCACCGAGGTCGACGAACGCCCCGTAGTCGGTGAGGTTCTTGACCGTGCCCTTGACGACCGCGCCCTCCTGCAGGTTGTCCATGAGCGCGGAGCGCTCGGCGGAGAACTCCTGCTCGACGACCGCGCGGCGCGAGACGACGACGTTGTTGCGTTTCTGATCGAGCTTGATGACCTTGAACTCGAGCGGCTTGCCCTCGAGGTAGGAGGTATCACGCACCGGGCGCACGTCGACCAGTGAACCGGGGAGGAACGCCCGCACGTTCTCGATCTCCACCGTGAAGCCGCCCTTGACGCGGCCGGTGATGACACCGGTCACGATCTCGGATTTGTTGAAGGCCTCCTCGAGCCGCGTCCAGGTGCGCGCCCGTTTGGCCTTCTCGCGCGACAGGCGCGTTTCCCCGGTGCCGTCCTCCACGGAGTCAAGCGCGACCTCGACGGAATCGCCGGCCTTGACCTCGATCTCCCCGCGTTCGTTCTTGAACTGCTCAAGTGGAATGACGGCCTCGGACTTGAGGCCTACGTTGACGATGACGACGTCGTCGGTGACGTCGATGATCAGCCCGGTCAGGATCATCCCGGGGCGGATCCGCTGGTTGGCGAGACTTTGCTCGAAGAGCTGCGCGAAACTTTCTGTCATACCTTCACTTCGCACGCCCGGGGGCGTGCCTTAACTGGACCCTCATCCCTCAGATCCAGGGAAAAAGTAACGGGCACCCGCATCCTGCGTGTGCCAACCTCAAAACCTTCCGTGCGTATCCGCGACGAGCGGCTATTGACGCCACAAGCCTCGAGCGGCCCCCAGCTCCAGCACCCGTCCCACCACCGCCTCCACCGTCATTCCGGTCGAGTCGATCACGCAGGCATCGGATGCGGGCCTCAAGGGTGCGACCCGACGGGTCTGGTCCCTTGCGTCCCGCTCGGCTATCTCGCGCGAAAGGGCGGGAAGGCTAACACCAGACCCCTTGTCTTTCAACTGCTTATAGCGCCGCAGGGCCCTTTCGTCAGGGCTGGCGGTCAGGAAGATCTTGAGGGGAGCCCCGGGAAAGACCACGGTGCCCATATCGCGCCCGTCAGCGACCAGCCCCGGGGGCTGGGCGAAGGCGCGCTGGCGCCCCAGGAGCGCGCTGCGCACCTCGGGCCAGGCGGCCACCCGGGAGGCGCCCTGGCCGGCGCTCTCGGAGCGGATGGCGGCCGTGACGTCCTCCCCGGCCAGCTGCACCCGCTCATCCCCCGCCGGGCCCGAGCCGAACTGCACCTGCATCGCACTGGCAAGCTCGGCGTGGCGGCGGCGGTCCTCGAGCCCTGCACCGGCGCGGGCGCCGGCGAGCGCGACCAGCCGGTAGAGCGCGCCGCTGTCGAGCAGGTGCCAGCCCAGCGCCTGCGCCACCGCGCGGCTGATGGTGCCCTTGCCGAACCACTCGGGCCATCGATGGTGACCACCGGGGACAATGAGGGCTCGCTCATGCGTGCAAAAGCCTCCGTCAGGCGAGGCGGATCTGCAAGCCGGCCGCCTGCGCGGTGTCCAGAAACCCCGGGAAGGAGGTCGCGACATTGGCCACATCGAGGATCTCGAGCGGCTCGCGCGCCCGAAGGGCTGCGACCGCAAAGGCCATCGCGATGCGATGATCCCCGCGGCTGTCGATGGTGCCGCCACTGAAGCTCGTTGCGCCGCGCAGCCACAGCCCATCCGGGAGCAGCCGGTTCTCGATGCCAAGCACCGTCAGCCCCGCCGCCATGGCCGCAAGCCGATCGCTCTCCTTGACGCGCAGCTCCTGCGCCCCGCGCACCAGGGTCTCCCCGCTCGCGCACGCGGCCGCCACGAAGAGCACCGGGAACTCATCGATCGACAGCGGCACCAGGGCCTCGGGCACCTCGATGCCGCGCAGGCCGCTCATGCGCACCTCCAGATCGGCGCGCGGCTCGGATGCCTGCACCGCGGGGGCATGCACGCGGATGTCAGCTCCCATGGCCCGCAGGATCTCGAGGAGCCCGGTGCGCGTCGGGTTGATGCCCACGTTGCGGATGAGCACCGGCTCCTTGGCGGCCAGACACGCGGCGACGATGAAGAATGCCGCCGAGGAGAAATCCGCCGGCACCTCCAGGGGCGCCGCCTTGAGGGGCTGACCGCCCTCGAGTGAGATCGTGGCACCGCTCTGGCGTACCTGCACGCCGAAGGTACGCAGCATGCGCTCGGTGTGATCGCGCGAGGGCGCAGGCTCGGTGAGGCGCGTGCAGCCGTGCGCGCGCAGTGCCGCCAGCAGGATCGCGGACTTCACCTGCGCGCTCGCGACCGGCAGCGCGTACTCGAGCGCGCGCAGCGCGCGCGTGCCGCGCATGCGCACCGGCGCATGTCCGTCCTGCGTCAGGATCTCGGCCCCCATGAGGCGCAGCGGCACCGCCACGCGCTCCATGGGGCGGCGCATGAGCGAGTCGTCCCCGACCAGCGTCGACTCGAAGGGCTCGGCCGCGAGCACGCCCATCATCAGGCGCATCGCAGTGCCGGCGTTGCCCATATCCAGCGGCACGCCGCTGGCGGTGAGGCCGCGCGCGCCCGCCCCGTGCACGCGCACCTCGCCGGTCCCCGGCCACTCGATGCGCACCCCGAGCGCCTGCAGTGCCCGTGCGGTCGCGAGGCAGTCCTCCCCGGCAAGAAATCCGCTGATGTGCGTCACGCCCTGCGCGAGCGCCCCGAGCATCAGCGCGCGGTGCGAGATCGACTTGTCGCCCGGCACGGTGAGCGTGCCGGCGATGCGGCCGCCGGGGGCGAGGTGATAGCGCGCGGCGGCCGCTGCGGTCACTGCACCGCCCGTGGATAGGAACCGAGGATGCGGCACAGCGAGGTGCGCTTCTTCAGCGCCGCGAGTGCGGCTGCGATGTGCTTGTCCTCGGCGTGGCCTTCGAAGTCGATGAAGAACACGTAGTCCCACTTGCGCCGCCGCGAGGGACGCGACTCGATGCGCGTCAGGCTCACGCGGTGCTTGGCGAGGGGCTCGAGCAGGCGGTAGAGCGCACCCGGGGCATCAGTGTGCAGCACCGAGACCAGCAGCGTCGTGCGATCCTCGCCGCTCGGGGAGAAGAGCTTGCGCCCGAGCACCAGGAAGCGCGTGGTGTTGTCGGCGCGGTCCTCGATCTCGGCAGCCAGCACCTTCAGCCCGTACACCTCGGCGGCCGTGTCGCCGGCGATCGCCGCGGTGCCGCGCTCATCGCGGGCGCGCCGCGCGCCTTCTGCGTTGCTCGACACCGGCACCTGCTCGACACCGGGCAGGTGCTCATCGAGCCACTCGCGGCACTGGGCAAGCGACTGCGGATGCGAGCACACGCGCGCGATGCGCGACAGCGCGCTCATCGTGCCCATCAGGTGCTGGCGGATGCGCAGCTCCACCTCGCCGCAGATCTTCAGCGGCGAGGTGAGGAAGCGATCGAGCGTGTGATTGACGGTGCCCTCGGAGGAGTTCTCGATCGGCACGACGCCGAAGTCCGCGTTTCCCGCCTCCACCTCGTGGAACACCTCGTCGATCGAGGCCAGCGGCAGCGCCCGCACCGAGTGCCCGAAGTGATTGAGCACCGCGGTCTGGGTGAAGGTTCCCTCGGGCCCGAGGAATGCGACCTTGAGCGGCTCCTGCTGCGCGAGGCACGCCGACATGATCTCGCGGAACAGGCGCAGCACCTCCGCATCGCGCAGCGGGCCGGTGTTGCGCGCACGCGCGGCGCGCAGCACCTGTGCCTCGCGCTCGGGGCGGTAGAAGTCCACCGCGCGGCCACCGGCCGCCTTGGAGATACCGACCTGCTGCGCAAGGCGCGCGCGCTCGTTCAGGCAGCGCTGAATCTGCGCATCCACCGCATCGATGCGCGCGCGCACCGCATCCAGGTCCGACTTCAGGGGCTTCGCCCCCGCCACCGCGGCGGCCTTGCCGCGCGTACGCCTATCTTTGCTCTTGCCGGCCATGCCGCGGGTGTCTCAGACGATGCGTGCCGAGAGCACGCCCTCGATTGCGCCGATCCGGCCGAGCAGCTCCGCGGCAACCACGCCGTCGGTGTCGATCAGGGTGTAGGCATACTCGCCGCGGGACTTGTTGAGCAGATCGGCGATGTTCAGCCGCGCGCTCGCAAGGCAGGTGGAGATTTGGCCCACCATGTTCGGCACGTTGCGGTTGGCGATCGCGAAGCGCGTGGTGTTGGGCACGCGCGGCAGCACGGCCTCGGGGTAGTTGACGCTGTTGCGGATGTTGCCGTTCTCCAGAAAGTCGCGCACCTGCTCGGCCACCATGACCGCGCAGTTCTCCTCCGCTTCCCCGGTGGAGGCACCGAGGTGCGGCAGCGCCACGACCTGCGGGTGATCCTTGAGGGCGACGCTCGGGAAGTCGCACACGTAGGCGTGCAGACGGCGCGCATCGAGGGCGGCAACCACTGCCGCCTCGTCCACGATCGCGGCGCGCGCGAAGTTGAGCAGCGTGCCGTCGCCCTTCATGAGCGCCAGCCGCGCCGCGTTGACGAGCCCGCGGGTCGCATCATTGAGCGGCACGTGCACGCTGATCGCGTCGGCGCGCGCAAACAGGTCCTCAAGCGAGAGTGCCTGCTCGACGCTCGCGGAGAGCTGCCAGGCGCGCTGCACGGTGATCTGCGGGTCGTAACCGAGCACCTTCATGCCGAGCGCGAGCGCGGAGTTCGCGACCTCGACCCCGATGGCGCCCAAGCCCACGACTCCGAGCGTGCGCCCCGGGAGCTCGAAGCCGACGAAGCGCTTCTTGCCCGCTTCCACCGCCGCATCAAGAGCTGCGTCATCGCCCTCGAGGCCGCGGGCAAACTGCCACGCCGGCACGATGTTGCGCGCCGCGAGCAGCAGGCCCGCGAGCACCAGCTCCTTCACCGCGTTCGCGTTCGCGCCCGGGGCATTGAACACCGGGATGCCGCGGCGGCTCATCGCCTCGACGGGGATGTTGTTGGTGCCGGCGCCGGCGCGGCCGATGGCGCGCACCGCGGGCGGAACGCTGAACGCGTGCATGTCGGCGGAGCGCACCAGGATCGCATCCGGGGCACTCACCTGCGCCCCCACTTCGTAGCGATCGCGCGGCAGCCGCGCGAGTCCCTTGGAGCTGATGGTGTTGAGGGTGAGGATGCGGAAGGTCATGGAGTTGCCCGTCATCAGCCGTGGCGCCGCTCGAATTCCTGCATGAAGGCCACCAGCGCCTGCACGCCCTCAGGCGGCATGGCGTTGTAGAGGCTCGCGCGCATGCCGCCGACCGAGCGGTGTCCCTCAAGGTTCACCAGCCCCGCCGCGCGCGCCTGCGTGAGGAAGGCCTCATCGAGTGACGGGTCGCGCAGCGTAAAGGGCACGTTCATCCACGAGCGGCAGGCATGGGCTACCGGATTGCGATAGAAGCCGGAGCGGTCGATGGTGGCGTACAGCAGCTGCGCCTTCGCCTCGTTGCGCGCCGCCATCACCGGCAGCCCCCCCTGGGCCTGCAGCCACTTGAACACCAGTCCGGCGATGTACCAGGCAAAGGTCGGCGGCGTGTTGAGCATCGAGTTGTCGTCCGCCATCGCCTGGTAGTCAAAGATCGAGGGGGTCTCGGGGCGCGCGTGCCCGATGAGGTCATCGCGCACGATGACGACCGCCAGGCCCGCCGGGCCGATGTTCTTCTGTGCGCCGGCATAGATCAGCCCGAAGCGCTCGACCGGCACCGGGCGCGAGAGGATGCTCGAAGACATGTCGGCGATGAGCGGCACCGTGCCGCTCTCGGGGATATAGGGAAACTCGACTCCGCCGATGGTCTCGTTCGCGGTGTAGTGCAGGTAGGCCGCCTGCGGGCTCACGTGCACGCTCGCGGCCGCCGGCACCGTAGTGTAGCGCGAGGCCGCCTCGTCGGCGGCGACGTGCACGTGCGTGAAGCGCTGTGCCTCGGCGATCGCCTTCTTCGACCAGGCGCCGGTGTTGAGGTAGTCCACGGTGGACTCGGTGCGCGTCAGGTTCAGCGGGATTGCGGCGAACTGCCCGGTTGCCCCGCCGGACAGGAACAGCACTTTGTACTGGCGCGGGATGGCCAAGAGCTCCCGCAGGCGGATCTCCGCCTCCTGCGCCACGGCGGTGAAGGCCTTGCCGCGATGGCTGACTTCCATGACCGACATGCCCGAGCCGCGCCAATCGCTCAGCTGCTCGCGTGCTTCCTCAAGGACTTCCAGGGGCATCGTCGCCGGCCCCGCGGCGAAATTGAATACGCGCACGGCTCCTCTCTCGGATCTTCAAGGCAGGGAACAAACAATCTTAACAATGCGCTGCAGGCGCGGAGGCCTTTTTTGCGCCTCAGGGACTAAGGACCGCCCGGCCTGCAGGGCCCGAGGGGTAAATCCCAGCGAACACGAAGGCCGGGGCGCGGAGGCGCGGGGGCGCGGGGGGCAGCCCCACGGCGATCTGCCCGATCCACCCATCCATGCCCGCGCCGCGCGCGACTCAGCAGCGCGGGGCGCCGCCGGCACTGCTCGGCACGCGCCGCCTAGGCGTCCGTGGCGCTCTCGCCGGCGATCGGCTCAGGACCCTCGGCGGCTGCGCCTTCCTCGACGCTCTCTAGGCTCGCAACGCGCTCGATGCCGACCAGCCGCTCGCCCTCGTCGAGGCGAATGAGGCGCACGCCCTGCGTATTGCGGCCCTGGACGGAGATCTCATCAACGGTGGTGCGCACCAGCGTACCGGTGGAGCTGATCAGCATGATCTCCTGCCCCGCCATGACCTGCAGCGCGGCCACCGTGAAGCCGTTGCGGTCGGAGGTCTGCAGCGCGATGACGCCCTGGCCGCCGCGGCCATGCGCGGGAAAATCCTGCAGCGGCGTGAGCTTGCCGTACCCGGTGGCGGATGCCGTGAGCACGTGCCCCTCGCCCACCACGATGAGCGCGATCAGGTCCTGTCCGGGGCCGAGGCGGATGCCGCGCACGCCGGTGGCTTCGCGCCCCATGGCGCGCACCTCGTCCTCGCGGAAGCGGATCGCCTTGCCGCCGCTCGAGACGAGGATGATCTCGCGCTCGCCGTCGGTAAGGGCCACACCGACCAGCTGGTCGTTGTCGGCGAGGTCCACGGCGATGATGCCGCTCGAGCGCGGCCGCGAGAACGCCGCGAGCGGGGTCTTCTTCACGGTACCTGCGCGCGTCGCCATGAACACGAAGTGCTGCTCGTCGTACTGCTTCACCGGCAGCAGCGCATTGATCTTCTCGCCCTCCTCGAGCGGCAGCAGGTTCACCATCGGCTTGCCGCGCGCCCCGCGCCCGGCCTGCGGCAGCTCGTACACCTTCAGCCAGTAGACCTTGCCGCGATTGGAGAAGCACAGCACCGTATCGTGGGTATGGGCGACGAAGAGCTTCTCGACGAAGTCCTCGTCCTTGACCGCGGTCGCGGTCTTGCCGCGGCCGCCGCGGCGCTGCGTCTGGTACTCGGTCAGCGGCTGGCTCTTGGCGTAGCCGGCGTGCGAGAGCGTCACCACCACGTCCTGCGGCTCGATCAGGTCCTCGGTGGTCAGGTCGAGGTGGTCGCGATTGATCTCGGTGCGGCGCGCATCGCCGAAGGCATCGCGCACCTCGATGAGCTCGGTGCGCACCACCTGCGTGAGGCGCTCGGGGCGGGCAAGGATGTCGGTGAGGTCGCGGATGCTGTCAAGGAGCTCGCGGTACTCGCTGATGATCTTGTCCTGCTCAAGCCCGGTCAGCCGGTGCAGACGCATGTCGAGGATCGCCTGCGCCTGCGCCTCCGACAGGTGGTAGACGCCGCCGCGCAGACCGAACTCCGCCGCGAGCCCCTGGGGGCGCGTCGAGATGGTGCCGGCGCGCTCGAGCAGCTGCGTCACCACCCCCGGCGCCCAGCCGCGCGCCAGCAGCGCGCTGCGGGCCTCCGCCGGGGAGGCGGCGGCCTTGATGAGGGCGATCACCTCATCGATGCTGGCAAGCGCGATCGCCAGTCCCTCGAGTATGTGGGCCCGGTCGCGCGCCTTGGCGAGATCGAAGATCGTGCGCCGCGTGACGATCTCGCGGCGATGCCGGATGAAGGCCTCCAGCATCTCCTTGAGCGACATGAGCTTCGGCTGGCCGTCCTGCAGCGCCACCATGTTGATGCCGAACACCGTCTCCATCGGGGTCTGCGCGTAGAGGTTGTTGAGCACCACCTCGGTGACCTCGCCGCGCTTGAGCTCGATCACGATGCGCATGCCGTCCTTGTCGGACTCATCGCGCAGGCCGTCGCTGGCGATGCCATCCAGCAGCTTCTCGCGCACCAGCTGCGCGATGCGCTCGATGAGGCGCGCCTTGTTGACCTGGTAGGGGAGCTCGGTGACCACGATCGCCTGGCGATCACCGCGCCCCACGTCCTCGATGCTGACCTTGGCGCGCACCGACAGCCGGCCGCGACCGGTGCGGTAGGCGGTGGCGATCTCCTGGGCACCGTTGATGATGCCGCCGGTCGGGAAGTCCGGTCCCGGCATGTGCTGCATCAGCGCGGCGAGCGGCAGCGCCGGGTCATCCAGCAGCGCGATGCAGGCGTTGACCGTCTCGGTGAGGTTGTGCGGCGGG
>DATIXW010000103.1:0-2168 GCA_035518135.1 Steroidobacteraceae bacterium
GCCTTCTTCATGACGAAGAACGGAAAGCTCATCTCGATGTGGCCGGTCTCGGCCTCGAGCCGCGCGGTCATCCCGGCGAGCATGGCGCGGAAGGACTCGACCGAGATCTCGCGTTCGGAGTGCAGCGTTTCGACGAAGCGCGACATGTGCGTGCCCTTGAAGTTGTGCGGCAGGCTGACGTACATGTTGAAGGTGGCGATGGTGTGCTGTTCGCCCGCCGAGCGGTCCTTGACGCGCACCGGGTGGCTGATGTCCTTGATGCCGACACGGTTGATCGGCAGGCGGCGCGTGTCGGCCCGCGCCTGCACGTCCTCGACCTCAACGACCGGGGCGCGGACCAGCTTCGCAGTGGCAGGGGGAGGAGTCATGGGTTGCAGCCTACAGGAATGCGTTGCTTCGCTGAACGGGATTCGCAGCATGCCGCCTGCCGGCCGCACGGCGCCTCCTTCTTAATGAGGAGTTGTCTTATCCCGGTGTTGGCAGAGGCGGGCCTTCAGGCTCCGCGCGCGGAGCGCAGCCGCTCCGCCCCATGCAGCGCCCACCAGCGCTCGATGCTGGCGCGCAGCGCCGCGGTATCGAGTCCCGCCGCGGCCAGGCATCCCTCGCGCGAGCCGTGCTCGATGAAGCGGTCCGGGATCCCGAGCTCGAGCAGCGGGATCGAGACGCCCTCGGCGGCCAGCAGCTCGCCGACGGCGGAGCCGGCGCCACCGAGCGTCACGTTCTCCTCGATCGTCACCAGCGCGCGGTGCCGCTGCGCGAGGCTGAGCACCAGATCCTCATCGAGCGGCTTGACGAAGCGCATGTTGACGAGCGTGGCATCGAGCGCCTCGGCGATCAGCTGCGCGGCGGGCACCAGGGCGCCGAACGCGAGCAGCGCGAGCCCGCTGCCGCCCTCGCGGCGCAGCTGCGCCTTGCCGAGCGCAAGTGCGCTCATCTCCGCGGCCACCGCCACGCCCGGGCCGGTACCGCGCGGGTAGCGCACGATCGATGGGCCCCTGAGCGTGCTCGCCGTGTACAGCATCTGGCGGCACTCGTTCTCGTCGGCCGGTGCCATCACCACCAGGTTGGGGATGCAGCGCAGATAAGTGAGGTCGTAGCTCCCCTGGTGGGTCGCGCCATCGCCTCCCACGAGTCCCGCACGATCCACCGCGAACACTACCGGCAGGTTCTGCAGCGCCACGTCGTGGATCAGCTGATCGTAGGCACGCTGCAAAAACGTCGAATAGATCGCGACCACGGGCTTCAGGCCCTCGGTGGCGAGGCCGGCGGCGAAGGTTACGGCGTGCTGTTCGGCGATCGCGACGTCGAAGTAGCGGTCGGGGAAGCGTCGGGCGAACTCGACCAGCCCCGAGCCCTCGCGCATCGCGGGCGTGATGGCGATGATGCGCGGATCGCGCTCCGCCATGTCGCACAGCCACTGGCCGAACACCTGGCTGTAGCTCGGCCCCGCCGCCTTCTCCTTGTAGATCGTGCCGCTCGCCGGATCGAAAGGACCCGGCCCGTGCCACTTGATGGGATCGGCCTCGGCCGGCGCGTAGCCCTTGCCCTTGCGCGTCACGACGTGCAGCAGCTGCGGGCCGCGCAGCTTCCTCACATTGCGCAGCATGCTGACGAGGGCGCGCACGTCGTGCCCGTCCATCGGGCCTATGTAGTTGAAGCCCATCTCCTCGAACAGCGTTCCGGGCAGCACCATGCCCTTCAGGTGCTCCTCCGAGCGCCGTGCCAGCTCCCACACCGTGGGCATCTGCCGCAGCACCTTCTTGCCACCCTCGCGCAGGTGCGCATACACGCGTCCCGACAGCACGCGCGCGAAGTGGTTGGACAGCGCGCCGACGTTCTCCGAGATCGACATGTCGTTGTCGTTGAGGATCACGAGGAGGTCGGCGGGGAGAGATCCGGCGTGATTCAGCGCCTCGAAGGCCATGCCGGCGGTCATCGCG
The DNA here is from genome assembly GCA_035518135.1 of Steroidobacteraceae bacterium. Classification (GTDB taxonomy): domain Bacteria; phylum Pseudomonadota; class Gammaproteobacteria; order Steroidobacterales; family Steroidobacteraceae; genus 13-2-20CM-66-19. The sequence goes on from DATIXW010000103.1 coordinate 1,941, forward strand.
CCGTCGCCGATCACGGCCACGACGCGGCGGTCCTCGCCGGCGCGCGCAGCAGCGACCGCCATGCCGAGGGCGGCGCTGATCGAGGTGCTCGAGTGGCCGACGCCGAAGGTGTCGTACTCGCTCTCGGCGCGCGAGGGGAAGGGCGCGAGGCCGCCGTCCTGTTTGATGGTATGCAGGCGGTCGCGGCGGCCGGTCAGCACCTTGTGCGGGTAAGCCTGATGGCCGACG
>DATIXW010000104.1:0-6371 GCA_035518135.1 Steroidobacteraceae bacterium
GCCCGGACCCGGCGGTCGCAGGACCTGCGGAGCTCGAGCGTGCCCGCGCGCTCATCGCCGGCTCGCAGCTGACGCTCGCGAACGCCGCCCTCACCGGCGACAAGCGCCTGCTGTTCTCGGAGGCCGGGGACGCCTTCGTGATGTACCAGATCGCCGGCCACAGCTGGATCGCGCTCGGCGATCCGGTCGGCACGCAGAACGGGGCGGAGGAGCTCGTGTGGCACCTGCGCGAGATCTCCGATCGCCACGGCGGGGAGACCGTCTTCTACCAGGTGTGCGCCGAGCGGCTCGCACTCTACGTCGACCTGGGCCTCGCGGCGCTCAAGATCGGCGAGGAGGCGCGGGTGCCGCTCGAGTCCTTCTCGCTCGAGGGGGCCGCGCGCGCGGAGCTGCGCCAGTCCCACCGCCGCGCGCAGCGCGACGGGGCGAGCTTCGAGGTGATCGCCCCCGGGGGGGCGCAGGATGCGCTCATGCCCGCCCTGCAGCGCATCTCCGATGCCTGGCTCACGAGCAAGTCCACCGGCGAGAAGCGCTTCTCCATGGGCGCGTTCACGCCCGCTTACCTGCGCCAGTTCCCGGTGGCGGTGGTGCGCTCCCAGGGCGAGCCTGCGGCCTTTGCGAACCTGTGGACGACCGGCACCCGGGCGGAGCTGTCGGTGGATCTCATGCGCTTCGGCCCGGACGCCCCGCGCGGCGCCATGGACTACCTCTTCATCGAGCTGATGCTGTGGGGGCGTGAGCAGGGCTATCGCTGGTTCAACCTCGGCATGGCGCCGCTGTCGGGGCTCGAGGCGCATCCGCTCGCGCCGGCCTGGCACCGCGTCGGCAACTTCATCTTCCGCCACGGGGAGCACTTCTATAACTTCGAGGGCCTGCGGCGCTACAAGGCCAAGTTCGATCCGCGCTGGGAGCCGCGCTACCTCGCGGCGCGCGGCGGCATCGCGCTGCCGCGGGTGCTCATCGACGTGTCGGTACTGATCGCCGGCGGGATGAAGGAGCTGTTCGCCCGATGAGTGCACTGCGCGCGCGCTCCTGCAGGTCCGCAGCGCCGGTACTGCTCGCGCTGGTGGCCACCGCCGCCGCGGCCGCGCCGGCGGGCAAGCCCCCCACCACAGCGCAAGCCAGCGCGCCGGCGGCGGCCGATCCGGACGTCCGGCACCTGCCGGGCGGACGCTTCGGCACGCTCAGCGTGTATGTGCCGCAGGGCAGACCCAAGAGTGTGGCGCTCTTTCTCTCCGGCGATGGCGGCTGGGAGCTGGGCGTCCTCGACATGGCGCACGCGCTGCGCCAGCTCGGTGCCGTCGTCGTCGGGATCGACATCCGCCGCTACTTCGCAAGCCTCGGCAGGAGCGCTGGCTCCCCGGGCTGCCAGCTGATCGCCGCGGACTTTGAGAACCTGAGCCACCAGGTGCAAAGGCAGCTCGGCCTGGGCGAATACCTCGTGCCGGTGCTGGTCGGCTACTCCTCCGGCGCGACGGTGGTGTACGCGACGCTGGTGCAATCCCCGCCCGGCACCTTCGCCGGAGCGCTGAGCCTCGGGTTCTGCGCCGAGCAGGATTTCGCCGGGGCCACGCTGTGCCCCGGCAGCGGGCTGCACTTCGCGCCCAACGCGCACCATGAGCTCGTGTTCCAGCCGGCCGCGACGCTGCGCGAGCCGTGGGTCGCGCTGCAGGGACAGAAGGACCAGGTGTGCGACGCGCACACCACCGCGCGGTTCGCCGCGCAGGTCGCGCACGGCCGCATCATCTCGCTGCCCCTCGTCGGCCACGGCTTCTCGGTGGAGCGCAACTGGATGCCGCAGTTCAAGGAAGCCTACGAGGGGCTCAGCGAGGCCGCCGTGCAGCGCACGAGCGCACCCCCGCCGGAGATCGGCGACCTGCCCGTGCAGGAAGTTGGCGCGAGCGGCAGCGCGGCGGAGTTCGCGCTGCTGCTGACCGGGGATGGCGGCTGGGCGGGGCTCGACCAGGAGCTGGCGGCGCGCCTGGCCGCCAGCGGCGTGCCGACGGTGGCCCTCAATTCGCTGAAATACTTCTGGAAGGCGCGCACGGTGGAGGAAGTCACGCGCGACGTGGCGCGCATCCTGCGCCACTACCTCGCCGCCTGGCACAAGGAGCGCGTGCTGCTCGTGGGCTACTCCTTCGGCGCCGACGTGCTGCCGTTCGTGGCCAACCGGCTGCCGCCGCAGCTGCGCGCGCACGTGGTGAGCGTGAGCCTGCTCGGCATCGATGCCCGTGCCGCCTTCGAGGTGAGCCTGTCCGAGTGGGTCGGGGGTGAGGAGGCGGGCCTGCCAACCATCCCGGAAGTCACGCGCCTCGAGCTGCCGGTGCTGTGCCTGTATGGCGCGGGCGAGAAGGACTCGATCTGCCCGGGACTGCCGGCCGGAAAGATCACGCGCGAGCAGGTCGGCAACGGTCACCACTTCGGCGGCGAGTACGACAGCCTCGCAGAGCACATCCTGAGCTTCGCCCGCAGCGCGCGCCCTGTGACATAACGTGGCGCGGCCCGGCGAAATACCCCACGGGCCTGCGGGCCGCGGGGGCGCTGGAGTACCATGGGCCCCAGCGGCAGATACAACAATTTAGGGCCGCGGCAAACGTTCACCATGTCGCTGTACATCGATTCAGCCAGCCGACTGCACCACGACCTCGAGAAGAACCTTGTCGTGACGTGCCCGAATTGCCAGGCGGTGGCGCACATCACCCCGAGCGCGGTGCCGCGCTTCGAGGACCTGCAGCTGTACCGGCCCAAGCAGATTGGCGTGGTGTACCTGTGCGATGCCTGCCATGCGCCGATCTTCCTGCGCTTCACGGTGCGCGTGTACGGGGCGGCGCGCATCGAGCTCGCCCCGCAGTTCACCGAGGTGGAACGGGCGCGCGAGAAATTCAGCTTCGCCTACATTCCCGAGGACGTGGAGCTGTTGTTCCGCGAGGCGCTCACCTGCTTCTCGAGCGGCGCCTTCAATGCCTTCGCCTCCATGTGCCGGCGCGCCGCGCAGGCGATGTTCGTCGAGCTCGGCGAGGCCGGAAAGCTGCGCCTGTTCGATGAGTTGAACGAGGTGCGCGATCTGGCCAACATCGCCCCCGAGATCTTTACCAAGATGAAGAGCGTGCTGTTCGGGGCCGAGCTCGATGCGCGCTCACCCCTGCCGCAGTTCGATGGCTACGAGGCCGGCATCATGCTCGAGGTCGTCAAGGATCTCTTCTACGAGGCCTACGTGCGCAAGGGCAAGCTGCAGCAGGCGATCATGGTGCGACGCTTCTTCCTCGACGAGACCGGCAGCAACGTCACGCCCTTCAGCTCCGCCGGCTGAAGGGCGCTACCCTTCAGCCCACGAAGCGCCGCGCGTTGCGGAACAGCCGCGTCCAGCCGCTGTATTCACCGACGTCGCGCGGGTGCCAGGAGTTCTGCACGTAGCGGAAGGAGCGCTCCGGGTGCGGCATGGTGATGGTGACGCGGCCATCCTCGTTGCACAGCGCGGCGATGCCGAACGGCGTGCCGCTCGGGTTGGCCGGATAGGTGCACGCGACGCTGCGGTCGTGATGGATGTAGCGCACGCCCACCAGGCCGCTCGCCGCGCAGGCGGCTGCCGCCTCGGGGCTCGCGAACTCCGCCCGGCCCTCCCCGTGCGAGACCGAGATCGGCAGCACCGAGCCCTCCATCCCCGCGAGCAGCACGGAGGGCGACTCGAGCACCTCGACCAGCGAGAAGCGCGCCTCGTGCTGCTCGCTGCGGTTCTTCACGAAGCGCGGCCAGTGTGCGGTGCCGGGAATGATGCCCTTCAGCGCGGCGAACATCTGGCAGCCGTTGCAGACGCCCAGCGCGAAGGTGTCGCCGCGGCTGAAGAAGCGCTCGAACTCCTCGCGCGCCGCGGCGTGAAACAGCACCGACTTGGCCCAGCCCTCGCCGGCGCCGAGCACATCGCCGGAGGAGAAGCCGCCGCAGGCGATGAGCCCCTTGAACTCACTGAGTGAGCGTCGCCCGCTCAAGAGGTCCGTCATGTGCACATCGTGCGGGGTGAAGCCCGCGCGGTCGAACACCGCCGCGGTCTCCACCTGGCTGTTCACGCCCTGCTCGCGCAGGATCGCGACCGCCGGGCGCACGCCGCGCGCGATGAAGGGGGCGGCGATGTCCTGCTGGGGGTCGAAGCTGAGCGCGACGCTCAGGCCCGGATCTTCTTCCGCGGTCTGCGCCGCGAATTCCTCATCCGCACACTGCGGGTCATCGCGCAGCCGCCGCAGCCGCCAGGACGTCTCCGACCAGGCGCGCTTGAGGTCCCCCCAGGACTCATCGAGGTTCACGGCCCCGACACGCACCTGCACGCGCAGCTCACTCACCGGGGCGCCGAGGTAAAGCGCCGCGTCCGCAAGCTCATGGCGCGCGAGGATCTCGTTGAATGCCGGCTCATCGCCCGCGAGGATCTGCACGACCACGCCGGGCTCCTCGGCGAACAGCTGCGCGAGCGCCGCCCCGCGTGCGGCCGGCAGCGCGATGTCGAGGCCGCAGTGGCCGGCGAAGGCCATCTCCAGCAGCGTCACCAGGAGCCCGCCGTCGGAGCGGTCGTGGTAGGCGCGCAGCATCCCGAGCGCACGCATCTCGCGCAGCGCGGCGGCGAGGCGCAGCAGCGGCTGCGGCGCATCCAGGTCCGCCGGCTCATCCCCGAGCTCACCGTACACCTGCGCGAGCGCCGAGCCCCCCAGGCGGTTCCTCCCCCGCGCGAGGTCGATGAGCCACAGCGAGGTCGGCCGCTCATCCATCTGCAGTGCGGGGGTGAGCGTGCGGCGCACGTCGCGCACCGGTGCGAAGGCCGAGACGATCAGCGACACCGGCGCCACGACGCTCTTGTGCGTCTCGCCCTCACGCCACGTGGTCTTCATCGACAGCGAGTCCTTGCCGACCGGGATCGCGATGCCGAGCGCCGGGCACAGCTGCTTGCCCACCGCAGCCACGGTGGCGTAGAGCGCGGCGTCCTCCCCCGGCTCCCCGCAGGCGGCCATCCAGTTGGCCGACAGGCGGATGTCGCTGAGGGAGGCGATATCGGCGGCGAGGATGTTGGTGATCGCCTCGGCCACCGCCAGGCGCCCGGAGGCCGGGGCATCGAGCACCGCAACGGGTGTGCGCTCGCCCATCGCCATCGCCTCGCCCGCATGGCCGTGGTAGTCGGCCAGCGTCACCGCCACGTCGCTGACGGGCACCTGCCAGGGCCCGACCAGCGGGTCGCGGCTGATGAGTCCGCCGACGGTGCGGTCGCCGATGGTGATGAGGAAGGTCTTGTCGGCCACGGCCGGCAGGCGCAGCACGCGGTACAGCGCCTCGCGCGCATCGAGTGCGCTGCCGTCGAAGGGGCGCGCGGTGACGCCGGCGCTGCGTACCTCGCGCGTCAGTCGCGGCGGCTTGCCGAGCAGGACCTCGAGGGGCATGTCCACCGGCTCGTTGTGGAACAGCGGGTCATGCACCCGCAGCTGCCCGGAGCCGTCGATCTCGCCGATGACGGCGAACGGGCAGCGCTCGCGCGCGGCGATGGCGCTGAATTCCGCGAGCGCCTTCGCCTCGATGGCGAGCACGTAGCGCTCCTGCGCCTCGTTGCACCACAGCTCCAGCGGCGACATGCCGGCTTCCGCGCTCGGGATGCTGCGCAGATCGATGCGCGCGCCGCGCGCGCTGTGCGCGACCGCCTCCGGGACGGCATTGGAGAGGCCGCCGGCGCCCACGTCGTGGATGAGGAGGATGGGATTGCGCGCCCCGAGCGCCCAGCAGTGATCGATCACTTCCTGCGCGCGCCGCTCGATCTCGGGGTTGCCGCGCTGCACGGAGGCAAAATCCAGCTCCGCATCGGAGGCGCCGCTGCCGACCGAGGAGGCCGCACCGCCGCCAAGTCCGATGAGCATCGCCGGTCCCCCGAGCACCACGAGCTTGGCGCCCACCGGCACCTCGGGCTTGTGTACCTGGGAGCGGCGCACATTCCCCAGGCCCCCGGCGATCATGATCGGCTTGTGGTAGCCGCGCACGCGCTCAGGCGCATCCCCCGCGGCCGGCTGCTCGAAGCTGCGGAAGTAACCGCAGATGGCCGGCCGCCCGAACTCGTTGTTGAACGAGGCCGCCCCGATCGGGCCCTCGAGCATGATCTCGAGTGCCGAGGCCACGCGCGCGGGCTTGCCGAAGTCACGCTCCCAGGGGCGCACGTACCCCGGGATGCGCAGGTTCGAGACCGAGAAGCCCGTAAGCCCCGCCTTGGGCTTGGCGCCGCGTCCGGTGGCGCCCTCATCGCGGATCTCCCCGCCCGCGCCGGTCGCCGCCCCGGGGAAGGGGGAGATGGCGGTGGGGTGGTTGTGAGTCTCCACCTTCATCACGATGTCGATCGGCTCATGGCTCGC
>DATIXW010000105.1:0-3808 GCA_035518135.1 Steroidobacteraceae bacterium
AAACGCACACCCCGGTCCGGGCGCACGTGGCGCGGCGTCCGGTGCGCATTCCCGGAGCTCTTGCGATGCTCAACCGCCTCGGGCGCGGACTCATATTCATCGTCGGCTCGGTGGTCGGGGGCCTGGCGCTGGCCTTCCTGATCGTCGCGGCGCGCCCGGACCTGATCCGCCGCGAGAGCGTCACGAGCGGTCCGGCCCTGCTGCCGGCCGCCCCCGCGAGCGTGGCGGCACCGGCCCAGGTGAGCTACGCCGCCGCGGTCCAGCGCGGCGCCCCGTCCGTCGTCAACGTGTACGCCGCGCGGCTCGTGACCGAGCGGGTCGCGCCCTCGCTCGGGGAGCTGTTCGGCGACTACATGCCGCGCTACCGCCAGCGCATCGAGCGCAGTCTCGGCTCCGGGGTGATCGTCGATGAGAGCGGCCACATCGTCACCAACCATCACGTGATCGCCAACGCCGACTCGATCCGCGTGCAGCTCGCCGACGGCCGGGTGGCCGACGCCAAGATCGTCGGGCGCGACCCGGACACGGACCTCGCGGTCCTGAAGATCGACCTCATGCCGCTGCCGGTGGCCGTTTTCGGCCGCTCCGACCAGCTGCGGGTCGGCGACGTGGTGCTCGCCATCGGTAACCCCGTCGGGCTGTCGCAGACGGTCACGCACGGCATCGTGAGCGCCACCAGCCGCCAGCAGCTCGGGATCGCCCCGCTGGAGGATTTCATCCAGACGGATGCGCCCATCAACTTCGGCAACTCCGGCGGCGCACTGGTGGATGCGAGCGGCGCGCTGGTCGGGATCAACACCGCCATCGTCGCCAAGAACATCGGGGTCGAGGGCATCGGCTTTGCGATCCCGGTGAACATGGTGCGCGGGGTCTTGAGCGAGATCATCGCGCACGGGCGCGTGGTGCGCGGCTGGATCGGCATCGTGCCCGAGGACCTCACCGATGAGCAGGCGCAGCAGCTCGGGCTGCCGCAGTCCGGGGTCATCATCGGCAACCTCTACGTGGGCAGCCCCGCCCAACAGGCGGGGCTGCTGCCCGGGGATGTGCTCACCGCGATCGACGGCACGCCCCCGCACAGCGCCCAGGACGCCCTCGGGCGCATCGCCGCCCACAAGCCCGGCAGCAGCGTGGCGCTGCGCGGTCTGCGCGGCGGGCGCAGCTTCGAGGTGCGCGCCCAGGTGGGGGAGCGCCCGCACAAGCCATGACGATCCTCACCACGCGCACCTTCGCTTCGCGGGCCGAGCTCGATGCGGCCTTGGCCGCGCGCCTGGCGCGCGCGCTCACGGCCCGCGGCGCCTCCGCGGTCATGCTCGCCGGGGGCACCACCCCGATGAACGCCTACCGCTCGCTCGCGCGCGGCCCGCTCGAGCACGATGACCGCCTGCACGTGCTCTTCAGCGACGAGCGCTACGTGCCGGCGGACTCCCCCGGCAGCAACTACTTCCAGGCCCGCGCGCTGCTCACCGCGCTCGCCCTGCCGCCGCAGTCACTCCTGAGCGTACCGACGCACTTACCGCTCGCCGAGGCCGCTGCCGCGTACGAGGGCGAGCTGATGCAGCTTTTGAGCTCCGGGGTGCGCATCGGACTCGGACTCCTGGGGCTCGGTGCAGACGGGCACACCGCTTCCTTATTCAGCGAGGCGGACCTGGCGCGCTCGCGCGGGCACTACGCCATCGCCGTGCAGCGCCCGGACGGGCGCGCCGCGGTCAGCGTGACGCCGGAGCTCCTCGCGACGGTGAGCGAGCCGGTGTTCGTGGTGGCAGGCCCCGAGAAGCGCGATGCCGTGCGCGCCCTGTGTGCTGGCGATACGCACCTGATCGCCTGGCGCGCCGTGCAGGGGTGCGAGGAAGCCGAGCTGTGGGTGTCGGCGCAATAGCGGCGCCCGTGCAGGGATAGGAGACGCCTCGGGGGTGTGCGACCATCGGCGCCCTCTGCAAGCATGCGGCGAACTGCACCCCAAGTGACCCCCCGCGCCCCCCATCCGGCGCACGCGCGCGGCGCGGCTCGCGGCTGTGTCCGGTAAGGCCGCCACCCCTTGGCCGCCTCCGTCATGCCGATCTTCGCGAGCCCCTTCGGGGTGGTCCCGCTGCCTGAGGCCGAGGCGCGCAATCCGGCCCTTTGCGAACTCCTGCGGGCGCGCGCCGGCGCGGACGCCCGCGGCGGCGCCCCCGGCTCCACGCCCCTGTGCTATCTGGGTGCGGATGACCTGCTCGAGTGGGGCCGCGGCAGTGCGGACGTGAGCCGCACGTGCACCGACATACTCGGCGGGGTGCTCCAGGTGGTGGATGCCGTCAACACCTTCGCCCCCGGGCAGCTGCAGAGCTTCACCGCCCAGGCGCGGGGCTCCTTTGCGATCGTGCGCAGAGACGGCAATATCCCGGCCGTCCACTTTGCCCAGAGCGCCTGGTGCGCGGTCTACTGCGCGGCGTCACCCCCGCCCTCGGAGGTGCGCCAGGACAGCGGCGTGCTGCGCCTCTACGAGGGGCGCCTCGGTACGATGTTCTCGGATGCCACCAATGCCACCATGCGGGGGCCCTTCGCGACCGGACACTGCATCTGGCGCCCCGTCCCCGGGAGTGTCGCGGTGTTTCCGGCCTGGCTGCGGCACGAGATTGCGCTGCTGCGCGCCCCCGGGGAGCTCATCCTGCTGAGGCTGCGGGTGCGCTTCGTGGCCCCCGGCCAAGACGGACAGGCGAACTGGTGAGCGGGCCCGTCCACCTGGATGCGCTCTTTGCCGTGCCCTTCGGACGCGCGCGCCTGCCCGGGGCGGAGCGGCTCAACGCCGAGCTCGAGAAGCTCTTCCTCGAGCGCACCCAGGATGAGTATCGCAACCCCACGCCCAGCCACACCCCCCAGGATGAGACCTTCGAGAGCCGCTTCAACCTCTTCCGCTGGCCGGAGAACTGCGTCCAGGAGCTGCGCCGCTTCGTCCTGGACGGGGTCATGCACACCGTGCTGGAGGCGACCTCCCTCACCCCGGAGGCTCTCTCCCACCTGAAACTGCACAATCACACCTGGTTCCACGTGAGCCGCTACGCGGGCTCCTTTGTCGCCCACAATCACCCGCTGGCCTCCTGGTCGGCGGTCTACTGCGTGCGCGCGGGCGAGCTCGTCCCGCAGTACCCCCAGAGCGGCCTGCTGCGCTTCTTTGACCCCCGCTACGGCGCCGACGCCTACGTCGACCCGGCGAACGCCCGGATGCGTCCCCAGTTTGCCCACCGCCCGTTCGAGCTGCGGCTGCAGGCCGGGGAACTGGTGGTCTTCCCCTCCTATGTCTTCCACGAGGTCGCTCCGTTTTTCGGGCGCGATGCCCGCATCACCGTCGCCAGCAACTGCTGGCTCAGTTAGATTCCGTACGACAACGGCCTCCGGGTCGTTGTTGCAACCGCACCACAAAGATCTACGCGACGGGTCCCTGAGACTCAAAACTCGCTAAACCGCTGCTTGGCATGGCTCCTGCGCATCGGGTGGCCTTTGCAGTTGTGTGTCACCCGTGTAGTATTTCTGCCATCACCGTGCCGACAGGTCCGTGCGCGGTACACCACAGCTGTTTCAAGGGGAGAGAGCCCGAATGACCAATACCAGTCGCAATGTGCGGCACGCGGTACATATCGCCCTCGCAGCGTGCGCCGCGGGCGCCGCAATGCCACTCGCTTATGCGCAGACCACAGGTGCTGCGACACAAACCACGCCTGCCGCAGCAGCTTCGGCGCCAGCGCTCGAGGAAGTGGTCGTGACCGGTTCGCGCCTCTTGCAGTCGCCCAATGAGGTGTCGATCAGCCCCATCACGAGCGTCAGCGAAACAGAC
>DATIXW010000106.1:0-11875 GCA_035518135.1 Steroidobacteraceae bacterium
CTGCTGTGGTTCATCGCCCACTACGCGCCGGAGATGGAGAGCTGGGAGCGCGACATCTTCCTGGCGGTGCGCGAGGAGTCCTTCTACTTCTACCCGGTGTTCGCCACGCAGATCATGAACGAGGGCTGGGCCTCCTACTGGCACGCACGCCTGCTGCGCGAGGCGGACTTCGTGCCGCAGCAGGCCTATGTCGATGCGATCAAGTGTCACTCCGACGTCGTGCGCCCGATCGCGGCGGATTCCCAGGTGGCCCTGAGCGTCAATCCCTACCACCTCGGCTTCTCGATGTGGGAGAGGATCGTCGCGAGCCAGGGGCTCGAGGCCGCGCGCCACATCATGGAGCAGGACGATGACTTCGGCTTCGTGCGCAATCACCTCACGCGCGAGCTGGCCGAGGAACTGGGCCTGTTCCGCTACAGCGCGCGCAGCGACGGGCAGGTGAAGGTGCTCGAGAACGATCTCGCGGCGCTGCACGAGGCGCTGCTCGCGCCCAAATACAATTTCGGCGCCCCGGTGGTGTGCGCCCACAAGGTGCGCAACGACGGCACCCTCGAGCTGACGCACGATGCGTCCGTCGATGGCCGCGGACTCGACCTCGAGCGCAGCCGTAAGGTGCTCGACTACGTGCACCGCATCTGGCGGCGCCCGATCGTCCTCACCACCGTGAACCAAGCCGGTTCGGCGCTGGAGCTGACGGCTCCCTAGGGCTTGGGCGCGGGCGGTGCGGGGGCGCTGGGCCCGCCGCCCCAGTCCTCTTCCTCGCCCGAGGTGACGATCGAGACCGGATCACTCGCCGGTGAGCTCTCGGCGAGGGCCTCATCGAGCTGCTGCTGGATCTTCTGGCGCCGGGCTCGCTCGCGCGCCGCGTCCTCTTCCGTCGGGCCATTCATGCCAAGGCTCCTTTGCGCGGCACGCGGCCGCCTCTTTAGACCATAGCCGCAGGCACTCCCCGGGAGTACGCTTTTGGTCCAAGCCGGTGGCTCGTGCGGCGCCGGTGCATCCTTGCCGGGGAGCATACGCCATGGGGTACACGACTTCAGGCATCCGTAATATCGCGCTGGTCGGGCAGGCCGGCGCGGGCAAGACCTCCCTCCTGGAGACGCTGCTGCTGCAGGCCGGGGCCACGCGGGCGCGCGGCAGCCTGCAGCGCGGCACGACGGTTTCCGATTTCGATCCGCAGGAGAAGCGCCTGCAGCACTCCCTCGACACCGCGGTCTGCAGCTTCGATTACCGCGGCGTGCACATCAATGTCATCGACACCCCCGGCTACGCGGACTTCCTCGGCAAGGCCCTCTCGGTGCTCGAGGCGGTGGAGGCGGTGGCCGTGGTGGTGAGCGCCGTCAGCGGCGTGGACTCCCTCACGCGGCGCCTGATGGAGTTCGCGCGCGAGCGCGAGCTGTGCCGTCTGGTGATCATCAACAAGATCGACAGCCGCGAGGCGCGCTGTGCGGAGGTGCTCGAGGAGCTGCGCGAGGCATTCGGGACCGAGTGCCTGCCGCTGAACCTGCCCGCCGGCGGCGGTGACGCGGTGGTGGACTGCTTCTTTCAGCCGCACGGGCGCGCCACCGACTTCTCCTCGGTCGAAGCGGCGCACACCCAGATCATCGACCAGGTGGTGGAGCTCGATGAGGAGCTCATGGCGCTGTACCTGGAGCAGGGCGAGGAGCTCTCGCCGGAGCAGCTGCACAACCCTTTTGAGCAGGCCCTGCGCGAGGGCCATCTCGTACCGGTGTGCTTTTCCTCCGCCGAGGCGGGTGCGGGGGTGGCGGAGCTGCTGCAGATCATCGAGCGCCTCATGCCCAATCCGACCGAGGGCAATCCGCCCCCCTTCCTGCGCGGGGCGGGCGCGAGCGCCGAGCGCGTGCCCGTCCTTCCCGATCCCACCCGCCACGTGATCGCGCACGTCTTCAAGGTGAGCATTGATCCGTACGTCGGCAAGCTCGGGGTGCTGCGGGTGCATCAGGGCACGGTGCGCGCGGGCAGCCAGCTGTTCGTGGGCGATGCGCGCAAGCCGATCAAGATCGCGCACCTGTTTCGCCTGTTCGGCAAGGAGACGAGCGAGATCGTCAGCGCCATCCCCGGGGACATCTGTGCGGTCGCCAAGGTCGATGAGCTGCACCTCGATGCGGTCCTGCACGACTCCCACGATGAGGACCAGTATCACCTGAAGCCCGTCGCGTTCCCGCCGCCGATGCTGGGGCTGGCGATCGAGCCGGAGCGCCGCGGCGATGAGCAGCGCCTGGCCGACTCGCTGCACAAGCTCACCGCGGAGGATCCCTGCGTGCGCCTCGAGCACCACGCGGCGGTCAACGAGACCGTGCTCTATGGGATGGGGGAGTTTCACCTGCGGGTGCTGCTCGAGCGCATGACGGAGCGCTACGGGGTGCACGTGAAGACCCATCCGCCGAGCATTCCGTATCGCGAGACCATCACCCGTGCGGCCGAGGGCCATTGCCGGCACAAGAAGCAGACCGGCGGCGCCGGGCAGTTCGGCGAGGTGTACCTGCGCGTCGAGGCGCTCGGGCGTGGCAGCGGCTTCGAGTTCATCGACGACGTTGTGGGCGGTGCGATTCCCGGGCAGTACCTCCCGGCGGTGGAGAAGGGCGTGCGGCAGGTCTTGAGCGAGGGGGCGCTCGCGGGTTTCCCGATCCAGGATCTGCGCGTCACGGTCTACGACGGCAAGCACCACGCGGTGGACTCGAAGGAGGTGGCGTTTGTCTCCGCGGGCCGCAAGGCCTTCCTGGATGCACTGCAGAAAGCCACGCCGATCGTGCTCGAGCCGATCATGCGGCTGGAAATCACCGCGCCCGCCACCGCCATTGGCGATATTACCGGGGATCTGGCCACCAAGCGCGCACGCATCAACGGCAACAACTCCCTCCCGGGGCAGCGCGCGACGCTCCTGGCCCTCGTGCCGCTGGCGGAAGTTGCCGAGTACCAGTCACGCCTCAAGGCCCTGACGGGCGGCCAGGGTGCGTACACCATGGAGCTTAGCCACTATGACCCGGTGCCCTCGCGCAAGCAGCAGGAGCTCGCCCAGGCCTGGCGGCCGCGTGCCGAGGAAGAGTGAGACGGAGCGCACAGCTTTGCGTGCGCAGCGCCGGACATAAGTCGCCTCCCTCTTTATCCGTGCGGCGCCGTACGTGAGACTGCGGCGATCTGCCCGAAGGAGGAGACCTCCATGCGCTCGGCATTTTATGCGGCACTCGCGCTCGCGGCGCTGCCGCTCACGCTGGGGCCGGCGGGCCCGGGGCCACGGGCGCCGCACGCCTGTCCAACCAGTGCCGGAATGGCCGATGCGAGTCAGCCGACCAAGCCGAGCTCGTTCGCGCCGCACCCGCGACCGCCGCACAACGCCTATGGCGCGCCGGTGGGGAGCAAGATCCTCACCAAGCGCACCAAGAAGAAGCCGCACGTTACGCCCCGCTCGCCGCCGGCGGTCTGAGCGCGGCGGGGGCGGCATCAGCTCACCCGGCGTCAATTCGGCATGCCGCCGTAGCCAAAGGGATCGTAGTGGTCCGCAACCAGGATCGCCCAGGCCGTCGATGAGGTACTCGGCAGCGGGTTTGCGTACCAGCCAAAGGGAATGCGGTACCTGCGACTCGCATACACATAGGGTTCGCTGCGCACCGGACTTTTCGTCCCTGCAATGAGATTGGCATAGTCGGGGGGCTTGCCCGGTAGTTCCTCCTCCGTATAACGACTGAATCTCAAGTGCTGCATGCCCAAGATCAGGTCGCGCTCGTCCGAGCGCAGTTCGGCGACCAACTCGCGTGCACGCGTGGCATGGGCGGAATTAGGCGAGAGTGAGCCGTAGTAACTGATCATGTTGCGAAGCATGACAATGGCGCCGGCCGTCCACTCTGCTGAGAGGACACCGGACTGAAACGTTCCGTCGGGGGTCTCTCCGTTGCCGTCGTCGTCCGAGTATCCGACGCCCCACAGGGTGTGCTCTTTGCCGTACGTGCCCCAGTGCCTCAGAGATTTCCACACGCGATAGGCGGCCCCGAAGCCATACCAAGCCTCAATCTGCCGCGACCCCAGGGCGGCAACGCCCCAGGTATTGACGTCCACTGCTTTCGGCTCAAGTACCGGGCGCCATTCCCCGGCGGCTCCGGGTTCATCCGCGAACCCCCCCTGAACAAATTCCCCCTCACGCCAAGCATGAACACGCAGAAACGCTCTCAGGCCCTTGGTGTGACGATCACCCGGTAAAGGTCCACCGGAGAGCATCGCCTCGATCAGCGCCGTGTTTCGGGCGATGAGCAACTTCTGAGCGGTGGTGAGCGAGGCTTCGCCGGAGAGCTCCTCGGCCAGTGTTGCCTCAAGGACTCTTAACCCCGCGAAGAGCGACAGATTGTTCTCGACCGACACGAAGCGCGGATTTACCGCCGCATCCCCGGCGTTTGTTATGGTTCCTTCGGGGGCGTAGTAGACAGCCCCACACCTGGACTGCATCGCGGCAAAAGCCGGCAGGGCCGCGATCGCGTTTTGCACTGATAGGTCTGCGAACGGGACGAACGATTCCTTCAGGCCCAGGACGAAATGAATGTACGCGGCCTGCAATGGGCCGACGAAGAATGCCCACGCGTTGTCTCCGGTAATCGGCTTCCAGTCACTCCAGGAGAGCAGTCCCGGCAGGTAGCGGGGATTGTTCCCGGGAAGCGTTCCGACGCGGATCAGTTTTGAGTACCGGGAGTCCTTGAGCGGGTCCGGAGCCAGCCACACCGGGGCGGTCATCCTGAACGCATAGGCTGACTTCGGGTCTGTAATGCGCGACCCGTTGTACAGAAAGAGTGCGTTCAGCGTCGTTGCGCGGCTTCCCGTCGGGATATCCCGGACGTTGTGAAGCCGACCCAGGACCTGGTTTTGGTTCGAAGCGAGTTGGTACGCATCGAGGTCCAGGGAATTGCCGAAGTGGTTGACCACTGATCCCAAGACGACCGCGATCTGCCATGTTGCGGCGTCGTAGATGTTCGTGCCGTTGTGAACGTCTACCCTCTCGGCCTGCAGGAGCGCGCCTTGTCCGGGCCGCGACTTTATCGCGTAATCGCCGGGGTCGTAGTAATCGGAGACTTCACAACTGACGGAGGGCTGCTTACAGACGTATTCGCCCCAATAGCGTGCACTGTCGGTAAAGCTATACGGAAGCGGAAGGCCCTTAAAGGGACCCGCGCGCGGCAGGTACAGTGCGCCTGCGTGAGTGTCGCGGTAGCTGACCAGGTATTCGTAGCTGCCGGCAAGCTTCTCAGGCACGTCGTTCTGGCCAGCTGGCGCACTGCTGTATGCGATCAGGGGCAGCAACGCCAGCAGCCGGACAGCGCTTGGCCTAAGTTGCCGAACCATCGAAAACGAGCTCACGTCGACTTCTCAGCCTTCCGTCCCTGCAGCGCACCGCCTCGCGCCCGGGTCCCCATTCGCAGTTTCTCGCCGCTACCATTGGAGCCCGCGCTGCGCGAGCGCATCTGAAGATGCGCATGATAATCAGCTTACGGTTCGGGCGCTGATGGATCGACTCGGAGCGACTGCCGTGCCTGTCATGACGTGATGCGCTAAGAGGTCTCGCGGGATGCGAGACCGCTCAATCCAGGGGCCAGTGCAGCGAGTTAGATCTTCCGGGCAAGCGCGATACGCACGCGCCGGACTCGTTGTTGGCAACGGTTCCAGCCAGTGTCGAGGTCACACTAGCAGTGCCGTGCGCGCAGCAGCTCGGCGATGCGCACGATCAGCTGCTGTCCTTCGACCGGCTTGACCAGATGCTCCTGAAAGCCCGCCGCGAGTGCACTCTCGCGATCCTCCAGGCGTGCAAATGCGGTTAGCGCGATGGCGGGTAGGGTGCTCGCGCTGTAGCCGCGGCGCCGAATCTCGCGCAGCAGCCGATAGCCATCCTGATCCGCCATGCCGATGTCGCTGACCAGCACGTGAGCGCTGCGCTCGGTCAGGTGGGCCAGGGCAGACTGGGCGTTGTGCGCCTCGATCACGTGCGCGCCGACTTCCTGCAGGCGACGTCGCGTCAGTTCGCGCGCGTCGGCATCGTCCTCGACGAGTAAGACAACCGTGCCCTCGAGGTTCAGGGTGCGGTTGCGCTGCGAGTCGGTGAGCGAGTTTGCGCCGCGCTCATCGGACAGGGGCAGCCCCAGCGTAAACGTCGAGCCGGTGCCGGCGCCGTCGCTGGAGGCCGTGATCGCACCGTGCTGCGATCTCCAGGACCACGAGGTCGGCGCCGGGCGCGCGCCGCAGCGCCTCGGTGCCGGTGGTCGCCGTCAGCACCGCAAAGCCGGCGGAGCGCAGCGCGCGCGAGGTGGCGTACAAGGCCGCGGCATCGTCATCCACGACGAGTATTCGCGGCGCGCTGCCGGTTTCGTGCAGCGTATCCACAGCGGCTACCCCTGGGGCTGTCCTGCGTTGTAGTGGCGCGCAATGATCACCTGGAAGCGTGAGCCCCCGCCCTCGGTACTGCTCACCCCGACCGTGCCGCCGAGCAGATGCGCGAACCTGCGCGCCAGTGACGATCCGAGGCCGGTGCTCCGCAAGGGCTTCTGCACCCGCGTATCGATGCGCACGAAGTCAGATAACAGGGTCGGCAGATGCTCTGCGGCGATGCCGGCTCCTGAGTTCCTCGGCGGTGACACGGCCTTTGGCGAGTGAGCCGCTGCTCGCGCCCAGCTCCTGCAGCCAATGCGGAAGGATCCGTTCGCGGTGTGGCTCCAGAGGAGCGGCGATGGTCTGCGCAGCCATGAGAGTTCTCGTTCGTGAGAGGTGTGTGGGCAGACGGCCTGAGCGCCCCGGGTTCTTCAGGCGGCGTTGGGCGCTAACGCTCACTCACTTGAGCAGAAGCATTGCGCCGATTGAGAGGGCATTAGGGCGCAAAGTCGTGTAGGCGTGCGCCGACAGGGACCCATCTGTGTTGAGAAGCGCGCCTATTTTTCCGGCGTTGACCGTACGCGCGCTCTAGGCGGCGGCGGGTTTCTTCCACCTGACCGCATCCCCGACCCGCAGACCGAGTTTTGCGGCAGTGCCGCCCTTGAGTTCCAGCACCGCGGCGACCGGGGTACCGGAGGTAATGGTCTCGAGCGACAGCGGGTGTGCCCGCTCGATGATCTTGACGACGCGCCCGTCGGCGGCGATGAACACCATGTCGAGCTCGATGTAGGTGTTCTTCATCCACATGTTCTCGACCCGCGGCGGCTCGAGCGGGAACACCATGCCCTCGCTCTCGGGCAGGTCGTTCACGAACATCAGGCCCTGCTCGGCGCGCTGCGGCGTATCGGCGACCCACACGCGGAAGCTGTGCACCCTGGCGGGCTTGCTCTGCGTAATGGTGAGGTCGGTGCGCGGGTAGCTCGCCAGCTCGAGCGGTGCGGCACTCTGCGCGCGCGGCTCCTGCGGTATGGCAATGCCACCCAGGAGCACGAGCAGCGTGAGGGCAGATCGCAGCGTGGCGAGTGCAGTGCGGTGGTGCGCCATGGGAGTCCTCTAGGTCCGGTGGGAGTCGGCCGGTGGTGATGGCGCGGGGTCCCCGGCCTCGTCCTCGAATACCGCCGTACCGGCAAAGTCAAAGCTGCTGACCAGTATGCGTGCATCGCTGCTGAGGGTGCTCGCCGGGGCGATGCAGAAGCCGCGGGCGCTGACGCGCCACACGCGCACCGGGCCACCGAGTGCCCCCACGCGGTCCTGCCGCAGCTCATCGACCGTGCAGTGATCGTCGCCGCGGGTGGCGAACAGGCGGTTCTCGCCCTCGAAGATCACGGTCAGGTTGGTGGGGAGCTCGCGCCCGGCGCGTCCCTCGCGCACCGCCTCGACGCCGAACACGAGCCGCAGCCGGCGGCCGTCGGCGTGCTGCGGGCCCGCAAACGCGATGCGCAGGCCGCTGCCATCGGGTCGCGGACCGCCCTCGCACTGCAGCTCGGCGTTGTGCCAGTTCACATCGAGGTTCACCGCGCCGCGGATCTGCGCGCGCAGATAGCCGTTGCCGGCGGCCAGGCAGCCCTTCGGCGCCGCCGGTGCCGCGCCGGCGCCCGGCGTGGCTGCGGCCACGGCGGCGGCGAGCATGAGGAGCAGGGCGCTTCGCATGCCGGTAAGTCTACCGTGTCGCAAGCTGTGGCCTCACGTGCCGGGCACCACCAGGAGCGCCTTGGCCAGGTGCGCGTGCAGGCGGATCAGCCCGCGCGCCAGGTGCATGAGCAGCGTCAGCAGCAGCACGCCGATCGCGAGCAGTACTACGGAGGCGATCCCCGAGTGCTCTCCCACGCCGAGGGTGTAACTCCCGAAGTTGATCGCGTAGGCGGGCCAGCCGAAATGCTGCGCCACTACGCTCAGCGGCGCGCCGATGAAGGCGGTGCTGATCGCAAGGCCGGTGATCGCGAGCGTGAAGTAGACGATCCCGAGGGGCAGCATCAGCACGAGGTAGGCAAGTGTGGTCCACGTGCGCACATCCCGGAGCATCTCCCCGATGCGCGCCCACCAGCCCCCCGGCGGCCCCGGGTGCACCGGACGCCGCGGCATGCGCTCGCCGGTGATGGCCTCGAGCAGCCGCCCTTCCCCGAGCGCGATGACGCGCGCGATGCCGATGAAGGCAAGGAAGAACGGGATGCCGATGATCAGGACCGCAAAGCCCGCCGAAAGCGACAGGCCCGTGACGACGAAGGTGAAGTACACGATACCGGTGGCGAGCGTGAGCAGCATATAGAAGAGTGAGGTGTAGGTACGCGGGTCGAGATAGACCCCAAAGAAGCGCGCCGGCGCCGAAGCGCTGCCCGCCTCCCGGGGTGTCGGCGTCTTCAGCGCCTGCCTGACCTTCACTTCCGTGTCCCGGTAAGCCGTGGCCACCTCCTCGGGAGCGCCGTAGGTACTCGCGATCAGCTCGAGCACGTCCGCCTCTGACTTGCCGGGATTTGCGGCGACTTCGGCGCGCAGGTATTCCTCGGCGTCGTAGAGCGCATCCTGGATGAGCGCGGGGTCCGCGCCCCCAAGTGCCGTGCGCAGCTGCTTCAGGTACTCATCGATCGAGCGGGGAGCGTTCATGCGTCAGTTCCTTCGATGAAGCGGTCGACGAAGCTGCGCGTCTGGCGCCAGATGGCGCTCCAGGAGCCGAGCATCGCGCGACCCTCGTCAGTGATGCGGTAGTAACGTCGTGGCGGGCCGGCGTAGGAGGGCACGACGCGGCTGGTGAGCAGGCCCTGGGCCGCGAGGGCACGCAGAACCGGATAGATCGTGCCTTCCTTGAAGAGCGCCTCGCCCTCGTTCGCCCTCTGCAGGCGCTTGGCAATCTCGTATCCGTACAGGTCCTCGGTACTGCGATCGAGCACCCCGAGCAGCACCAGGGCCACCAGACCGGCATTGAGATCCTTCTGGAACTTGCGGTCCTGGGTATCATCCATACGCTAATACTATTAAGTACACAGTACTAGCTGTCAACTAGTATTGTGTGAAGCCCCTAAGGGGGCTGCGAGTCGCCCCCCGGGGGGCAGCGGTCTGGCCGAGCGGCATCCGGGGAAGAAAGCTCACGCCGAGCCCGCGAAGTGGGACTGCTAGACT
Source organism: Steroidobacteraceae bacterium (assembly GCA_035518135.1). Classification (GTDB taxonomy): domain Bacteria; phylum Pseudomonadota; class Gammaproteobacteria; order Steroidobacterales; family Steroidobacteraceae; genus 13-2-20CM-66-19. The sequence goes on from DATIXW010000106.1 coordinate 9,538, forward strand.
TTGGCGCACGCGCCGATCCGAAAGTCACTGATGCGAAATTCGCTCCTCGAAGTCACCCCTGTCATTCCGGGGAGCCTGTCTCGTCTGACCGAGCTTGCCGGGAATCTGTTCTTCAGCTGGCACCGCCCCGCGCGCGCGCTCTTCGAGGACCTCGATCCGGAGCTGTGGAAGCAGGCCAACGGCAACCCGCGCCTGATGCTTCGCTGCGTCGGCCAGGAGGCGCTCGAGCGCGCCGCGCACGACCCGAGCTACGTGGCGCGCTACCACAAGGCACTCGAGACGCTGGATGCCTACGTGGGCGTCGCCCCGGCGGCGGCCGAGGACTCGCTGGTGGCTTACTTCTGCGCGGAGTACGGCTTCCACGAGAGCGTGCCGATCTACTCCGGGGGGCTCGGGGTGCTCGCCGGGGATTACTGCAAGGCCGCGAGTGATGAGCGCGCACCCTTCGTCGGCGTGGGACTGCTCTATGAGCAGGGGTATTTCACCCAGACGGTCGACAACGACGGCGTGCAGCACGCGCAGTACCTGGAGCGCGACCCGCGCGACCTGCCCATCGAGCCGGTGCTCGGCAAGGACGGCGAGCGCATCAAGATCCGCGTGCGCATCGGCGGGCGCGAGGTGGTGGCGCGGCTGTGGAAGGCGCAGGTCGGGCGGGTGGCGGTGTACCTGCTCGACGCCAACTGCAGCGAGAACGCGCCCTCGGATCGCGACATCACCCATCGCCTCTACGGCGGCGATGAATCCACGCGCGTGCGACAGGAGATGATTCTCGGCATCGGCGGCGTGCGCGCCCTGCGCACCCTCGGCATCCAGCCGGCGGTGTGGCACCTGAACGAAGGGCACGCGGCCTTCCTCATCCTGGAACTGCTGCGCGAGCACCTCGGCCAGGGCCTGTCCTTCAGCGCGGCCCTGGAAGCGGTCGCCGCGGACTGCATCTTCACGACCCACACCCCGGTGGCCGCAGGCCATGACGCCTTCGGTCCGGATCTGATCGTGCAGCACTTCGGCGATTTCATCCAGGAACTCGGCATCACCAGCGAGCGCTTCCTCGAGCTCGGCCGGGCGCCGGGCAACCCCGGGCTGTTCAATATGACGCGCCTCGCGCTCAACGGTGCGCGGCACGTGAACGGCGTGAGCCGCATCCACGGTGCGGTGTCGGCGAAACTGTGCGCGGACCAGTGGCCGGAGATTCCACCGGCCGAAAATCCCGTGGGCTGGGTCACCAACGGGGTGCACGTGCCGACCTTCCTGCACCAGCGCTGGATGGAGTTCTTCGACCGCGAACTCGGGCGCGAGTGGCACGATCATCTGCGCGATGTCAGCTTCTGGGGCGCGCTGGAGGCCGTCTCGGAGGAACGTTACTGGGCGACCTCGCAGGACGTGAAGGCGCGCATGCTCGCGAGCGTGCGTGATCGGCTGCAGCGTGAGTACCAGCGCAAGGGCCTCTCCCCCGCCCAGCTGCGGCACGTGACCCGCTTTCTGGATCCGCAGCGCCCCGGGATCCTGACGCTCGGCTTTGCGCGTCGTTTCGCTACCTACAAGCGCGCCACGCTCCTCATGCGCGACCGGGCGCGCCTCGCGCGTCTGCTGAACGACCCGGAGCACCCCGTGGTGCTGCTCTTCGCCGGCAAGGCACACCCGGCGGATGAACCGGGCAAGTACGTTCTGCGCGAGATCCGCCAGCTGATGATGAGCGAGGAGTTTGCCGGCCGCATCGTGTTCCTCGAGGACTACGACCTGCAGCTGGCGCGCAGCCTCGTCTCAGGCGTGGATGTGTGGCTGAACAACCCCATCGCGCCGCTCGAGGCCAGCGGCACCTCCGGGATCAAGGCGGCCATCAACGGGCGGCTGAACCTGAGCATCCTCGATGGCTGGTGGGCGGAAGGGTGGATGCAGGACAACGGCTGGGGCATCCCCCCGGCCTCGGTGCAGGATCCCGACCGGCGCGACGCGCTCGAGGCTGAGCTGATCCTCGAGGCGCTGGAAGAAGAGGTGGTGCCGCAGTACTACGCCCGTGACGAGGGCGGGGTGCCGAGTGCCTGGGTGCGCTCGAGCAAGCACGCCATGATGAGCGTCATCCCGCGCTTCAACATGCGCCGCGTGCTGTTCGACTACACGCAGGGACTGTATCGGCCCGCGGCGGCGCAATATCGGCGCCTTTCGGCCAACGGGTTCACCGGCGCGCGCGAGCTGGCGGAGTGGAAGCAGCGGGTGCGCCAGGCCTGGCCACGCGTCGGGCTTAAGCTCCTCACCGATGCCACCCGCGACCTGCCGCGCGGGGAGCGGCTGCGCATGCGGGTGGCGGCGGCGCTCAACGGCCTGTCGCCCTCCGACGTGC
>DATIXW010000107.1:0-7226 GCA_035518135.1 Steroidobacteraceae bacterium
GGGTGATGCGGCCCTTGAAACCGCGCCCGCTCACGCGCGCCAGGTCCACGCCGAGCTCGCGTGCGAAAGCGCGTACCGAGGGGCTCGCGTGGGCGCGCGAGAATCCCGGCTCGTCGATCGGCGCCAGGTCCGCACGATAGGAGGTCGGCACGCCAAGCTGCGAGAGCGGCACCATCCTGCCGCGCCGCTCACTGTCTGCGGGGGCCGCTGCGGCGGCAGCTGCCGCCGCCGGCGGCGCCGGCGGCGCCGCGCTGGCCTTTGGCGCGGGGGCAGTAGCTGCCGCGCCGCCGGCGGCGCCCTTGAGGGTGACGATCACGTCGCCCGCGTTGACCTTGCCCCCCTTGGCGATGTGGACCTTCTCGACCACGCCGTCCGCGGTCGAGGGCACGTCCATGGCGGCCTTGTCGGACTCAAGCGTGACGAGCGGGGTGTCGACGGCGATCGCGTCCCCGGGTTTGACAAGCACGTCAATCACCGCGACGTCCTTGAAATTGCCCAGATCGGGCACGCGCACTTCCGTCGGGGCTGCTGCCGCGTTCATGGCGCGCGCGCTCGTCAGACTTTCCAGGGAACCGGCTTGGCCGGGTCGACCCCGAGTTTGCCGATGGCGCGCGTCACGGTGGCCGCATCGACCTGACCCTCGTCCGAGAGTGCCTTGAGCGCGGCGACCACGATGTGATTGCGGTCCACCTCGAAGAAGCGCCGCAGCGCGGCGCGCGCATCGGAGCGGCCGTAGCCGTCGGTGCCGAGCGTCACGTAGCGGCCCGGCACCCACTGGCGGATCTGGTCCGGCACGGTGCGCATGTAGTCGGTCGCGGCGATCGTGGGACCTGCGCGGCCCTTCATGAGCGTGCTCACGTAGGGCACGCGTAGGGCTTCTCCCGGATGCAGCCCGTTCCAGCGCTCGCACTCGAGCGCCTCGCGCCGCAGCTCGCTGAAGGAGGTGATCGAGAGCACGTCCGCGGGGATCTTGTACTCCTCCTCGAGGATCTTGGCGGCCGCCAGGCACTCGCGCAGGATGGTGCCCGAGCCCAGAAGCGTGGCCCGCAGCTTCCCCTTGCCTCCCAGGTGCACCGGGTAGCCGCCCTTGAGGATTGCGGCCTCCACGCCCGCCGGCATCGCCGGCTGTACGTAGTTCTCGTTCATCACGGTGATGTAGTAGAAGATGCTTTCCTGCTCGGCGTACATGCGTCGCATGCCATCGTGGATGATGACGGCGAGCTCGTACGCGTACGCCGGGTCGTAGGCGATGCAGTTCGGGACGGTGGTGGCGATCAGCTGGCTGTGGCCGTCCTGGTGCTGCAGACCCTCCCCGGCGAGCGTCGTGCGCCCGGCAGTCGCGCCCATGAGGAAGCCGCGTGTCTGGATGTCACCGCCCGCCCAGATGAAGTCCCCCACGCGCTGGAATCCGAACATCGAGTAGAAGATGTAGAAGGGCACCATGTTGATGCCGTGGTTGGCGTAGGCGGTGCCGGCGGCCATCCACGAGCACAAGGAGCCTGCCTCGTTGATACCCTCCTCGAGCATCTGTCCCTTCTTGTCCTCCCGGTAGGACATGAGCGTGTCGGCGTCCTGGGGCGTATACAGCTGCCCGACCGAGGAGTAGATGCCGATCTGGCGGAACAGTCCCTCCATGCCAAAGGTGCGCGCCTCATCGGGCACGATCGGGACGATGTTCTTGCCGATGTTCTTGTCCTTCAGGAGCACCGTCAGCAGCCGCACGAACGCCATCGTGGTGGAGATCTCGCGCCCGCCGCTGCCTTCGAGGATCGAGGCGAAGGCCTCGAGCGGGGGCACGGGGAGTGCCGGGGCGGTACGGCGGCGCTGCGGCAGGAAGCCGCCCAGGGCTGCCCGCTTGTCCTTCAGGTAGCGCGACTCCTCGGACGCCTCATCGGGGCGGCGGAACGGCAGGGCCGCGATGTCCGCATCCGAGACCGGGATGTTGAAGCGGTCGCGGAAGATCTTCAGGTCCTCCTCGGAGAGCTTCTTCTGCTGGTGGGCGATCATCTGCCCCTCGCCCCCCTTGCCGAGCCCGAAGCCCTTGACGGTCTTCGCCAGAATCACCGTCGGCTGGCCCTTGTGCGCCATGGCCGCCGCGTAAGCGGCGTACACCTTGCGCGGATCGTGGCCGCCGCGGTTCAGCCGCCAGATCTCCTCGTCGGACATGTTGGCGACCATCGCCTTGAGCTCGGGGTACTTGCCGAAGAAGTGCTCGCGCGTATACGCCCCGCCCTTGGCCTTGAAGTTCTGGTACTCCCCGTCGACGGATTCCTCCATCACGCGCCGCAGCAGCCCTTTGGTATCGCGGGCCAGGAGCGGATCCCAGCGCGAGCCCCACAGCACCTTGATGACGTTCCAGCCGGCACCGAGGAAGGCCGCTTCCAGCTCCTGGATGATCTTGCCGTTGCCGCGCACCGGACCGTCGAGGCGCTGCAGGTTGCAGTTGATCACGAAGATGAGGTTGTCGAGCCTCTCGCGCACCGGCATGGTGAGCGCGCCCATCGACTCCGGCTCATCCATCTCCCCGTCGCCGAGGAAGGCCCACACCTTCTGGTCGGACGCGGGCACCAGGGCGCGGTTCTCCAGGTAGCGCGTGAAGCGCGCCTGGAAGATCGCCATCATCGCCCCGAGCCCCATGGAGACGGTGGGGAACTGCCAGAAGTCCGGCATCAGCCACGGGTGCGGATAGGAGGACAGCCCGACCCCCGGGGCGCTCGCCTCCTGGCGGAAGTGCTTCAGGTTCTCCTCGCTGAAGCGCCCCTCGAGGTAGGCGCGCGCATAGATGCCCGGCGAGGAATGCCCCTGCATGAACACCATGTCACCCGGATGCTGGGCCGAGGGCGCGCGCCAGACGTGATTGAAGCCCACCTCGTAGAGCGTGGCGGAGGAGGCATAGCTCGCCAGGTGCCCACCGTACTCGGAGGACGCCTTGTTGGCCGCGAGCACCATCGCCAGCGCATTCCAGCGGATGTAGGCCTCGAGGCGCCGCTCGAGGGCCCGATTGCCCGGATACTCCGGCTCGCGCCCGGCGGCGATGCTGTTGACGTAGGCGGTGTTCGGCTTGAACGGCAGGTAGGCGCCATTGCGGCGGGTGTAATCGATCAGCCGCTCGAGCAGGAAGTGCGCACGCTCCGGGCCGTGGGTCTTCAGCACCGAATCGATCGATTCGAGCCATTCCCGCGTTTCCACGGGATCGAGGTCTTCCAGCTTCGGTGGTTCGGTCATGCGGTCAAAGGCCAGGGCGTGATCGGTGCGAGCCCCGGAGCGAGCCGCGTTGCGCCCCCGCGGTGCGCGCGCGCGTGCCGTGCCGGGTCGCGTTAGAATGCCGATGATGGCGAGCACCGGCGGGTAAAGCAAGTGAGCTCAAGAGCGTCGGATGCGCGCCGCAGCCTGTTGCTGCCGAGCGCGCGCACGCCCGCGATCGTGCACGCGAAGGGTCGCGGCGCCGATGATCTCGATGCCCTCCTCGCGATCGTCACGCTGCCCGCCGCGGCCGACGCCTTCGGGCGGCTGCCGCAGAGTGCGCGCTGGCGCGAGCTTCACGGCCGCGCAGCCCCCAAGGCGGGCACCGTGCGCACGACGCTGCTCGCCAATGCGCGCCACACCCTCGCGGTACTCGGCTACCTCAAGGCCGGCGCCAGCGCCTTCGAGCGCCTCACGCTCGCCGGCCGCATGCTGAAGGAAGCGGCGGCCCGCGCGCCGCGCAGCGTAGGGCTCAGCGCCCCCGGCGGCGCCGGCGGCAAGCTCCTGCTCGAGGCGCTGCTCGCCGCGACCCTCGCCCAGGCCTTTGCGCTGCCGAGCTTGCGCAGCAGCGCAGCGGAGGTGCCGCGCATCGGCCGTGTCACGCTCTTCGGCGCGGACGGCCTCGACACGCACTATGCCGCCACCGTCGCCGGCGGCACGAACCTCGTGCGCTGGCTCACCGCGCTTCCTCCCAACGTGCTGGATGCCGCCGCCTACCGCACGGCGATCGCGCGCCTCGCACGCGAGCACTCCCTCACGCTGCGCTGGCTCGATGAGCGTACCCTCAGGCGCCTCGGCGCCGGTGCGTTCCTTGCGGTCGCAGCCGCCAACGGCGAGGCCGGCGCCGGGATCGCGCACCTCTCGTACCGCCCGCCACGCGCCCGCACCGCCCGTGCCCCGGATGTGGCCCTCATCGGCAAGGGGATCGTGTTCGACACCGGCGGGGTGAACCTCAAGTCGCACCGCTCGATGCTCGAGATGCACACCGACATGTCCGGCAGCGCGGTCGCACTCGCGACGCTCGTGGCGCTCTCGCAGCTGCGCGCGCCGTTCGGCGCCGATGCGTGGCTGGCGATCACGGAGAACCGCATCGGCCCGCGCGCCTACAAGCCCCAGGACGTCGTCCGCGCCGCCAATGGCGTCACCATCCAAGTGATTCACTCGGACGCTGAAGGCCGCATGGTGCTCGCCGACACTCTCGCGCTCGCCGCACGCACCCGCCCGCGCTTCATGCTCGACTTCGCCACCCTGACGGGGGCGTGCGTCCACGCACTGACGGAGCGCATGAGCGGGGTGTTCACCAACCGCGAGGCCCTCGCCGGCCCACTCGTGGAGGCCGGCCGGGTGAGCGGCGAGCGCGTCTGGGCATTCCCCTTCGCGGAGGACTACGACGCGGACATCGAGAGCAAGATCGCCGACGTCATGCAGTGCGCGGTCGAGGGCAAGGGGGATCACATCCACGCCACGCGTTTCCTCGCGCGCTTCGTGCCGCCGGACACGCCCTGGGCACACGTCGACCTCGCCTCCGCCACGCGCAGCGGCGGACTGGCACACGTCACCACCGACGTCACCGGTTTTGGCGTGCGCTTCGCGCTCGAACTGCTGCTGCGGCAGAACCTGCTCGGCGCGCTCGGGAAACGAGGCTGATGCAGCTGCGTCTCACGCGCCCGGACGACTGGCACGTGCACCTGCGCGATGGCGCAGCCCTCGCAGCGGTGCTCCCCTACACGGCGGCGCAGTTTGCGCGCGCGATCGTGATGCCGAATCTCACACCGCCGGTGACCACGACCGCGCTCGCCGGCGCCTACCGCGAGCGCATCCGCGCAGCGTTGCCGCCCGGGGCGTCCTTCGAGCCGCTCATGACGCTGTACCTCACCGATCACACCTCGGTCGCGCAGATCAGCGCCGCCAAGGCGAGCGGCTTCGTGCACGGCGTGAAGCTTTACCCCGCCGGTGCCACCACCCACTCCGAGGCCGGCGTCACCGATCTTGCGCGCCTCGAGGACGTGCTCGGGCACATGGCTGAAGTGGGCCTGGTGCTGCAGGTGCACGGGGAGGTGACCGACCCCGCGGTAGACGTGTTCGACCGTGAGGCGCGCTTCATCGACACGGTGCTGGCGCCCCTCACCGAGCGGCACGCGCGCCTGCGCGTGGTGTTCGAGCACATCACGACACGCGCCGCCGCGCAGTTCGTGCTCGGGGCCCGCCCCGGCGTGGCGGCGACGGTGACGCCGCAGCACCTGCTTCTGAACCGCAACGCCCTCCTCGCCGGTGGCATCCGCCCGCACCTGTACTGCCTGCCGGTGCTCAAGGCCGAAGCGCACCGCGCGGCGCTGCTCGAGGCGGTCGCGAGCGGCACGCCGCGCATCTTCCTCGGCACCGACAGCGCCCCGCACGGCCGGCGTGCCAAGGAGACCGCCTGTGGCTGCGCCGGCATCTTCTCCGCGCACGCGGCGCTCGAGCTGTACGCGCAGGCCTTCGAGGAAGCCGGCGCGCTCGGGCGGCTCGAGGCCTTCGCCGCCTTCCATGGCGCGGATTTCTATGCGCTGCCGCGTAACCGCGGCAGCGTGACGCTGGTGAAGGAAGCCTGGGACGTGCCCGCGCACTACCCCTTCGGGGAGGACGCGCTGGTGCCGCTGCGCGCCGGCGAGCGGCTCGGCTGGCGCCTCGCGCCAGCGCAGGGTGTACCTTGAGCGCACCCGGTTCCGAGCCCCCGGCGGTACCGGCGGCGGCCGCGACGCACATGGCACGGCGATTCCGCGGCTACCTGCCGGTGGCGATCGATGTGGAGACCGGCGGCTTCCAGGCCGCCACCGATGCGCTGCTCGAGATCGCCGCGACCTTCATCGACATGGACTCGACGGGCCAGCTCACGCGCGGCGCCACGCACAACTTCCACGTCAGGCCCTTCGAGGGCAGTCGCATCGATCCGCTGTCGCTCGCGATCACCGGCATCGACCCGGACCACCCGCTGCGGCCGGCGCTGCCGGAGCGCGACGCGCTGCAGCGCGTGTTCCGCGAGATCCGCCACCGGGTGCGCGACTACAACTGCCGGCGTGCGATCCTCGTCGGCCACAACGCCGCCTTCGACCTCGGCTTCCTCAATGCCGCCGTGGCACGCGCGGAGGTGAAGCGCAACCCGTTCCATCCCTTCTCGTGCTTCGACACGGCAACCCTCGCCGGGGCAGCGCTCGGGCAGACCGTGCTCGCCAAAGCGGTTCGCGTGGCGGGCCTGGAATGGGATCCGGGCAGCGCGCACAGTGCGCGCTACGACGCAGAGCGCAGCGCGGACCTGTTCTGCCTGGTGTGCAACCGGCTGCGCGACAGTCACCAGGCAGCATCCGAGCGCGCGCGCGCTTTCGGCTGGCTCAGTGAGGCCGCGGAGCCGGATGAGGGCGAGGCGGAAGCCGCGCCGCTCTGAAGCGCCCAGCGCGCGAGAGAGGCAACAGCCATGCAGGCGATACCGGACCACATGATTACCACGGCGTTCACGCTGCCGGGCTACCGCATCGTGCGCAGTCTCGGGGTGGTGCGCGGCCTCACGGTGCGCTCGCGCTCGATCGTGGGCAACCTCTTCGGCTCGCTGCAGACGCTCTTCGGCGGCAACATCACGATCTACACGCAGCTGTGCGAGCGGGCGCGCGCGGATACCTACGGCCTGATGTGCGAGCACGCCAGGCAGCAAGGCGCCAATGCCGTCATCGGGATGCGTTATGACGCGACCGAGCTCATGGCGGGGCTCACCGAGGTGCTGTGTTATGGCACCGCGGTGCTGGCGGAGCCCGAGAGCGCGGGCCCCTGAGGGTCTATTTGGCGGCGCCGGCCTCGGCGAGCAGCTTCTTCAGCTCGCCGCTCTTGTACATCTCCAGCGCGATGTCGCAGCCGCCGATGAGCTCGCCCTTCACATACAGCTGCGGGTAGGTCGGCCAGTTGGAGTAGCGCTTGAGCGCCTCGCGTATCTCCGGCTCCTCGAAGATGTTCAC
>DATIXW010000108.1:0-3670 GCA_035518135.1 Steroidobacteraceae bacterium
TGCGGGCGGGTGCTCTGAATCGCGTAGTAGCCCATGCCATCGGCCCACAACTGCGCCTGGGCGGTGAGCCAGGCCGCTTCCTCGGGCAGCACCGCGGCGCGTGCGGGGTCATCTGCGGGGGGCGGGCGCAGGGCGGCGAGGTTCAGATGCAGGCCGAGGCAGCGGGCCGGGTGACGTCGGGCGAGTTCGCCAGCGACGACGCTGCCCCAGTCCCCGCCCTGCACCAGGAAGCGCGTGTAGCCGAGCCGCTGCATGAGTTCGGCCATCGTGTCGGCGATCGCTGCGGCATTGCAGCTGCGCTCGGGGTCGCGTGTCGAGAAGCCATACCCGGGCAGGGAGGGGCAGACGATGTGAAACGCCGGCGTGCCCTCGGTCAGCGGCGCAATCACCTCCTGGAACTCGAGGAACGAACCCGGCCAGCCGTGCAGCAGCAGCAGCGGAACTGCAGCGCGCGTCGCGCTGGGCACGTGCACGAAGTGCACCTGCTCGGCGGCCTGGGATACCCGATAGGCGGGCCAGCGGTTCACGCGCGCGGCGAAGCGCGGCCAGTCAAACGCCGCAAGGCCAGCGGCAAGGCGCGTGAGGTCGGCGGCGGCGATACCGAGTTGGCCCCCGGGGTCCGGGGCGAGCGGCACCCGATGGGCGTGTGCGAGGCGCCGCTGCAGGTCTTCGATCCGGCCGGCATCCGGTTCGTAGCGGAAGGCGTGCATAGCTCTAGGCCCGCGGATCGATGAGCACTTTGCAGCCGCGCGGATCGCGGCGCAACGACTCGAAGGTCTGCGGCAGGCCGGCGAATCCCACAGTATCGGTATGCATCGGCTGCGGCTGCACTCTGCCGTGCGCGATTGCCTCGATGACGGCGGCGAAGTTGCGCTCGTGGTAGCACTGGCTGAACTGGACGCTGACCTCCTTCATGAGCGCCGTCAGCGGCATGATCTGGTCAGGGGCGAAGCACACCCCGGCCACCAGCACCCGAGCGCGGATGCCCGCAAGCTCGATCGCCTGCTGCAGAAGCCCGGCGACACCGACGCATTCGATCACGATCTGCGGTCGGCCTCCCGCGTGCGAGGCGAAGCGCTCGGCGACATTCTCCTGCTGCGGGTCGATCACGGCGGTGGCCCCCAGCGCCAGCGCGATCGCGCGGCGCTCGCGGGAGCGCTCGCTGACGATCACGTGCCGGGCCCCTTGGGCGCGCGCGAAGAGCACGACGCCGGCGCCGATGGGCCCCGCCCCGAGCACCAGGACCGTCGCGCCGCGGCCGACGCCGGCGAGCTCGACGGCGTGGTGGGCAACGGCGAGCGGCTCCACCAGAGCGCCGAGCTCGAATGACACCCCCGCCGGCAGGCGCTGCAGCATCGCCGTGCGCGCACCCACGTACTCGGCGTAGGCTCCCGGATACTCTAGGTTCGTACCGGTAAAGAGGCCCCCCAGGCACAGCGCCGGCAGGTCCGCGGCGCAGGCCTCGCACTCGCGGCAGGCCTGCACCGGCAGCGCCGTGACGCGGTCGCCGGTCTTCCAGCGCCCGCCCGCGGCGGCGCCGAGCTCGACGATGGTGCCGGCGAACTCGTGGCCGAAGACGGTGCCGGCCGGTACTGCGCCGTATTCGCTCATGTGCAGATCCGAGCCGCAGATGCCGGCCCGGTGCACCTCGATGATCACCTGGTCGGCCGCCGGACGCGGGTCGGCGAGCCGCTCGATCGAGAGCGCTTGCCCGACCCCCTGGAATACTGCCGCGCGCATGGTCGTCTTCTCCGGCCGACGTGGCGCCCGCCCGGGGCCGGGAGGGCGTTGTCGGACTGTGCTTGCAGCTAGTGTAAGAAGAGAGGAGGGCCGCTGACGAGTCCGGCACCTGCGCCGGGACCTCCTCGGGGCCCCCAGCTGCGCGACATAACGCCCGCTCGCGGGGCGGCCAAATCCGGCGTCGCGTTTGACCGACGGCTTGCCGTTTGTTGCTGTGCGTTTAGAGTCTGATCGATCGACCCGACAACGAGGATCACAGGATGCAGCGCACGCGCGCCGGGATCAGGAACGTGGTGCTGCTGCTGGTCTCGGCCCTGGCCGCGGCTTGCGGCGGCGGCAGTTCGGGCGGCGGCGGCTCGCCGAGCCAGCCCAATCAACCGGGTCAGCCACCGCCCACGGGAGGCACGCCCCCGCCCCCGAGCGGCACGGACATCACGACTTACAAATACGATCTGGCGCGCACCGGGCAGAACCTGACCGAGACAAGCCTCACCACCGCGAACGTGAAGTCGAGCAGCTTCGGACTGCTGCGCTTGCTGACGGTGGACGGCAAAGTGGATGCGCAACCCCTGTACCTCTCAGGGCTGAGCCTGCAGGGCGGCACGCACAATGTCGTATTCGTGGCCACCGAGAACGACTCGGTGTACGCGTTCGACGCCGACAGTGGCACGGCGCTGTGGAAGGCATCGCTCCTGAAGAGCGGCGAGAGTCCGACCGAACCGGTGGACGGCTGCAACCAGATCGCCCCGCAGATCGGCATTACGGCGACGCCCGTCATCGACCGCAGTGCCGGCGCACACGGCACGCTCTACGTGGTCGCGATGTCCAAGGATGGCTCCGCGAACTATTACCAGCGGCTGCACGCGCTCGACGTCACCACCGGTGCGGAACTGCTCGGAGGTCCGGTCGTGATCAGCGCGAGCTTCCCGACGCAGGGCGGCACGATGAGCTTCGACGCGCGCCAGTACGCGGAGCGCGCAGCGCTGCTGCTTACGAACGGCACCCTGTACACGAGCTTTACCTCCCACTGCGATTCACCGCCGTATTCAGGCTGGGTCATCGCCTTTAGCCAGTCGAGCCTTGCGCAGACGGCCGCCTTCAACGCCGCCCCGAACAGTGGCGGCTCGGGACCGGCCATCTGGATGGCCGGGGGTGGTCCGGCTGCGGATGCCGCGGGGAACGTGTACCTGCTGACGGCCAACGGTGCCTTTGAGACGACGCTCGACGGCAGCGGCTTCCCGAGCGGTGCGGATTACGGCAACACGTTCCTGAAGCTCTCCGGCGGCTCGCTTGCGGTCAGCGACTACTTCACGATGTCCAACGCCGTGACTGAGTCCAGCAACGACCAGGACCTGGGCTCGGGCGGCATCCTGCTGCTGCCGGATCTGACCGATGCCAACAATGCCACCCAGCACCTGGCCGTGGGCGCCGGCAAGGACGGCAATATCTACGTCGTCAGCCGCGACGCGATGGGCAAGTTCAGTGCCTCCGGCAATCACATCTGGCAGCAACTCGACGGCGTGCTGGCCGGCGGGATCTGGTCGACGCCGGCGTACTTCAGGCAGAGCGTTTACTTCGGTCCCGTGGGCGGCTCGCTGCGCTCCTTCACCATCAGCGGCGGGAAGCTTGCGACCGGCTCTGCGAGTGCCACCCCGTATCCTTATCCGGGCACCTCGCCGGTGGTGTCCGCGAACGGGACCGCCAACGGGATCGTGTGGGCGCACGAGAACTCGAACCCCGCGGTGCTGCATGCGTACGATGCGAGCGACCTGGGCCACGAGCTCTACAACAGTTCGCAGGCGGCCAACGGGCGTGACCACTTCGGCGCTGGCAACAAGTTCATCACCCCGGTGGTGGCCGACGGCAAGGTCTTCGTCGGCACGCAGAACGCGGTGGCGGTGTTCGGGTTGCTGTAGCGTCGCGGGGCGTG
>DATIXW010000109.1:0-10696 GCA_035518135.1 Steroidobacteraceae bacterium
GCATGTTCCTGTTTCGCGCTCACCGCTACCTCGAGGAGCTCGCTCGCCACGCCCCGCAGATGGCGAGTGTCTGCGAGGCGGCCTTCAGCGCGGCGCACACGGACCTGGACTTCACGCGCATCGATCCGCAGCTCTTCGGGCCCTGCCCGAACGACTCGATCGATTACGCGGTCATGGAGAAGACCGCGGACGCGGTGGTCGTGCCGCTCGCGGCCGGCTGGAGCGACGTCGGCTCCTGGTCCTCGCTCCACGAGGCGAGCGATGCGGATGCGCAGGGCAACGTGACCCACGGGGACGTCATCCACGAGGACACGGCCGGCTCCTACCTGTACGCGCAGAGCCGCCTGCTCGCCGCCGTGGGGCTCAAGGACCACGTGGTGGTCGAGACCAAGGACGCGGTGCTGGTCGCCCCCAAGTCGCGCGTCCAGGACGTGAAGAAGCTGGTGCAGCGCCTCAAGGCCGGCGGCCGCTACGAGCACTCCCTGCACCGCGAGGTGTTTCGTCCCTGGGGGAGCTACGACAGCCTCGAGAGCGGGCCGCGCTTCCAGGTGAAGCGCCTGAAGATCAAGCCAGGTGCCACGCTCTCGCTGCAGCTGCACCATCACCGCGCCGAGCACTGGATCGTCGTCGCGGGGACCGCGCGCATCACGCGCGGCGAGGAGCAGTTCCTACTGGAGGAAAACCAGTCAACCTACATCCCGGTGGGGGTCAAGCACCGTATCGAGAACCCCGGCATGATTGCGCTCGAGATCATCGAGGTGCAGTCCGGATCGTATCTGGGCGAGGACGACATCGTGCGCCTGGAGGATCGCTACGGCCGCCAGGGAACCACCAAGTAAGGCGAAACGCATGAGCAATCTGGATTCGTTCAAGGCCTACGACATCCGCGGCCGCATCCCCGATGAGATCAACGAATCGCTCGCCTACGACATCGGGCGTGCCTATGCCGCCTTCGTGAAGCCGCACCGCGTGGCGGTCGGCTACGACATCCGCCTCTCCAGCCCGCAGCTGGCCGCCGCCCTCAAGCGCGGCCTCAAGGACTGCGGCACTAACGTGCTCGACATCGGGCTGTGGGGCACGGAAGGGTCGTACTTCGCGACCTTCGCCGAGCATCTGGACGGGGGCATCATGGTCACCGCCAGCCACAATCCGCCCGACTACAACGGCATGAAGTTCGTGCGCGAGGAGGCCCGGCCCATCAGCGCCGACACCGGGCTGCAGGAGATGCGCCGCCTGATCGAGACCGGGCAGCTGCCCGCGAAGTCAGTGCGGCCCGGTACCGAGGAGCCACTCGACATCCACGCGAAATACCTGCAGCACCTGCTCGGCTACGTCGACGTCAGGAAGCTGAAGAAGCTCAAGGTCGTGACCAATGCCGGCAATGGCGGCGCCGGACTCATCGTGGATGCGCTCGGGCCGCACCTGCCATTCGAGTTCATCAAGATCAACAACAACCCGGACGGCCACTTTCCGCACGGGGTCCCCAATCCGATGCTGGAGGAGAACCAGGCGGCCACGGCCGACATCGTGCGCCGCAACGCGGCCGACGTCGGCATCGCCTGGGACGGCGATTACGACCGCTGCTTCTTCTTCGACGAGACCGGGCAGTTCATCGACGGCTACTACCTCGTCGGCCTGCTGGCTGAGCACTTCCTCGCGCTCGAGCCGGGCGCGCGCATCGTGCACGACCCGCGCCTCACCTGGAACACGCTCGACATCGTGCGTCGTCACGGGGGCACGGCGGTGCTGTGCAAGTCCGGCCACGCCTTTATCAAGGCCAAGATGCGCGAGGTGGATGCCGCCTACGGCGGGGAGATGAGCGCACACCATTACTTCCGCCGCTTTTCTTACTGCGACAGCGGCATGATCCCGTGGCTGCTGGTGCTGGGCGTCATGAGCGCGAGCGGCAAGCCGCTCTCGGCGCTCGTGGGCGAGCGCATGCGGCTGTTTCCGGCGAGCGGGGAGATCAACCGCAAGCTGCGCACGGACGCGAAGTCGATACTCGCCCGGGTGCGCGCCCACTACGAGGGCCAGGCGACCGCGATCGATCTCACCGACGGCCTGTCAATGGAGTTCAAGCAGTGGCGCTTCAACCTGCGTGGCTCCAACACCGAGCCGCTGGTGCGGCTGAACGTGGAGTCGCGGGCGGACGAGGGCCTGATGCGCGAGAAGACCGCGCAGCTGCTGCGCCTGATCGACGCCTAGGGAGCCTCGCTCCTTTAGGGGGCGGAAAAGATCCGCGTGCGCAGGCTGAGGGCTGCGCGCGCTGCCGCGTGCCCGTCCCACAGCGCCGGCCTTGTGCCCTTGGGCCAGCGGCCTGCGAGTGCCTCGCGCACCGCGTCCACCAGGCCCTGAGGCTGCAACAGGCGGTTCGTGCCCTCGGAGATGGTAATGGGACGTTCCGTGTTCTCACGCAGCGTGGCGCACGGAATCCCGAGATAGGTCGTCTCCTCCTGCACCCCGCCGGAGTCGGTGATGGCGATCGTCGAGCGCATCACCAGGCTCATGAACTCGATATAGCTCAGCGGTTCGGTGACGCGGATGGCGGGCGTCGTCGTGATCTGGTCGAGGAGCTTGAAGTCCTCCAAACGCTTGCGGGTGCGCGGGTGCACCGCGAACACCACGGTGAGCTCGCGCGCGATCGCCACGAGCGCCGCGACCAGCTCGGCGAGCTTCTCGGGGGTATCCACGTTCGAGGGACGGTGCAGCGTCACGACCGCGTACGGCCCCGCGAGCTTCAGACGCTCGCGGGCAGCGGATGCCTCGATCTTTGCGCGCAGCATCTCGAACGAGTCGATCATGATGTTGCCGATGCAGTCGATCTTCTCCGCCGGCACCCCTTCCGCGCGCAGGTTCGCATCCGCATCCGCGGAAGGGGTCCACAGCAGGTCCGCGATCGCATCCGTCACCAGGCGATTGATCTCCTCGGGCATGCGGCGGTCGCGGCTGCGCAGGCCGGCCTCCAGGTGCACCACCGGGATCCACAGCTTCGCGCCCACCATGGCGCAGGCGGCGGTCGCATTGACATCGCCTACCACCACGATGGCATCGGGGCGGGAGCGCTGGCAGACCCCCTCGTAGGCCATCATCGTGCGGCCGGTCTGCTCGGCATGCGAGCCGCTGCCGACTTCCAGGTGGTGCGCGGGTTCGGGCAGGCGCAAGTCCCGGAAGAAGGCGTCCGACATGTTCGCGTCGTAGTGCTGCCCGGTATGCACGATGGCCGCCTGGCACCAGCTTTCACCGGCGAGGGCGTGGTACAGGGGGGCCACCTTCATGAAATTGGGGCGGGCCGCGGCGATCAGGTGGACGGACTTCGGATTCACGGGCATGGGGGTCCGGGGGCGCTAAAAAAGGGCAGGTTCTTTATTAATTGAGAGCCGTGACATGCTTGCGCACGGGTTCGCGGTTTACACTTAACTCTGGTCGCAGCTTTCGGCAGACGTGAACTCTATCTGGGCGGGCGGGTCTTGACGACCGTCGGTCGCGGGAGACACTTCCCCCCAAGCTATGCCGCAGGTACCTTCCATCGTTCATTTACCACAGGGACACTCCATGGCGCTTTGGAAAGATTCGAATACCGGAACCAGCCCAGCCGCCCCGAGCCCGGCCCCCACGCCGGCCCACGCGCCTGAGCGGGCCAATGTGGCTTCGCTGACCCCGGAACCGGCCCGCCGCCCGGCCCCGGCTCCCGCCCCGGCCCCGCAGCGCAACGAGATGCGGGAGTCGCAGATTGCCGCTGACCTCACCATCGAGGGCAAGATCTCCGGCAACGGTCATGTGCGCATCGCCGGCAAGTTCAAGGGGGATGTGCACGTGGAGGGGAACGTGACCCTGGACGCGGGCGCACGCCTGGAAGGCCACGTCAAGGCCGCCGTGGTGAGCGTCTCGGGCGAGCTCATCGGCAATATCGAAAATGCTAAGCGGGTCGAGCTGCTCGAGTCGGGGGTCATCAACGGTGACGTCAAGGCGGGCTCGCTGACCGTGGCGGCCGGTTCGCGCATGCGCGGCCAGGTCGAGTTCGGCTATGAGGGCGAGTCGCGCGCGGGCAAGGGTGACACCAAGGGCTTCGGCAACGCATGAGCGTGGCCTCTCGCCCGGTGACCCCGGGCAAGACGCGCACGTGTCCGCACTGCAAGGCGGCCATCCTCGAGAGCCTGAGCATCTGCCCGGGCTGCATGCACCACCTGCGCTTCGACCAGGACGCGGCGAAGCGCCAGGTGGCGGCCACCTCGGCGCTGCGCGTCGAAGGCGTCATCCGCCATCCCCCGCTGCAGGAGGCGTGGGAGTATTTCGTGGTGATCGCCGTGCGCAACGACCGCGGCGAGGAAGTCACCCGTCAGGTGGTGAACGTGGGCTCCCTCGCCGGCACCGAGAAGCGCACCTTCACCCTCTCGGTGGAAGTGCTGCCGCCGCAGACGGGTGCGGGCGCAGCACCCGCCAAGCCCGGCACCGGCGTAAACCTCAAGCGCTGACAGCGCGCGCAGCGCTTCAGAACGTCGCCTCGGTCTGCACCAGGAACTGCACCTTCGAGATGCCCGAGCCGCCATCGAGCGGAAACGCCAGGTCCACGTGAATCACGTTGCCGAGCCCTGAGCGCGCATTGCCGAAGCGCAGCCCGAAACCGACGTCCTTGAGGATCCCGAGGCTCGGCTGCGCGAGCGGCGGGTCGCCCCAGGTACGGCCCATGTCGTAGAAGATCGCCCCGCCCACGCGGAACAGCCGGAACGGGTACCAGTCGGTGAAGTAGCGCTGCTCGGCACTGAACAGCGCCCGCGCCGTGCCATCCTGAAAGCGCAGCGGATAGCCGCGCAGGCCGTTGTCGCCCCCCAGCAGAATCTGGTTGTCCAGGTCGAGGTTCCAGCCCTTGGTGGCGGCGAAGGTGCCGAAGAACAGCCAGTTCTTGCTTTGCTCCACGTAGTAGCGGGCGGAGGCATCCATGAGGCCGTTCTCGAGCGAGCCATGCTCGAGGCGTCCGGAGAAATCACTGTTCAGCAGCAGCGTCGAGTTGCCCGCGCGGAAGCCCTTGTTGGCGGTGGCGTTCATGATCAGCGCGCTCGCGCTCGAGCCCAGCCCCGCGGCCGCCCAGCCGAGCCGCGCGCTCGCGGTCACGCCGAGCTCGTAGTCTTCCGTGCGGCCGATCTGGTCATGGTTCCACAGCTTCAGGTAGTTGTCCTGCACCAGGTCCCACTCGATGAAGGGGTAGGTGAAGCGACGGTCCTCCGGCAGGAGGTTGGTGGTGCCGTTGATGTTGCTGACGGGTGCGAAGGCATGCTCGTCGTAGGTGAGGCCGGCGGTCCAGCGATGCACCCAGCCATCCTTCAGTCCCGCGGACCACCCGTAGTAGGCCTGCACCAGCTCATGGCGGTCCTGGAACTGGTCGATGAGCTTGCCCTGGTCGTAGAGCGGATCGACCTGGGTGTCATTGAGGGCGGCAAAGGAGCCCGCGGTGCGCGTATCGAGCGCATAGAAGGGGCGCGTGACGGTGATCCCGCGCATCTCGCCGTCGCTGAAATTCCCGTAGCTCAATCCCACCTGGGTCCAGCTGTTGAGAACGTGATTGTCGGACAGCTCGACGGAGGAGCCCGAGCGGTCGACGTTGTTCTCGTACGAGAACTTCAGGGATGCGCCGGTGCCGAGGAGGTTCGCGTCCTCGAGCTTTGCGCCGGTGGAGTTGGTGCCGCCGCTGCGGCTGAAGTTGAACCCGGGGTTCAGCGTCCACACGTCGCGCGTGGTGACCTTCAGGTCGACCTTGCCGTCCTCGTAACGCACCGGGCGGATCCAGGCGTCGTAGAAATACGAATCCGCGCGCAGCAGGCGCTCGGATTCCTGCACCAGGCGCGCGGAATAGGGATCGCCGGGCTTGAACAGCAGCTGCGAGCGCACCACACTCGCCCGCGTCTTGATGTGCAGCCGGTCGGCGAGCCGGAAGACCTTCTTGTCGTCCTTGGGGTCCGCGAGGTTGAAGATGTTCTGGTTGTCGACGAGCACCTGCCCGATCACGGCGTGATCGCGCTCCAGGGCAGCGTCCGAGGGGATGCCCGGGGTTTCCTCGGGCGGCCCGTAGCGCGGCGGCCGTGCGTTCGCGATCGGCTCGATTTCGGGGATCTCACCGCCGGGTGAGGTGAGGGTCATCGCAGCGAGATGTGCCGGGGCGGCCTCATCGGCGCCGGCGCTGAGCACGGCTCCCCAGGCGCCCCCGAAGGCCAGGAGCGCGAACCGGAGCAGCGGACCCGATGCGAAGCGGCCCGCAGGCGGCCCACGGCCGGGGAGGGCCGTCAGCACCCGCGATCCTTAGGGCACTTGCCGATACATCCGCTCATTCTGCCCGCCATCCTTCGGTGGCACCGCTGCCACAGGTAGCAGTTCAGGCAGGCCGCTTCCCGGCCCCCCCGTTTCAAACTGCTGCGCTTGCGCCAGCCATGTTGGTTAAGCTGACATAAGCTCTTAGCGAAGGCCGTGATTTATGGCAATCAGAAGAATGCCCCGAGGGAGCTTCCGCTCCTTGGTGACGGTCATTTGTCTGACGAGCCCCCTCCTCATGGCTCACGAGGCCGCCCCGGCTGCTTCCCGTGGCCCCGACACCACACTGCTCGTCTTTGCGGCCGCATCCCTCGCGGAGGCCCTGGAGGAAGTGGACCGTGCCTTCAGCGCCGCTACCCACATCGGGGTGAAGGCCTCCTATGCGGCCAGCTCCCTCCTTGCCAAGCAGATCGAGGCGGGCGCGCACGCGGATGTGTTCTTCTGCGCCGACCGGGAGTGGATGGATTATCTCGATACGCGCGGCCTCTTGCGCAGCGCCACCCGCACCGACGTGCTTGGCAACACGCTCGTACTGATCGCCCCGGTGCAAAGCCCGGTGCAGCTGCAGATCAGCGCCGGCTTCCCCCTGCTCGCAGCGCTCGGCGGCGGTCGCCTCGCCACGGCGGACCCGGACTCGGTGCCGGCGGGACTGTATGCGCGCGCCGCGCTCACGCACTTCGGCGTCTGGGCGGGGATCGAGCCGCACCTGGTGCGCGGGGAAAACGTGCGTGCGGCGCTGGCCTACGTGGCGCGCGGTGATGCACCGCTCGGGATCGTGTACGGGACCGATGCACGGGCGGAGAAGCGCGTGCGCGTGGTCGCGGAGTTTCCCGCCGAGTCCCACCCGCCAATCGTGTATCCGGCCGCGGTGACCGCGCAGGGCCACGCCGAGGCGGCGCGCTACGTGGAGTTCCTGCGCGCGCAGGCCGCGCAGGAAATCTTCGCGCGCTACGGGTTTCGCGCGCCGCCGCGCTAATCTTGCGCGCCTTTTAGAACTTCCCGGCCTGGAAGTCCGCGAACGCCTGCTGCAGCTCGGCGCGGGTGTTCATGACGAACGGGCCGTACTTGGCCACCGGCTCGCGCAGCGGTCGGCCCGCGACCAGGATCGCGCGCGCCGTCCTGCCGTCGGCACCGGCGCGCACGCCGGTCAGGCGGATCAGCGCCCCCTCGCTCAGCACCGCGAGCTCGTGAGCGGCCACGGGCTTTTGCTCGGTGCCGACCGCAATCGTGCCCTCAAAGACGTACACGAACGCGGCGTGATCGCTCGGCAGCGTCTGCTCGAACACCGCATTCGGCTCGAGCGCGAGGTCAAGGTAGGTCGGGTCGGTGGCCGGCTGCTGGATCGGCCCGCTGACGCCGGCGACGCTGCCGGCGATCACCTTCGCGGTGATCCCGGCGGCGGGAGCGGCGCTCGGGATGCGCTCGGGTCCGAATTCCTGGTACTTCGGGGCGGTCATCTTGTCGCGCGCCGGCAGGTTCAGCCACAGCTGGAAGCCGCGCATGCGGCCTTCCTGCTGCTCAGGCATTTCCGAATGCACGAGCCCGCGTCCGGCGGTCATCCACTGGACGCTCCCGGGAACGAGCACGCCCTCGTTGCCATGGTTGTCGCGGTGGCGCATGCGCCCGTCGAGCATGTAGGTGACCGTCTCGAACCCGCGATGCGGGTGATCGGGAAAGCCGGCGAGGTAGTCCTCGGGCTGCTCGGTGCCGAACTCATCGAGCATGAGGAAGGGGTCCAGGTCCGGCAGCTGCGGCTGCCCGATGACCCGGCGCAGTTTCACGCCGGCGCCATCGGAGGTGGGCAGCCCGCGCACGATCTGACGCACGCTGCGGGCCGGCGATGAGGTCTGGGTCATGAGTGCTTCTCCTGCGATGGCTAAGGATGGCCAAGATGGGGTCGCGCAGCTCAGGCGGCAAGGGCCGTCGGGGCGGCGGGGCTGAGGTCGCGGATGCACGCGCGGGCGTTCTGCAGGCTCTGTTCGCGCTCCCCGGGTTAACGTCCTCAATGAGGGCTTCGACGTGGCGCTGCGCGTGCGTGCGCGTCCGAGTGGCGAGGACGGGCTCGTCATGCGGGTGTTTCGTCCGCTGGATGAGTTCCTCGTCGCAAGTCCCGCCTACCTCGGCCAGTCACCCGCTGGCAACGCCCGAGCAGCTGTGCGGGCATCAGAACGCTCGGGCATGCGGCAGAGGTGGAGCGACGTGACTGGGAGCTCGTGGGTCCCCGGGGGCGAGGTGGTGCACGCCACGCATGGCGTGTCTGGACTTCGCCGTCCTGCGCGCGGCGGTGCTCGCAGGCCTCGGCATCGCGCTGCTGCCGGGAGAGCGTGGTGCGCGAGGATCTGCGCAGCGGCGCACTTACGCACGCGCTGCCCGGTTGGAACGCACCCCAGGGAGTTCTGCACGTGGTGTTCCCGAGCCGCCGCGGCATGCTCCCCCCGGTTCGTGCCTTCAGCGACTTTCTCGCCGCGCGCATGCCCGCGATGTTGTAGCGCAAGTGCACCGGTTCGCGGCGCGCGCCAGCGCGCGTAGCCGCCGGCATCAATCCTCGCCGTAGGCGAGGGATTCGCGCTCGAGCTCGCGGACGAACGCACGCACCTCGGCGCGCGTGCACACGTGGCTCTCGAGCAGCGCCTGCAGCAACGTCTCAAGGTGCACGCGCAGCGCCACCGCCAGCAGCGTCGGCGGTACGTGCTCGAGCGTGCGCAGCGCCTCGCCGAGCTCATCCAGACACTCTTCCACCGACACCTCATCACGCATCG
This sequence comes from Steroidobacteraceae bacterium, assembly GCA_035518135.1. Lineage (GTDB taxonomy): Bacteria > Pseudomonadota > Gammaproteobacteria > Steroidobacterales > Steroidobacteraceae > 13-2-20CM-66-19. The sequence goes on from DATIXW010000109.1 coordinate 9,060, forward strand.
CCTCGGCAAGACTCATGGGGCACCTGTTGCGAATCCGCGTGCAGCAGAAGATACACAACCGCCGCTCAGTGCAACGCTGCGCGTGCGCGTTTCTGCATAAACGCGCGTGCTGGTGCGATTCCCTTCGCGGCGCGCATGCCTAGACTCTCCCTCCCCGCACATCACCGCCCCGACCACCGCGCAGAGCGCTTAAGGAGGATCCCATGCATTCGCGTCACCGCCGCTACCGTATCGCTCACGAGTGCGCCGCCGCAGCGCTGCTGGCCGCGCCGGCACTCGCCGCCGCCCAGGCGCAGGGCTCGCCCTTCATGACCGGCGCCACGGCGCTGCAGACCAACATCCTCGCCTGGCTCACCCCCATTGCGGTGATCCTCGTGATGGTGCTCGGGGCGATGGCGATGGCGAACCGAATGTCGTGGGGGTGGTGCATCGGCGCAATTCTTGGCATCGCGATCGCATTCGGCGCGCCGCAGATCGTGACCTGGGTCCGCGGCATGTTCGGCGTCTGACCATGAGCGCGCGCAACGGCGGACTTAAGGCCGACATTCTTTTCGTGGGCGCGACGCGGCCGCCCATGCGCTGGGGAGTCACCTACGCGGCGCTGCTTGCGAACCTGGTGTTCACGATGGAGGCCTTCCTCCTCACGCGCAATCTCCTGACGCTGCTGCTGTGCCTGCCGGTGCACGGCGTCAGTGCGCTCTTGTGTGCACGCGACCCGCGCTTGTTCGATCTGCTGCTGCTGTGGGGGCGCCTGCGGCTGCCGGCGCTGCTCACGACGCTGCGGCTGTGGAAGGCGAGCAGCTACACGCCGCTGCCGCTGGATCTGCCCGATGCGCGCGGCCGCCGCTGCGCCCGGCCGGAATGGCCCGTGACGCTGCCGGCCGGGATGCCGCGGCCGTGGTGAGCGCGGCGCGCCATGCGGCGCTGCGTCGCGAGCGCGCGGCCGCAGAGCACATCCCCTACAGCGCGCACCTCGCCCCGCAGGTGATCACGAGCGTGCGCGGGGACTACCTGCAGACCTTCCGCCTGGCCGGGGCGAGCTTCGAGAGCGCCGACGATGCGCAGCTCAATGCCTGGCACGAGCGCCTCAACGTGCTGTGGCGCAACCTGGCCAGCGCCGAGCTGTCGCTGTGGACGCATCTGGTACGCCGCCCGGTGCGCGCCAGCATGGCCGCCGTCGCCGGGGAGGGTTTCGCCGCCCGGCTGGCCGCGCGCTACCGCGAGCGCCTTGCCGGGGAGACGCTGATGGCCAATGAGCTGTACCTGACGCTCATCTACCGTCCGGCCGCCGGTGCGGCCGCGGGCTTTCTCGCGCGCCTGCTCGCCCGCTCCGGGCAGGCCGAGCTCAGGCGCGAACGCGCCACGGCGCTGGAGACCTGTGAAAAGCTCGCCCAGATGCTGCGCGCCTCGCTGGCGCGCTACGAGCCCGAGCCACTCGGGATCTACCGCGACGGCCCGCGCTGGTACTCGGCGCTCCTGGAGTTTCTGGCGCTGCTCGTCAACGGCGAGGGGTGCCGCGTGCCGCTGCCGGGCGGTCCGCTCGCCCAAGCGCTGCCCAGCACTCGGGTCATGTTCGGGAACGAAGCGATCGAGTACCGCTCGGCGGTGGCCACGCGGGTCGGCGCGGTGCTGGGCAT
>DATIXW010000110.1:0-4434 GCA_035518135.1 Steroidobacteraceae bacterium
CACGACCGTGCTGCCGGCGGAGGTGTGCGCCAGGAAATAGTCGATCGTCGCGCGGTCTTTGGCGTAGATATAGAGCGCGAGCGGCTTCGTGCGGCGACCGATGATCTCGAGCGCTTCGGCGCGGTCGCGGTACGGAATGATCGGCAGGACGGGGGCGAAGATCTCCTCCTGCATCACCAGCATGTCCTCGGTGACCTTGGTCAGGATCGTCGGCGCGATGAAGCGATCCTCGGCGCGGGTCTGCCCGCCGAAGGCAAACATGGCGCCCTTATCGCGCGCATCCTGCAGCAACCGCGCAACGCGGGCAAAGTGCTGATCGTTGATGATACGCATCAGTTCGGGGGACTTCTCAAAGCCCGCGCCATCGGCGTTGTACATCTCCCCGATTGCCTTGATCAGCGACTGCACGAACGCCTCGAACACCGACTCATGCGCCAGCACGTAGTCGGGCGCCACACACACCTGCCCGGCGTTGGCGATACGCCCCCAGGCGATCTTGCGCGCGGCGTTCTCGATCGCGGCGGACGCATCCACGATGGCGGGATTCTTGCCCCCCATCTCCAGCGTGACCGCGGCGAAGTTGTCGGCGGCGGCCTTCATCACCAGGCGTCCCACCCGCTGGCCGCCGGTGTAATAGATGTGGTTGAAGGGCAGCGTGAGCAGCTCCTGCGCCACCTCCGGGCCGCCCTCAAACACTGCGAACTCATCGTGTGGCAGCGCAGCCTCCAGCACCTCCTTGAGCACGTGCGCGCTGTAGGGAGCCAGTTCCGAGGGCTTCAGGGCGAAGGCGTTGCCGGCGGCGATCGCGGCAATCGCGGGCACCAGCGCGATGGCGATCGGGGCGTTCCAGGTGGACAGGTTGAGCACGACGCCCTTCGGCTCGTACAGGATGTAGCACTTCTTGCCGAGCGTGGCCGCGGAGTTGCGCACGCGGCGCGGCTTCATCCAGCCGGCCACGCGCTTGGCGACGAAGTCCACCTCGCTCTTGACCATCACCAGCTGCGCGGCCACATCGAGGTCACAGGCCTTCATCTCGGTATGCGCCGCATCGTAGAAGCGCTGCTTGTTGTTCAGCACCGCCGCCAGCATCCCCCGCAGTCTCTCGGCGCGCTGGGCGCCGCTTGCCGCCGCCAGGGTGCGGCTGCCTTCACGCAGCGTCGCAAACCTTGTTTTCACTTCCTGCACTGAATTCTCCTCGGATTCACCTAATCACGCGCGTCAGATCTTGAACTGCTTCGCCACCAGTCTCTCGAAGGCACCTTCGGACAGCAGTGCCTGCATCAGCGGCAACATGCGCACTTCCTTGCCCACCATGTAGCGGGGCTTGAGCCGCGCCACCTCGAGCAGCTTCAGCACGCCGTCGGTGACTTCGTCCGGCTCGTTCGCCGTCAGCAGCATGCGACCCAGACGATCGGTGATGGGCCGCAGCTTGGCCTCGTACCGCGCGCGGATCTGCGCGCTCGAGCGCTCCCAGATGCGAGCCGTGGAATTGATCGGATCTGCGGTCATATGGGTCTTGACCGCGCCGGGTTCGATGGAGGTCACCTGGATGCCGAATTTCGCCAGCTCATAGCGCAGCGTGTTGGTGAGACCCTCGACGCCATACTTCGACATGTTGTACATCGCTGAGCAGGGCATGGGTACGCGCACCGCGCCGGAGGAAAAGTTGAAGATACGCGGCGACTGCCTGCTGTGGAACATCAACGGCAGGAACGCCTTGATGACGCGCACCTGACCGAAGAGATTCACATCGAAGAGCAGCTTGCCCTCCTCGATATTCACTCCCTCTACCGGCCCGGTGGCAATGTCAGCGATCCCGGCATTGTTGATGAGCAGGTCAAGGGGTGTCCCGCTCAGCACTTCACCGACCCTTCGCGCACCGGCCTGCACCATTGCCTCGTCCCTGACGTCCTGCTCGATTACCGTGAGCTGCACAGCGCGCGTCAGCTCGCTGGTGTCCGCGCCCGGCAGGACACCGGCGAATACCGTCCAGCCTCGCTGCGCCAGTTTGCGCGCCATGAGCATCCCCATGCCCATGGCGGCCCCCGTCACCATTGCCGATCTGCTCATGCCCTCCCCCTTCAGTGAATCCGGCGCAACCGCGAGGCTATCGACGCCCGCGCCGGCAGCGACGGCGTTACGGCATCAACCAGTCCCCAGCCGCAGGCGGTGCCGGCATCGAGACGCCGGGCGGACAGCGCGAGGTAGGCGGTGCGCAGGCGCCCGATACGCCGCGGAATGCTCACGCAGCCCCCGCAACCCGGTATGAGCCCGTAGCGCAGCTCCGGCAACTGGAAAAACGCGTCGGCGCTCGCTTCCACGCGCGCCGCGAAGGCGGCCATTTCCGCGCCCGCGCCGACGGCGGCGCCGTGCACGCGGACCGTGAGCCGCGGCGCGCAGCGGGCCAGCAAGGCGGCCACCGAGCGCGCCGAACGCACCGCGTGGCCGGTCGCCGTATCGGCCACGCTGCCGAATTCGGCGAGTTCCCCGCCGGCACTGAAGCAGGAGCCCTCTCCGCTTACGATAACCTGGGCGATGGAGGTGTCTGCGAGCACAAGCTCCAGAGCCTCGGCCAGGGCGTCACGCATCGGTACCGAGAGCGCGTTGCGGCGGGCCGGCCGGTTCAGGCGCAGGCGCAGCTGCGCGTCCGCGCGCTCCACCAGCACCGGCGGTTCGGGTTCGTCCCCGGCCTGCGCTGCCGGCCGCACGGCATTTGCCAGCCAGCGACGGAACTCCGTTCCACCCTGCAGGGTCGCGTAGGCGAACGATTCGATGACCAGGGCATGCTCGGTCTCGAGTCCCTCCGTGGCGCGCAGCACCTGCACCAGCACCATCGCGGCGAGCGGCGTCGCTTCGATGTTCCTCACCAGTTCCCCGGCCTGCGCCGCATCCTCGAGGACGGTATCGCACGCAAAGGCGAGCGGATGCTTAAGACCGCCCGCGGCTATGCCGATGACCGGGCACGCCTGATGCTGCAACCAGCGCGTGAGCGCGGCGCGCTCGCCCGCATGCGGCAGCGCATGTGGCTCAAGATCAACCAGGAGCCAGGGATCCCCGGTCAATGCCGATCGCGGGGCGGTGCCCGGCGCGCCCAGAGCCTCGGCGAGCAGCCGGCCTGCGTCGAGCCTCGGCAAACTGTTCACAACGGCCTCTCACGGGCTGCGCAGGACCGGTACGACACGCCGCAGCCTCCGCCGGTCGATTCTTCGTGGTTCACGCTCGCGGTACCGGTGGTACCGTTTTGGTACGCTAGCGGTCGTTGATCGTCTCTGTCAACCCTGCAGGTGCGCCGATGAGCGATGCGGTTCTGTATCAGATGCAAGGTCCGGTGGCGCTGATCACCATTAACCGGCCCGACAGCCGTAACGCCATCAATACCGAGGTGCGCGCCGGGCTGTTCGCCGCCTGGAAGCGCTTCGAGGAGGACGACGCAGCCAGGGTGGCCATACTGACCGGCGCCGGGGACAAGGCGTTCTGCGCCGGCATGGATCTGAAGGAGGCCAGCGCCATGGGCCTGAAGGTCCCGCCGCGCGGCTTCATCCCGATCCTCGGCGAGGCGATCCAGGTAAGCAAGCCCACGATCGCCGCGGTCAATGGCATCGCCATGGCGGGCGGCTGGCTGTTCGCCCAGATGTGCGACCTGTGCGTGGCGGCTGAACATGCGAGCTTCGCCATAACGGAAGCCCGGGTCGGGCGCGGCACGCCATGGGCGGCGCCGTTGCTGCACATGCTGCCGCAGCGGATCATGATGGAGCTGCTGCTCACCGGTGCCCCGATGAGCGCCACGCGCCTGCACGAGCTCGGGTACGTCAATCATGTGGTGCCTGGCGAGCAGTTGCTCGCGCGCAGTCTCGAGCTCGCCGCACGCATCGCCGCCAACGCGCCGCTCACGGTGCGCGCCTGTCGCGCGCTGGTGTACGCGGCCACCGAGACCGGCCGTACCGAGGCGCTGCGCGCCGGCGACCGTCTGTTTGAACCCGTATACCTGAGCGAGGACGCCCAGGAAGGCCCGCGGGCGTTCGCCGAGAAGCGCCCGCCGGTGTGGAAGGGCAAATAGCGCCTCAGAAGCGGAAGACGCCGTTTCCCGCCGGCCCGGCCGGTGCGTTCATGGCTGCCGAGAGCGCGATCCCGAGCGCGTTGCGGGTATCCACGGGGTCAAGAATCCCGTCGTCCCACAGTTCCGAAGTGGAGTTCAACGCGGAAGTCTGTTCCTCGTAGGCCTTCAGGGTGTCTGCGCGCAGGCGCCTGATCGCCTCTGCATCGACCGCAGCACCGGTGCGCTGCAGCTGTCGCAACTTCACTTCTGCGAGCGTACCCGCCGCCTGCTCGCCGCCCATCACCGCGATCTGGTGGTTCGGCCAGGTGAACAGCACGCGCCCGTCAAACGCCCGCCCGCACATCCCGTAGTTGCCGGCTCCGAAGGACCCGTGACAC
>DATIXW010000111.1:0-2426 GCA_035518135.1 Steroidobacteraceae bacterium
CGATCATGCGCTTCGGCGATGAGCGGGCGCATCTGAACCTGCTCGCGGTGGATCCCCGGCACCGCCGCCGCGGCATCGCGCGCACGCTCCTCACCTGGCTCGAGGACAGCGCGCTCACCGCCGGCACCTTCACGGTCACCCTGGAGCTGCGCGCGCGCAACGCCGGCGCGCGCGCCTTCTATGGAGCGCTCGGCTATGCGCAGATCGGCGAGGTCCCCGGCTACTACCAGGGGGTGGAAACGGCCGTGCGGCTGCAGCGCGACGTGCGGGTGCGCCGCGCGGCCCCGGGGGCGAGGCAGGCGGCGCCCGGCTCCTGAGGCAGCCCTAGGGGATGCCCTTGGGGTCGATCTTGAACTCGAACGCGTACGAGTGCGCCCCGTCGGTGGCCACCTTGATGCTCATGGTGCCGGTGAGCCCGCGCAGCTCCCCGGATCCGGAGTCGGGCACCACGCTCACCTGCGTGTGCTCCTCGCCGCGCTCCAGGGTGCCGCTGTGCTGCAGCACGAAGCTGCCCGAGCGTCCCTTGAGCTTGCCGGTGACGCGCTCGAGCGCCACGTAGCCGGCCGAGCCCTTCACCTCGGTCTGCAGGGCGAGCATCTCGCCCTTGCTGATGCCCTCCAGGTCCCCGTGGAAGCGCTTGTCGATCGTCAGGCGACTTAAGTTCGCGGCCCGCGCGATCTGCGTGTCCGGCTTCTGCGGGGTGACCTTGACGTCGAAGGATCCGGTGGCGCGCTGGCTCATTGGGACACTCTCCTCATCCGGCGGCGGAGACATCAGTCGGGCATCGCCGTCAGCTGCCCGGCGAGCACGTCCTCGAAGCCGAAGTTTCGCAAATCCCGGACCCGTTGCGGAAAAAGGATTCCATCGAGGTGGTCTACCTCGTGCTGCACCACGCGCGCGTGAAAGCCCTCGACCGTGCGCTCGAACGCGGTGCCGTGAAGGTCAAAGCCCTGATAGCGCAGGCGCGTGACGCGCGGCACGAGGCCGCGCAGCCCCGGCACCGACAGGCACCCTTCCCAGCCCTCCTCCTCGTGCGTGGTGAGGGGGGTGAGCACGGGATTGACGAGCACCGTGTAGGGCACGGGCCGGATGTGCGGGTAGCGCGGGTTCTCCTTGAGCTCGAAGATGACCACGCGGGTGCTCACCCCGATCTGCGGCGCGGCGATGCCCGCGCCGCTCAGTGCGCGCATGGTGTCGTCCATGTCGGCGACCAGCGCGGCCAGCTCCGCATCGAAGCGCCGCACCGGTGCTGCCACCGCCCGCAGCAGCGGCTCGCCCATCTTCAGCACCGGCCGCACCGCCACGCGGGTGTCCCCTCAGCGGCGCTGCGCCGGCGGCGGCACGCCGGGGGTCACGTCAATCGAGCTGCGGTGGTCGCGGAAGGTCAGCACGTGCTCGCGCGGTGCCCGCGGGGCGGCGACGGCGGCCTCGGCCCGCGCCACGGCCTCGGTGATGAGGTGATGGTGCGGAGACAGCTCGCACACCGGATCGGCGTTGTCGGGGTCGCCGGTCAAGAGATACGCCTGGCAGCGGCAGCCGCCGAAGTCCTTGGTGCGCTCGGGGCAGGAGACGCACGGCTCCTTCATCCAGCCCTCGCCGCGGAAGCGGTTGAAGGCCTGGCTCTCGTACCAGATCGCGCGCACGCTGCTGGAGGTCACGTTCGGCAGCTCTAGCCCCGGGAGCATGCGCGCCGCGTGGCACGGCAGCGCCGTGCCATCGGGGGTGATGGCGAGGAACACCGACCCCAGGCCGCTCATGCAGGGCTTGGGACGCTTCTCGAAATAGTCGGGCACCACGAAGTAGACCTGCATGCGGTTGCCGACGCGCGCGCGAAACTCATTCGTCACCGCCTCGGCACGCTCAAGCTGCGCGCGGCTCGGCAGCAGCTCCTCGCGGTTCAGCCACGCCCAGCCGTAGTACTGCGTGTTGGCGAGCTCGACGTACTGGGCACCCAGGCGCTCGGCCATCGCGAGGATCTCGCCCACGTGATCGATGTTGTGCCGGTGCAGCACCACGTTGAGCACCATCGGGTAGTCGTGGGCGCGGATGAGCTCGGCGACCCGCGCCTTGAGGTCAAAGGTACGGGTGCTGCTCAGGAAATCGTTCAGCTCGCGCGAGCTGTCCTGGAAGGACAGCTGGATGTGATCCAGGCCGCCGGCCTTGAGCGCGCGGATGCGCTCGGGCGTGAGTCCCACCCCGGAGGTGACGAGGTTGGTGTAGAAGCCAAGCGCGTGCGCGCTCGCCACGATCTGCTCGAGGTCATCGCGCACGAGGGGCTCCCCGCCCGAGAGGCCGAGCTGCACCGCACCGAGCGCGCGCGCCTCCTCGAGCACCCGCAGCCACTGCGCGGTCGAGAGCTCCGGCCCGGTGCGGGCGAAGTCGGTCGGGTTGTAGCAGAAGACGCAGTGCAGCGGGCAGCGGTAGGT